>DASQBG010000172.1:0-5966 GCA_035635335.1 Myxococcales bacterium | reverse complement strand
ACTCCTCGTCGCGGTCGCGGTGCTCGTTCCTGCGCGGTCCGCCCGCGCCGAGAAGATCACCATCATGGTGGGCGGGATCGAGAAGCAGATCTACCTGCCGGCGAAGCTGGCGGAGCAGCTCGGGTACTTCAAGGAGCAAGGGCTCGAGGTGGAGCTCCTGACCGAGCCGGCCGGCGTGCAGGCGGAGAACGCGATGCTCGCGGGAGAGGTGCAGGGGGTAGTCGGCTTCTACGACCATTCCATCGACCTGCAGTCCAAGGGCAAGTTCGTCGAATCGGTCGTGCAGTTCAGCCAGGCGCCGGGCGAGGTGGAGCTCGTCTCGTCGAAAGTCGCGGACAAGCTGCGCTCGCCGGCCGACTTCAAGGGCAAGAACCTGGGCGTCACCGGGCTGGGATCGTCGACCAGTTTCCTCACCCAGTACCTGGCGGTGCGGAACGGCGTGAAGATGGGCGAGTTCGTGCTCGTGCCGGTCGGAGCCGGCAGCACGTTCATCGCGGCCATCCAGCAGGGGAAGATCGACGCGGGCATGACGACCGAGCCGACCGTTTCGCGCCTGCTCAAGACCGGCGAGGCCAAGGTGCTCGTCGACCTGCGCTCGCCGGCGAAGACGAGCGCGGCGCTCGGCGGCCCCTACCCCGCCGCGTGCCTCTACGCGCAGACCTCCTGGGTCGACAAGCACAAGCCCGAAGTGCAGAAGCTCGCCAACGCGCTGGTCAAGGCGCTGAGCTACATCCACGATCACCCGGCCGCCGAGATCGCAGAGAAGATGCCGAAGGACTACTACGCGGGCGACAAGGAGCTGTACGTGCGCGCGCTGGCCGACGGCAAGGACATGTTCACCGCGGACGGCGTGATGCCGGACAAGGGCCCGGAGACGGTCCTCCAAATCCTCGCCGCGTCCAACAAGGCGCTCGCGAGCAAGAAGATCGATCTGTCGAAGACCTACACCACCGAGTTCGTCAAGGCGGCGAAGTAGCCATGGCCGCGCCCAGCATCGAGCTGCGGCGCGCGACCCGAAGCTTCATCACTCCGACAGGCATGGCGCTGACCGCCATCCGCGACGTCGACCTGACCGTCGGCGCTGGCGAGTTCTGCGCCGTGGTCGGGCCGACCGGCTGCGGGAAGTCGACCACGCTCTCGCTCATCTCGGGCCTTTCGCCTCCCACCTCGGGCGAGGTGGTCGTCCTCGGCAAGCCGGTCACCGGCGTGGATCCGCGGGTCGGATTCGTCTTCCAGAGCGACGCCCTCTTCCCCTGGCGCAACGTGCTCGACAACGTGGCCGCCGGGCCGATCTTCCGCGGCACGCCGAAGGACGAGGCGCTGCGGCGCGCGGCGGACTGGGTGCGCCGGGTGGGTCTCTCCCGCTTCGAGCGGCACCACCCGCACCAGCTCTCCGGCGGCATGCGCAAGCGCGTCGCGTTGGCACAGACGATGATCAACGAGCCGGCCATCCTCCTCATGGACGAGCCGTTCAGCGCGTTGGACGTGCAGACGCGCGTGCTGATGCAGGACGAGCTGTTGCAGCTTTGGTCGACGGCCCGGGCGTCGGTCGTCTTCGTCACCCACGATCTGGAGGAAGCGATCGCGCTCGCCGACCGGGTGGTGGTGATGACCGCGGGGCCCGCCACGGTCAAATCGAGCTATCCGATCGACCTGCCGCGTCCGCGGGTGACCTCCGAGGTCCGCTTCGAGCCCCGCTTCGTCGAGCTGTCGCGCCTCATCTGGAACGACCTGCGCGAGGAAGTGCTCTTGAGCTACCGCCGCGCCGCCGGAGCCGCCGCATGACCGAGGCCCGCCTGGCCCAGGTGGAGCCGGCCGCTCCGGCCGCCGCGGAGCGCCTCGCGCGGCGCAGGCGCCTGGTGGCCGCACTCCAGATCGCCGTGCTGGCCCTGGTGCTGGGGGCCTGGGAGCTGTGCGCCCGAACCGGCATCGTCGACCCGTTCTTCTTCGGCACGCCGTCCGAGGTCGTCCAGCAGATCCGCACCTGGATCGCGGAGGGGACCTCGCTGGGCCCCCTGTGGGTGCAGGTGCTGGTGACGCTCGAGGAGACCCTGCTCGGCTTCGCCATCGGCGCGCTGCTCGGCGTGATCTTCGGCGTCGCGCTGGGCCGCAATCAGCTGCTCGCGGACGTGTTCGGCATCTACATCAAGGTCGCCAACTCCATCCCGCGCGTGGTGCTGGGGTCGATCTTCGTCATCGCGCTCGGGTTGGGAATGCCGTCCAAGGTGGCGCTGGGCGTGGTGATGGTCTTCTTCGTCGTGTTCGGCAACGCCTTCCAGGGCGTCCGCGAGGCAGACCGGAACCTGATCGCCAATGCGCGCATCCTGGGCGCCTCGCCGCGCCAGGTGACCTGGTCGGTGATCATGCCCTCGGCGCTCGGCTGGATCCTCGCCAGCCTCCACGTGAGCTTCGGCTTCGCTCTGGTCGGCGCGGTGGTGGGCGAGTTCCTCGGCGCGCGCCAGGGGATCGGGCTCCTCATCGCCACTGCCCAGGGCGCCTTCAACGCCAACGGCGTCTTCGCGGCGATGTTCATCCTCGCGGTGGTGGCCCTCGCCGCCGAGTCGCTCATTACCCTGGTCGAGAACCGCCTGCTCAAGTGGCGGCCCAACCAAACGCCCGAGACGGGCTTCTGACCCTGCCGGGGACGTCGGGTGGGGTGGTCACGTCGGAGCCGAGCACCAGAGCCTCCCTGCGCGAAACCGTGCCGCCAGGGCCGCGACTGGTGTAGATCCGCGCCCCCATGGGTCTGTCGATCGGCATCGTAGGGCTGCCCAACGTGGGCAAGAGCACCCTCTTCAACGCGCTCAGCGGAGCGAGCGTGCTGGCGGCGAACTACCCGTTCGCCACCAAGGATCCGAACGTGGGCGTCGTGCCGGTGCCGGACGAGCGGCTGGACAAGCTGTCGGCGCTGTTCGAGCCGAAGAAAACCACCCACGCGGCGCTCGAGTTCGTCGACATCGCCGGCCTGGTGCGCGGCGCGTCGAAGGGAGAGGGCCTGGGGAACCAGTTCCTCGGCAACATCCGCGAGGTCGACGCCGTCGCGCACGTGCTCCGCTGCTTCGCCGATCCGGACGTGGTGCACGTCGACGGCGCGGTGGATCCCGAGCGCGACCGCGAGGTGGTCGAGACCGAGCTGATGCTCAAGGACCTCGACACGCTGGAGAAGAAGCGCGACCGCCGCGCGAAGGACGCCAAGGCGCCGGGGAAGGCAGGCGAGGAGGCCAAGGCGGACCTCGCGCTGTACGACAAGCTGAAGGCCGCCCTCGACGCGGGCCGGCCCGCCCGCAGCGTGTCGCTCTCGGACGACGAGAGGCCGCGGATGCGCGAGCTGTTCCTGCTGACCGCCAAGCCCGTCCTGTACGTGGCGAACGTCGACGAGGGGCAGCTCGAGCGGCTCGACGCCGACCCGCTGGTGCGCAAGATCGCCGCGCTGGCCGAGCGGGAAGGAGCGCGCTGGGTGGCCATCTGCAGCAAGGTGGAAGCGGAGATCCAGCAGCTCCCTGCCGGAGAGCGCGCGGAGTTCCTCGCCCACGTGGGGCTCTCGGAGCCCGGGTTGAACAAGCTCGTGCGCGCTGGATTCGACCTGCTCGGTTTGCAGAGCTACTTCACCGTGGGCGAAGACGAGTGCCGCGCCTGGGTGATCAGGAAGGGCACGCGGGCGCCGCAGGCGGCCGGCGCGATCCACACTGATTTCGAGCGCGGCTTCATCAAGGCGGAGGTGATCCGCTGGGACGAGCTGCTCCGCCACGGCAGCGAAGCCGCCGCTCGCGCGAAGGGCGCGCTGCGCGTCGAGGGCAAGGAATACGTCGTCCAGGACGGCGACGTGATGCACTTCCTGTTCAACGTCTGAGCTGCTCGCCGGTCAGAACGAGCCGGGCAGCTCGAGCTTCTGCACCGCGTTGCCCTTCTTGTCGACCACCTGGACCGTGATCGTGCGGCGCCCGCGCGTTCCCGAGACGCGTCCCAGCGCGGTGAGCTGCGCGTCTTGCGCCACGGTGAACTGCGGGAAGCTGGCGAGGGCCGCGCGCGTCTCCTCCGTGAGCACCTTGGCGACCGCCGCGTCCGCGCCGGCGCCGGCCTCGATCGGCTCGACGGAGATCTTCAGGGGCATCGAGACGAGCTGGTCGCCTTCCTCGATGTTGGCGCCCGGCTCCCGCTTGACGCGGCCGGTGCAGCCGGTGCGCGAGACGGTGCGCAGGAGGAAGTACCCCTTCACCACCTCGCTCTCGGTCACCTCGTCCTTGCCGCGCACCTCGAAGAACTGCCCCTGGAAAGGGGAGCCGCCGTCGAACGCGCAGTTCAGGGTGTCGTTGGGCAGCGCCAGCGTGACGCGTCCGGTCAATCCCGGCATGCGCATCGCAAGGGACCGGGCCAGCGCGCGAGCGCCGTCCTTCACCTCGCCCGGATCGAAATTGCCCAGCGCCTGGGCGCCGGCCGGCAGCGTGCCGCCGGACAGCTTCGCCTCCAGGCCCTGCGCGAGCTGGCGCGCGCCCGCCTCCACCTGATCTTCGTTCGCGACCTTCACGCTGTCCGCGAACGCCACCTGCGCGGTGGTCGAGTCCATCGCGCGCAGCGACACGCTGTACCCGCGCGAAGTGGTCTGCACTGCTCCGACCGCGATCCAGCGCGCGCCGACCAGCCTGGCCAGCTCGATCTGCACCTCGTCGCTCATCGCGCCGGACTGGGCCAGCGCCTGCTCCTTCATGACGCGCGCGAGTTGCTGGCGCTCCACCACGCGCAGCGCGCCGTCCGAGACGAGCTGCGCGATCAGCGCATCCTCGGCGGCGCTCGCCAGGTCCGGGGCGGCGCCACCTCGCGCCTCGATGGCCGCGATCGCCAGCGTCCGATCCTTGGGAGGCTCGGCCGCGGCGGCGAGCGCGGCGCAGCAGAGGAAGGCGGTGACGCGCTGGCGCAGAACATCGTGCATCATGGGCAATCCCGCGGGGCCTCGAGTGCGGATACGGTACCCCGGGACGGCGTGTGCGCCGCAAGCGGCCACCGCGCCCATGTGGGATGAGGTCGTCCGGCGCCCTCCAGGAGCCCCTTTCCGGCCGCCTTGCGAGTAAGTTGACCGTAGTTCCAGCGCGGTGCTAGCGATCGATGCGGAATCGCCACGCACTCGAAAGCCGCCGGAAAGACACCATGACCTCGCCCGTTCGCAGCGCCCGCGCCAGAAGCGCGCTCCCTGTAGCCCTGCTCTGCGCCTGTGGATCCGTGCCGGTGCGCGTGCCGGTCATGCGTCCGGCCGAGATCAACATGGTCGCCTACCAAAGCGTCGCGGTGGGCGAGATGCGCGGCCGCGGCAACACCATCATGGGCGACTCGCTCGAGGAGGCGCTGCTCGGCACCAACCGCTTCCAGGTCCTCGACCGGCAGCACATGAACTCGATCATGCGCGAGCTGTCGCTCTCCGCCAGCGACCTGGCGGATCCGAGCAAGGCCGCGAAGCTCGGCAAGGTGATGACCGCGGGCGCTCTCATCTACGGCGACGTGGACGAGCAGTACCGCGAGATCCCCTCCGAGGACCGCATCAAGAACAAGGACGGCAGCGTCGTCGTCATCTACAAGCTGCGCGGCGAGGTCCGGACGCGCGCGACCTTCAAGATCGTCGACGTGGCCACTGGCCGGCTGGTGATCGCCAAGACCTACGAAGAGCGGCGCGACGACACCAACTCCGGGTACGGCAAGCGCCCCGAGCCGATCGACCACGACGCGCTGGAGCGGTCGGCGCGGCGCGGGGTGCTGGAGCGCTTCATGCGCGCGATCGTTCCGCATCAGGAATACGTGACCGCGAGCTTCCAGAAGGACTCCGACATCCCGCAGCTCGAGGGCGGCATCGGCTGGGCGGAACGCGGCGACTGGAAGAAGGCCCAGGCGACCTTCTCGCAAGCCATCGCCGACGGGCAGAAGAATCCCAAGATCAAGAGCGAGCAGCTCGCCAAGGGGTACTGGAACCTCGGTCTCGC
>DASQBG010000171.1:0-4518 GCA_035635335.1 Myxococcales bacterium | reverse complement strand
CTCACGCTGCCCGGGACCACCGTGGTCTGCGGCGACAGCCACACCAGCACCCACGGCGCATTCGGCGCGTTTGCTTTCGGCATCGGCACCAGCGAGGTGGCGCACGTGCTCGCCACCCAGTGCCTGCTGCAACGCCGCCCGCGCACGCTGCAAGTCCGCATCGAGGGCCGCTTGCGGCCCGGAGTATCGGCGAAGGACCTGATCCTGGCGGTGATCGCTCGCATCGGGATCGCGGGCGGGACCGGCCAGGTGATCGAGTACACCGGCAGCACGGTGCGCGCGCTCTCGATGGAGGAGCGGATGACCGTCTGCAACATGTCGATCGAGGCCGGGGCGCGCGCCGGGCTGATCGCGCCGGACGATACGACCTTCCGGTATCTCGAAGGCCGTCCTCGCGCGCCCAAGGGCGCCGAGTGGGACCGCTCGGTCGCGCGCTGGCGCACCCTGCAGACCGATGCGGGCGCCCGCTACGATCGCACGGTCGAGATCGACGCCGGCAGCCTGGAGCCGACCATTACGTTTGGCACAAACCCTTCCATGTCCGCCCCGATCGGCGGCGCGGTGCCGGATCCGGGGTCCGTCACCGACGCCGCCGATCGAGCGGCGCTCGACCGGGCCTTGCGGTACATGGGGCTGCGTCCCGGCCAGCGGCTCCTGGGGCATCCGGTCGACGTCGTCTTCATCGGAAGCTGCACCAACGCGCGGATCGAGGACCTGCGCGCCGCCGCCTCGGTCCTTCGCGGGCGCCAGGTGGCCAGAGGCGTCCGGGTCCTGGTGGTGCCAGGCTCCCGCCAGGTGAAGCGGGCCGCCGAGGAGGAGGGGCTCGACCGCGTCTTTCGGGAAGCGGGCGCGGAATGGCGCGAACCGGGCTGCTCGATGTGCATCGCCATGAACGGCGATTCGCTGCGCCCGGGCCAATCTGCGGTGAGCACCAGCAACCGCAACTTCGAGGGGCGCCAGGGCGCGGGCGGGCGCACGTTCCTGGCCAGCCCGCTGAGCGCGGCGGCGGCCGCCGTGGCGGGCGCCATCGCCGACCCGCGGGAGCTCCTGCAATGAGCCTTGCAATGACCCTGCAGCCCTTCCACCGGCTGGAGTCGCGGACGGCGGTGATCCCCGGCCCGGACATCGACACCGACCAGATCATCCCCGCGCGCTATCTCAAGGGCACGACGCGCACCGGGTTGGGGCGCTACCTGTTCGCCGGCTGGCGCTTCGACGAGAGCGGCCACCCGCGGCCTGACTTTCCGCTCTCGCGCCCGGAGGCCCGCGGCGCGAGGGTGCTGGTGACGGGCCCGAACTTCGGCTGCGGGTCCTCCCGGGAGCACGCTCCCTGGGCGCTCCTGGACTACGGGTTCCGCGCGGTGATCAGCTCGTCGATCGCCGACATCTTTCGCGCCAACGCGCTCAAGAACGGCCTGCTTCCGGTGATCGTGGACCGGGCCACTCACCAGGTCCTGCTGGCGTCCCCCGGGATGCGCGTGAGCATCGATCTCGAGGAGCGCACGCTCGCTTTCGGCGATACGCGCGTCACGTTCGACATCGACCCCTTCTCGCGCCGCTGCCTGCTGCAGGGAGTGGACGAGCTGGGGTTCCTGCTCGCGCAGGAGCCCGCGATCGCCGCTTGGGAAGGCAAGGGGGACGGATGCGCGCGCTGATCGCGATCCTGCCCGGCGACGGCGTCGGACCCGAAGTGACGGCCGAGGCCGCCCGGGTGCTGGCGGCGGTGGGCAACCTGTACGGCCACTCGTTCGAGGTGCGCGAGGCGCTGGTGGGCGGGAGCGCCATCGATCGCAGCGGAGTCCCCTTGCCGGCGGACACGGTCGCGCTCTGCCGCTCGGCCGACGCCGTGCTGCTCGGCGCCGTGGGCGGACCGCGCTGGGGTCCGACCGCGCCCATCCGGCCGGAACAGGGGCTCCTCGCGCTCCGCCGCGCGCTGGGAGTGTTCGCGAACCTGCGTCCGGCGGCCATGCATCCACGGCTGGCTGGCGCCTCCCCGCTCAAGCCCCACCTGCTGCGCGGCGTCGACGTGCTCGTCGTGCGCGAGCTGACGGGCGGGATCTACTTCGGCGAGAAGCGCCGCGAGGTGGACTGGGCGGAGGACCTCTGCGCCTACAGCGCGGACGAGATCGCGCGCGTGGTCCGGGTGGCGGCCAGGCTCGCGCAATCGCGCAGCGGCCGCCTCACCTCCGTCGACAAGGCGAACGTGATGGAGACCTCGCGGCTCTGGCGCGAGGTCGCCACCCGGGTCGTTCGCGACGACTTCCCGGACGTGCAGCTCGACCACCAGCTGGTGGACTCCTGCGCGTTGCGCCTGCTGCAGAAGCCGGCGGAGTTCGACGTCATCGTCACCGAGAACCTGTTCGGCGACATCCTCACCGATCTCACCGCGGTGCTCGGCGGCTCGATCGGGATGCTGCCCTCGGCCTCGGTGGGCCTGGGCGGGCCCGGACTGTACGAGCCGGTGCACGGTTCGGCCCCGGACATCGCCGGCAAGGGCGTCGCCAACCCGTATGGAGCGATCGGCAGCGTCGCGATGCTGTTGCGCCACTCGCTGCGGCTGGACACCGAGGCGCGCGCGGTCGAGGCGGCGATCGCGGCCGCGCTGGAATCCGGCGCGCTCCCCGCCGACGTGGCCGGGCCGGAAGAGCGCGCCTTCGGCACGGTCGAGGTGGGCAACGCCGTCCTGAGCGCGCTCGCGCTGCACAAGGAGACCCGCTGATGCCGGACGATCCGCGCTCGCGCAGCCGCGCCATCACCGAAGGGCCGGACCGGGCGCCGGCCCGGGCCATGCTGAAGGGCATCGGCTTCACCGACGCGGATCTCTCGCGTCCGATCGTCGGGGTGGCGACGACCTGGACGGAGACCATGCCCTGCAACTTCAACCTCCGCCGCCTGGCGGAGCGCGCCAAGGAGGGCATCCGCGCGGCCGGCGCGACGCCGATGGAGTTCAACACCATTGCGATCAGCGACGGCGTGACCATGGGCACCGAGGGCATGAAGGCCTCGCTGGTGAGCCGCGAGGTGATCGCCGACTCCATCGAGCTGGTCGGGCGGGGGCACCTCTTCGACGCGATGCTGGTCCTGGTCGCCTGCGACAAGACCATCCCCGCGGGCGCCATGGCGCTGCTTCGCCTCGACGTTCCCTCGCTCCTGCTGTACGGAGGGTCGATCGCGCCGGGCCGATTCGAAGGCCGCGACGTCACCATCCAGGACGTCTTCGAGGCGGTGGGAGCTCACGCTGCCGGAAAGCTTCCGCTCGCGCGCCTGAAGGAGCTCGAGGACGTCGCCTGTCCCGGCAGCGGCGCCTGCGGCGGGCAATACACCGCCAACACGATGGCGCTGGCGATGGAAGTGCTCGGCTTGTCCCCGCCGGGCTACGCCACCATCCCCGCCGAGGATCCGCGCAAGGACGAGGCGACGCGGGCGGCGGGGGCGCAGCTGGTGCGCCTCTTGCGCGAGAACCGGAGGCCCAGCGACGTCGTCGATCGGGTCTCGTTCGACAATGCGATCGCGGCGGTCGCGGCCACGGGCGGTTCCACCAATGCCGTGCTCCACCTCTTGGCGCTGGCGCGGGAAGCGGGCGTTCCGCTCACCATCGACGATTTCGACGCGGTCAGCCGCCGGACGCCGCTGATCGCGGACCTCAAGCCGGGCGGCAAGTACACCGCCGTCGATCTCGATCGGGCGGGAGGCGTCGCGCTCGTCATCCAGCGGCTGCTCGAGGAGGGCTGCCTGGACGGCAGGGCCCGCGCAGCCGACGGGAAGCCGTGGAAGGAGCATGCGGGGGATGCCACCGAGACGCCGGGGCAGGAAGTGGTGCGCCCCGCGGGACGGCCCATCCGGACCACCGGGGGGCTGGTCATCCTCCGCGGCAACCTCGCGCCCGAGGGCTGCGTGGTGAAGATGACGGGCCACGAGCGGTCGTTCCACCGCGGGCCAGCGCGCGTCTTCGATCGCGAGGAAGACGCCTTTTCCGCGGTCCGCGACCGGCGCATCCGCGAGGGCGACGTGGTGGTGATCCGATACGAAGGGCCCCGGGGAGGGCCCGGGATGCGCGAGATGCTGGGCGTCACCGCGGCGCTGGTGGGCGAGGGCCTCGGCGAGTCCGTGGCGCTCCTCACTGACGGCCGTTTCAGCGGCGCCACCCGCGGCCTGATGGTCGGCCACGTCGCGCCCGAGGCGGCGGTCGGGGGCCCCATCGCCGGAATCCGCGAGGGCGATCTGATCGTCGTCGACGTCGAGCAGCGCAAGCTGGAGGTGGAGCTTTCGCCCGCCGAGCTCGCCTCCCGTCTCCGCGGCTGGGCGCCTCCGGTGCCCCGCTACACCTCGGGCGTGTTCGCCAAGTACGCCGCACTCGTTTCCTCGGCCGCCGAAGGCGCGGTCACGCAGGTTCCCGCAAGCAGCAGTCCCACACACGCAGAAGCGAAGGAAGTGAACGATGGCCACCATCTACACGGATAAGGATGCAACCCTCGACCTGGTTCGCGGCCGCAAGGTCGCGGTGATCGGCTACGGCAG
>DASQBG010000170.1:0-15079 GCA_035635335.1 Myxococcales bacterium | reverse complement strand
CCCAGCTCGGGTTGCAACTGTGCGATCTGTCCCTACATGCGCCTGAACTCGCTGGAGAAGGTCTATCTCTGCATGCGCGACCGGGCGCCTGAGATCACCCTGTCCGAGGACCTGCGGCAGCGCGCGCTGGAGCCCGTCCGTCGGATGCTCGCGCTGTCCGCCTGACCGCACGGCCGGCACCGTGCTTTTCTTGGAGAGCGCGTCGTTCGTAGCTACCTTGCGTGGCCGGGGGACCCGGAGCCCGGGTCCCGTGCAGGACAAGCCCTTCGGGGCGAGGAGGACACCGTGCTGAAGTTCCCCACCCTCGGCACCGCCGTAGCCATCGCGGCGCTCGCTGCAGCTCCCGCCCACGCGCAAGTCAAGCTCCGCTTGGGCGCCGAGACGCAGCTGCTCGATCACGTGAACTCGCACAACGGCGCGCCCTCGTCGACCAGCTGGCTGACCGATCAGTGGCGTCCCTCGGTGGTGGGCATGCTCGGGTACTACGTGCTGCCGTTCCTCTCCATCGACGCGGAGATTGCCGAGGCCTTCCGCGTGAATCCGGCCCCCGGGCAGGACTCGCGCATCGGCACCACCTTCCGGCTCGGCGCCACCTTGGACCCACCGTTGTTGCCCTTCTACGTGCGCGCCGCCGTGCCTCTCCACCTGGAGCCGGGGGACTTCTTCGCCAGCATGCGCGCAGCGATCGGAACGACGATCGGCCTGCCGGTCGCCAAGCTGTATCTCGAGCTCGCCGCGGACTTCCCGCTGGGCGGCGCGGGACACGACTTCTTCGACCAGCAGACGCTCTCCGTCGGCGCGGGCCTGCAGCTGAACCTGTAAGCGGAGGATGCCGGAAGGAGGGGAACAGCCGTTCGCGCTCGTCCTCTCCGGGGGCGGCGCGCGCGGCGCGTACGAGGCCGGCGTCCTGCGGTACGCGCTCGGCAAGCTCGCTCCCCGCCAGGGGCGCTCCGCGCTCCCCCAGATCTTCTGCGGCACCAGCGTCGGCGCCATCAACGCCTGCGCGCTCGCCGCGCGCGCCGAGATGCCCGACCTCGGCGTGCGCCTCCTCGCCGACCGCTGGGAATCGCTGCGGCTGGAGGACGTCTTCAAGCTCGGCTGGGGCGACCTGGCCGCCATCGCCCGCTGGCTGGTCGGCAAGCCGGCTCCGGAGGGCGTCTCCTCGCTGCTGGACGCGGGCCCGCTGGCCACCTTGGTACGCGAGTTCATCCCCTGGCGGGCGCTGCACCGCAACGTGGCGGAGGGCGCCGTGCGCGCCGTCACGGTCTCCGCCACCGACGTCGAGACCGGGCACACCGTCATCTTCGTGGAGAGCGCCGTCGACGACGCGCTCTACTCCACCGACGCCTCGGTCGAGTACGTGCCTGCGCGCCTCAAGCCGCAGCACGCGCTCGCCAGCGCCGCCATCCCCATCATCTTCCCCACCGTGCGCGTCGCCGGGCGCCTGTTCGTCGACGGCAGCGTGAGGCAGAACACCCCCATCGCGCCCGCCATCCGGATGGGCTGCGAGCGGGTGCTGGTGATCGGCCTGCGCGCCGATCCGCGGACGCTGCAGGCGCGCGCCTCGCAGCGGCAGGGGGCCTCGCACCAGGAATCGCTCTCCTCGCCCCTGTATCTGTTCGGCAAGCTTCTCGACGCGCTGCTGCTCGACCGCGTCGAGAACGACCTCGCCAACCTGCGCCGGGTGAACGCGGCGCTGCGCGCCTTGACCCCCGTCCTCTTGCAGGAGCAGGAGGTCGCGCTCGCGCTGGTCGCCGCGGGCGGCGCGCTCCGGCCCGTGCGCGACCTGTTCATCCGGCCCAGCCAGGACCTGGGGAAGGTCGCCGCCGACGTGCTCTCCCGGCCGGCGGTGCGGGCGCGACTCTCCGGGCCCGCCGGATACTTCATGCGGCGCATGGGGGAGAACGCGGTGCAGACGCAGGACCCGTCGGACCTGCTCAGCTACCTCCTGTTCGACAGGGAGTATGCGAGGGAGCTGATCGCGCTGGGCGAGAGGGACGCGCACGAGGTACGGGAGGAGCTGGAAGCGTTCCTGGGCGGGGCGTGAGCGCGGGCCCGCCGGGGAGGCCGCTGGGCTGCCGGGCGGCCGGCGGGCAGCCCTGAGAGAAGAGGAGAACAGTGTAGCCTGCTGCGGCGTACACGCAGGCGGGTCGCTACCCTATGTTCCTTGGTTTGGAGAGGGACCGGATGTTCGAGGAACAGGAGGCGGGACCATGAAGCGGCGGGTGATGACTGCGCCGCGGCGCGGCCTCGCCGACGACCCGCTCTGGTACAAGGACGCCGTCATCTACGAGCTGCGGGTCCGGTCGTACATGGACTCGAACGGCGACGGCATCGGCGACTTCCGCGGGCTCACCGAGAAGCTCGACTACCTGCAGGATCTCGGGGTCTCCGCGCTGTGGCTCCTGCCCATCTGTCCCTCGCCGGGCAAGGACGACGGCTACGACATCTCCGACTACACCGACGTGCATCCCGACGTGGGCACGCTGGAGGACTTCAAGATCTTCCTCGACGAGGCGCACCGCCGCGGGATCCGCGTGATCACCGAGCTGGTCCTGAACCACACCAGCGACCAGCACCCGTGGTTCCAGCGCGCCCGGCGGGCCCCGCCCGGGTCGCGCGAGCGGAACTTCTATGTCTGGAGCGACACGCCGGAGCGCTACCAGGACGCGCGCATCATCTTCAAGGATTTCGAGCCGGCGAACTGGTCGTGGGACCCGGTCGCCAAGCAGTACTATTGGCACCGGTTCTTCTCCCACCAGCCGGATCTGAACTTCGACAACCCCGAGGTGCAGGAGGCGATGCTCGGGGTGGTCGACTTCTGGTTCAACCTGGGGGTGGACGGACTGCGTCTCGACGCCGTCCCCTACCTGTACGAGCGCGACGGCACCAACTGCGAGAACCTCCCCGAGACGCACGCCTTCCTCAAGAAGCTGCGCGCTCACATCGACGCCCGCTTCAAGAACCGCTTGCTGCTCGCGGAGGCGAACCAGTGGCCCGAGGACGCCGCCCAGTACTTCGGGCAGGGCGACGAGTGCCACATGAACTTCCACTTCCCGATCATGCCGCGGATCTTCATGTCGATGCACATGGAGGACCGGCTGCCGATCATCGACATCCTGGCGCAGACGCCGGAGCCGCCGCCCCCCTGCCAGTGGGCCATCTTCCTGCGCAACCACGACGAGCTGACGCTGGAGATGGTGACCGACGAGGAGCGCGACTACATGTACCGCGCCTTCGCCCACGATCAGGCGATGCGCATCAACCTGGGGATCCGGCGCCGGCTCGCGCCGCTGCTGGGAAACGACCGCCGCTCCATCCAGCTGATGACCGGCTTGCTCTTCTCCCTGCCCGGCACGCCCGTCATCTACTACGGCGACGAGATCGGCATGGGTGACAACGTGTTCCTCGGCGACCGCAACGGCGTGCGCACGCCGATGCAGTGGAGCGCCGATCGGAACGCCGGCTTCTCGCGCGCCAATCCGCAGCGCCTCGTCCTGCCGGTGATCATCGACCCCGAGTACCACTACGAGTCGCTCAACGTGGAGGCGCAGCAGCAGAACCCCAACTCGCTGCTCTGGTGGACCAAGCGGCTGGTCGCGCTGCGCAAGCGGTTCCAGGCGTTCGGCCGCGGCACGATCGAGTTCCTCTCGCCGGACAACCCGCACGTCCTCGCCTTCATCCGCCGGCACGAAGACGAGACCGTGCTGGTGGTGGCGAACCTCTCGCGCCGCGTGCAGTACGTCGAGCTGAACCTCGCTTCCCACAAGGGGCGCGCCCCGCTGGAGCTGTTCGGGCAGACCAAGTTCCCCGCCATCGGGGAGCTTCCCTATCTACTGACCCTCGGGGCGCACGAGTTCTACTGGTTCTCGCTGGAGGAGCCGAAGGCGGCCGCGGACGTGGCCCGCGAGGCCGCGTACCAGCCGCCCGTGGTCGAAGCGCCGGCCGGGATGGAAGCGGCGGCGGCGGACCGCGCCCTGCTCGAGCAGGTGCTGCCCGGCTACATCGAGGGACGGCGCTGGTTCGCCGGGCGCGACCGCGACATCTCCGGAGTGAAGGTGCTCGACGTCCTGCCGCTCGGCGGCGTGCAGTTCGCGGTCGCCCGGGTCGAGTTCACCGTCGGCGAGCCGGAGGACTACCTGATCCCCCTGGCGGTGGAAACGGGCGATCGCGCTCCCCTGCTCCGCGAGCGCTCCCCGCAGGCGCTGATCGCGCACCTCCGCGCGCCGGGCCGTACCGACGAGCCTACCGCGGTCCTGCTCGATCCCAGCGCCGACGCGCCCTGGTCGGCCGTCCTGCTCGACGCGTTTCGCGAGCGGGCGCGCGGCAAGGGCAGCTTGGGGCCCGTGTGGGCCGACCTGCGCCAGAACTTACCGGCGGGGTCGCTCGACCCTCGCCTGCCGCGATCGGACCACCGGCGCGCCTCGGTCGCCTACGGCGAGCTCCTGATGTTCAAGCTCTATCGCCGCCTGGGCGAAGGGGTGAGCCCCGAGCTGGAGCTGAACCGCTTCCTCTCGGCGCGCGGGCCCGAGGCGCTGGTCCCGCCGGTGCTCGGCTCGGTCGAGTACCGCCCGGGCCGATCGGAGCCGATCACGCTCGCCACGCTGCACGGCTGGGTCCGGAACGAAGGGACCGCCTGGGAATGGGCGCGCGACGAGCTGCGCCGGTTCTACGAGCGCGCGCTGGCCAGCGGACCGGACGCGCACCCGCCGCCGTTGCCCGCCGGAGCGATGCTGCTCGATCTCGCGGCGATGGAGCCGCCGCCCGTGCGCGAGCTGTTCATCGGGTCCTTGGCCGGCGCGCGCCTGTTGGGCCGCCGGACCGCGGAGCTGCACCTCGCCCTGGCCAACGCGGCGGAGGAGGGGTTGGGGACCGAGCCGTACTCGACCCTCGACCAGCGCTCCAATTACCAGAGCAAGCGCAACCTGACCGGAAAGGTGCTGCGGCAGCTCAAGCTGCGCGGGCCAAGGCTCTCCGGGAAGCTGGCCGAGCTCGCCCACTACCTGCTCACGCACGAGGCGGCCCTCTACAAGCGCTTCGAGCCGCTGCTGGAGCGCCGCCTGACGGCGCGCCGCTGCCGCATCCACGGGCAGTACCACCTGGGCAAGCTGCTCTACACGGGAAAGGACTTCACGGTGCTCGACTTCGAGGGCGACTCGGACCGCCCGCTCGCCGAGCGCCGCCGCAAGCGGAGCGCCCTGCGCGACGTCGCCGCCATGGTCCGTTCGTTCGAGTACGCGGCCCAGACCGCGCTCCGCGATGCCGCGATCGTGCGCGAGGCGGACCGGACCGCCGCCGAGCCGTGGGCACGGCTGTGGATGACGTGGGTGCCGGCCGCTTTCCTCGGGGCCTACCTGGAGGCGACCAAGGGGTCGCCGATCGTGCCGCGCGAGCGCGCCGAGACGGAGATGCTCCTCGACACGCTCAACCTCGAGCTGGCGCTGGACGACGTCCAGGTCGAGCTGGACCGCCGGCCGGACTGGGCGATGATCGCGCTGCGCTCGCTGGAAAACGCCGTGGCGTGAGCCCCGCCACCCGCCCGGCCGCGCCGCGCTCCGCCGTCAGCGCGCGGCGACGCGATGGGCCAGGGAGCAGCGCAGCTTCCCCAGGTCCAGCGCGCGCTCGGTGGAGGCCGGCACCTGGAGCGTGACCTTGCAGGTCCCGCCGCCGAACTCGACCGCGCCGGCGTAGCTGCCCGGGCCCAATCCCTCCAGCCAGAACCGGCCGTCGGCGCTGACCGGAGAGGAGGTGCGCGCGTCTTTCCCGTCGATCTGCAGCTCACCGAACGCGGGCACCGCGCCGCCCTCCGTCTCGATCTGCCCGGTGACCGCTTGCACGCGCCGCACCTCGAACCGGACCGCGGCGCCGCCCCGCAGCGAGGTCGCCACCAGCTCCTCGGTCTTGCCGACGTCGTAGTCGAGGGGAAGGTCGGTTCCGGCGATGCTGATCTTGTTGCCGTAGTACGACGACAGCCCGGGCACCAGAAGATTCCCGCGGCCGTTGGTGCGCCCGATCTCCTGGTTGTTCAGGAACCCGCGCACGCCGCCGACTCCCGGGACCTGGACCAGCGCGTAGCCGTCCTGCACGGGCCTGGTCAGGAACAGATCTCCGCCCATGGCCACCACGCCGCCGGACGCTTGCAGGCTGCCGGCGTTCTGCGGCCCGATGCGCCGGTACTCGGCCTGATAGATTCCAGTGGACGCTTGGTACTGGGCGAGCGCGTCGAAGCTGGACGACGGACCGACCGTGTCGCCCGCGACCCGGTAGCCGAACCCCTGGCCGGCGGGCGCGGACTGCTGGGCAACCACGCTCGTGCCGGCGGCGCCGTCGCGCTGCACCGCCGAGGCGCTCGCCATGGTGCGCGCGCCGAAGGCGTGGGTCACCATCACGTAGGCGTCCAGCGATCCCGATCCCCCCGACTCGAGCCTGCCCAGGCTGATCGATACCGTGGAGGCCGAGCCGACCTGCGCGTCCGCGCGCAGGCCCATGCGCTGCACGGACCCCGCGTCGCGCATCTGCTGCAGCTGCAGCTCGGCGTTGAGCGAGAACCGGTTCGCCACCGGCAGCCCCGCGAACAGGTTGGCCTGCAGCCGCGGCCGATCGTCGCCGTCGCGCAGGCTGAGATTCGCGTAGGTGTCGCTCATCAGGCGCGCGAGGGCGCCGATGCTGAACCGGCGCGAGACGTAGGTGTACGAGAGCGAGGCCGCACCGCCGGCGCCGCCGCGCCCGCCGCTCGCCGCCGCGGCGAGCTCCATCTCCCCGAAGGGCAAGCCCACGGTCAGGGTGGGGCCGCCGCTCACCACGCCTCGGGTGCCCTCCACGCGCGCGCCCGCCGTCAGCGAGTCGAACAGGCCGATGCGGTGGCGCGCGAGGAAGGCGGGCGCGCCGTAGTCCCAGCTCTGCGAGCCGAACCCGTTGCGCTGCGCGCCGAGCTGGTACGAGTAGTCGGTGAGCCCCTTGGCGAGCAGGCCCGAGGAGAAGTAGTAGCGCCCGCTGACTTCCTGCTCGCGGCCGAAGGCGTCGCGGATGACCGCGCGGTAGGCCCCGTCGCCCGTGTCGAGCGGAAGGTTCATCAGATCGAACTGGCCGGCCTTGATCGCCTCCTGCCGGAGCAGCACCCCGTTCACGTAGACGTCCACCTTCGACGGCGTCAGCGCGAAGCCCTGCAGGCGCGGCAGGGGTCCGCGGATGAAGTACGGGTCGAGCGCGAACTCGCGGGAGACGGAGAATCCGGCCAGGACTCCGCCGCCTCCCAGCACGCTCCCGCTCGCGACCGAGTCTCCCAGCACCCACCTGCGCAGCTCTCCGGGCTGGTCGTAAGTGAGGCTGGACAGGCCGCGGGTGACCGTTCCGTCCACCGCGCGGGAAGCGCCGCTATAGAGCAGCGCGCCCCGCAGGCTTGCGCCGGCTTCCAGGAAAGTGGCCACCCCTCCGCCCACGTCCGCCTGGACGGAGTAGTTCGCGAACGCGCTGGTGTCGCGGTGCAGGACCAGCCCGGCCGGACGCACGCTCGGGCGCAAATCGACCACCGACTTGCCCAGCAGCGCCGGAGGTACCGACATCCGCAAGGCGAGGGCCGCCTCGTCGACCCGGTACTGCACGTCGGGGCCCAACGAGCGCAACGAGACGTACTCGCGTCCGTCGACCCGCACGCGCTGCCCCCGGGCGGGGTCCAGGCCCGCCTGCGCCAGATCATCCGGCGCGATCAGTACATCGCCGGACCGCAGCAGCACGGTCGCGGTGATCATGGGGGCGTCGTTGACCAGCAGGTCGAGCTGCGCCGGGACCTCGTCGGACGGCGCCGCCGGGTCCGCATTGGCGGCAACAGCGGCCAGGAGGGCGCACGCCCAGAGCCAGGCTGGGCGCGCCCCGGTCATGGGCCGCAAGCCCCCCCGGGCAGCTCCAGCGCGGAGGCCAGGGCCTTGCCGCCTTCGAGCCGGGCCTCGATGCGCACGGACCGAACGCGTTCGCAGCCCTGCTTGGGAAGCGGCCACTCGTAGGCACGGTCAGCGCCGGCGAGCACGTACCATCCGTCCCAGCGCTGCCGCGTGACCGCGGTGCCGTTGCCGGAGAGCGCGTCGGCCACGATCTCCGTGGGGCGCACGCGCACGTTCCCCACGTTCTGCAGCTGGAAGGAAACCTTGCCTTGCGAGATCTCCGCCCGCTCGATGCGCAGGGCGGGCACGGACCGCTCGGGCTCCAGGAACACGGGGATGCTCACCCGGGTGAGGACCTGGACCGCCGGCTTGTTGCCCGGACGGTCCGGAGAGGGAAGCTGGTCGAGGAATACACGGTAGGTCTTCTCCACCGCGCCGAAGCGTTCCGGCTGAACGCCGACCCGCACGTTGCGCTGCTCCCCGGCCTTCAAGGCGAGCAGGAGCGGGAAGAGGATCAGATCCTTGGTCGGAGCGAGCTTGAGCTGGCCGGCCGAGTCCTGGTCCCAGGTCACCGCGCTCAGCTGGTACCGGACCGGCGCGGCGGTGTCGTTGCGCAGGGAGAGGATGGCGTTGCCCTGGTCGCGGGTCAGCTCGACGATGACCGGGGTGAGCTGCAACCCCTCGGCGCGCGTCGGCCCCGCCACCAGCGCCGAGAGCAGGAAAGCAGCGATGGTGGACGGGGCCGCGCGCACTCGAGTCCCCCCGATCAGAACGTGATGGTGGCGACGACGGTGTCGCTGTAGAGCGCCGCCGGCGTCACGAATTGGCCCGTGAAGATGCGGCCGTAGACGGTCTCGCTGGTGTTGGTGCCGCCGGTGCCGGCCACGGTGTTGGCGGCGTTCCACACGGTGGTCCGCGCCGCGTCGCTGTACAACTCGTACTGGAGCGTGTCGCCGCTGACCGCGTCCTTCATGAAGCGGTTCGGCGCCGTGAAGTTGGTGCCGTTGCCGAGCGCGATGGTGAAGGGCGTGGTCTTCGTGCAGCTCACGCTCAGCGCCGTGCTCACGTCGAGGTTTCCGGCGTTCGGATCGTACGCGCCGAAGGCCAGCGTGGGGTTGCCGAGCGAACACTGCTTGGCCACCGAGGCCGTCACGGTAATGGTGCTCGTGGCGGTCGCCGCGCTGGCCCGGGTGCCCGGGAGCGCGACGATCGCGAGTGCCGCGGCGGTTGCGGTCAGGATCCTGGCAATGCGCTTCATCTTCGTCTCCTTGGTAGGTGAAGCGCCGTTGCACTCCTGCCCCCCTCCGGGAGCCGCCGTGCAAAAGCGATTCGTTAAATCCGATATACCGTAACCTTCCGTTACCGTCAAACTCTTGACGATGGGTAAACATGTACAAACGTGAGGGAAAACCACGTTTAGCTGGGTCCGTTCAACAGCATTCCCTACATTTCGGTAGTAGAATTTCCGCGGATCGGCGCGCGCGATGTATTACCGAACGGGTGCTACAACCCAACCTGTACGCCGACGCCGCGCGTACGCCTGACTACCCGCGGAGGAAGGCGCCGACTTCCGGGATGAGCCGCTCGCGCAGCGCGACGTCCATCCGCAACCGCTCCAGGGTCTGCGCGATGGCCTGCCGGGCTCCCTCGATCGGGTGGGCGGCGAGGAACGCTTCCACCTGCTTCAGGTGCCGCCGCTCGGGCAGCGCGCCCAGGGCCTCGACCAGCCGCCTCAGCAGCATCGGCGAGTCCGCCTTCTTGCGCACCTCGGGCCATCTCTCCTGCACCAGCGCCCAGGCCGGCTCGCGCGTGGCCCGGTTGCCCAGCAGCGTGCCCATGTAGGTGGGGAAGTCCTGCATGCGCACCACGTCCGAGAGCGAGAGCTGCACCGCCTCCGGGACCAGCTCGGGATGCTCCACCATCGCGAGCGCGTGGAGGAACCGGCGCTTGGCCGCGGGGTCCAGCTCCTCTTCGGCCCGCCGGCGCAGCTCGACGAATCGCCGGCGGTCGGCGGTGCGCGCCGCGGCGGCGACCACCACGTCGAGCAGGTTGGGGTCCAGGGGCTGCGGCTGCGACGCGCTCAGGCGGCGGAACCGCTCCTGCGCTTCCTCGACTGCCTGCGGGTCCCGCGCGACCAGTGCGAGCGCGCGCAGGACGGCCGCGCGGCGCAGGCGGCGCTCGTCGTCCTCGCCCTCGCGCGCCTCCCAACCCAGCTCCAGCGCGGCCTCCACGAAGAGGCGACGGATCCACGACTGCAGCGCGGGCCGGTCCTCGTCGGACACGCCGCGGTGCTCGATCCACGAGAGCCGCGAGACCACCTCGTCGAGGACGGAGTGGTCGGTCTCGTGCCGCGCGACGCCTTCCAGCAACCTGAGGAAGCCGTGCACCTCGACGGCGCGCGCGCGGACCAGTGCCCACTGGTCGGAGACGAGGTTCATGCGCTCCTCGGACTCGAGCTCGGGGAGCGCCTCGATGAGCCGCCGCAGCAGAGGCGGCTCGTACGCCACGCGGTAGAAGCCCCGCGCCCCCGCGTTGGCCAGCACCCAGCCCGGCTCCCCCTGGGCGTCGAGCGACACCGTCCGCTCGGCGCCGCGGAGCAGCTCGCGCTGCTCGCGCACGCTGCCCCGGTCGCGGTAGCGGAGCACGATCGGCACCAGCCAGCGCGCCCCTGGACCTTCCTCCTTCGCCTCGGGATCGGAGAAGAAGCGCCGCTGGCGCAGCACGATGCGCCCGCCCTGCTCCGCGACGCTCACCAGCGGATAGCCGACTTGCCGGATCCAGCCGTTCGCCAGCTCGAGGATCGGCTGCCCGGAGGCCTCGTCGAGCGCGCCCCAGAGATCGTCTGCGGTGGCGTTCGCCTCGCGGTGCCTGCGCATGTACAGGCGGATGCCGTCGCGGAAGCGCTCCTCGCCCAGGTAGCTCTCGATCATGCGCAGGATGGCGCCGCCCTTCTCGTAGGTGATGGCGTCGAACGACTCGCCGGCCTCCTGGGCGTTCTTCACCTCGGCGCGGATGGGATGCGAGCTCTTGAGCGCGTCGAGGTGGAGCGCGGCCCCCTTGCCCACCTCGAAGTCGGCCCACACCCGCCAGCGCGGCTTCCACAGGTCGACGGTCTTGTAGGCCATCCAGGTGGCGAACGCCTCGTTGAGCCACAGGTCGTCCCACCACACCATGGTGACCAGGTTGCCGAACCACTGGTGGGCCAGCTCGTGGGTGATCACCTCGGCGACGCGCTTCTGCACGTTGAGTGGCGCGGTCTTCGGATCGAGCAGCAGCGCCACCTCGCGGAAGGTGATCGCGGCCGCGTTCTCCATCGCGCCCGCCTCGAAGTCGGGCACGCCGATCTGGTCCAGCTTGCCGTAGGCGTACGGCTGGCCGAAGTAATCCTCGAGGAGCGGCAGCACCGCCGCGGCGCATTCCTGGGCGAAACCGGTGAGGTGCCGCTTGGGCGGGAGCGCCCAGGTGCGGATCGGCACGCCGCGGACGGTGACGGGGTCGCTCGCGGCGAGGTCACCCACGCAGAACGCGACGAGATAGCTGGAGAGCGGCGGCGTCTCGGTGAAGGACACCGTGCGCCGCCCGCCCTCGCCGGGCTCGTCCTTGTCGATGCGGCCGTTGGAGATGGCCGCCGCCCCCGGAGGGATCTGAAGAAGCTGGAGGGCCCAGCGCGCCTTGAAGGCGGGCTCGTCGAAGCAGGGGAAGACGCGGCGGGCGTCGGCGGCCTCGAACTGCGTCACCGCGACGGGGCCGGCGCGGTACAGTCCGCGCAAGCCGGGGGAGAACTTGCCGCGCCAGGCGAGGTCGACCACCGCGGACCCCGCGGGGACCTCCTCGTCGAAATGGAGCGTCACGGTCTCGCTCTCCGCGTCCGGCTCGATACGCGCGGCGCGGACCGTCTTGCCCCCGGCCCGCACGCGCGCCCGGTCCACGTCGAGCTCGAGCGCGTGGAGGATCAGCTCGCGCCGCGGCCTGGCGAGCCGCACCTCCAGCTCGAGCCGCCCTTCGAACGTGCCGGCCTCGAGGTCCGGGGCGAGGTGCGCGGCGTAGCGCACGGGACGCGCGTCGAGCGGCAGGCGGAAGTCCTTGCCCAGCCCCAAGGTGCACCTCCAGAAATGGCCCGAGGTTGTACCGCATCCGGAGAAGGACCGGGGAACGTGAACGCGGCGACCGACCGGCAGCACGGTCGACCAGATCTGGGGACACCATACGCAACTCGGCGTGCCAACTGGCGGTGGCATCGTCTGGAGTTACGTATGGTGTCCCCGGATCTCGTCCGACCTCGAGGTAAGGTGCAGCCGTGAAGCGTGTCCTGGTCCTGCAGCACGAGGCGTTCGAGGGTCCGGGCACGCTCGGCGAGGCGCTCTCCGGGTGCGAGCTGCGGGTGGTATGCACGTTCGCCGGCGACCCGGTGCCTGCGAGGCTGGCGGAGGACGGCCTGGTCGTGCTCGGCGGCGGCATGGGCGTCTACGAGGCCGACCGCCATCCGCACCTGCGCGAGGAGATGAGCCTCCTCCAGGACGCCGTGCGGAGCGGGCGGCCGGTGCTGGGCATCTGCCTGGGCAGCCAGCTGCTCGCAGCCGCGCTCGGCGCGCAGGTGGCCAAGGCACCGCGGAAGGAGATCGGCTGGTTCGAGGTGGACCTCTTGCCGGGAGCCACGGATGACGCGCTGTTCGCGGGTGCCCCGGCATCGTTCGCAGCGTTCCACTGGCACGGCGACGCCTTCGCGCTCCCGGCCGGCGCGGTGCCGCTCGCCGCCACCGCCATGACGCCGTTGCAGGCGTTCCGAGCCGGGCCCCGCGCCTGGGGCATCCAGTTCCACCTGGAGACCGACCGGCAGGTGCTCGAGGCGATGCTCACCTCCGGCGCGGAGGAGCTGCGCGATACCGGAGCCGACGCAGCGCGCATCCTGGCGCGCGCGGCCGCCGAGCTGCCCCGGCTGCGCGCGCTCGCCCTCCAGGTCTTCGCCCGCTGGGCGGCGCTCCTCTGATCAGGGTCGCGGCTGGGCCCGCTGCCTGGACGCCGGAGCGTCACCGAACGCCTGGTCAATCAGCAGTTGCTGCTCGAAGCGGTGCGCGGCGGCGCTGCCCGTCGCGGGGCTGGCGCTCTCCGCCCGGCTGACGCAGCTGATGCGCCGCAGCGAGTACCGCGCCCGCAGGTAGTACCAGGCGCCCATGTTGAACGGCTCCTCCTGCACCCAGACGAGCTTGGCGGACTCGGGATAGATCGACAGCACCTTGCTCAGCTCCTCCGGATCGAGCGGGTACAGCTGCTCGATGCGGACCAGCGCCACGTCGTCGCGCTGCTTCACCTCGCGGGCCGCGAGGAGGTCGTAGTAGACCTTGCCCGAGCTGAGCAGGACGCGCTTCACCTTGCGCGGGCTGACCGAGCGGTCGGGGATGATGCGCTGGAACCCGCCCTCCGAGAGATCGGTCAGGGTCGACACGGCGTGCTTGTGCCGCAGCAGGCTCTTGGGCGTCATGATCACCAGCGGCTTGCGCCAGGGACGCAGCACCTGCCGCCGCAGGGCGTGGAAGTACTGTGCCGGCGTGGTCAGGTTGCAGACCTGCATGTTGTCCTCGCCGGCGAGCTGGAGGAAGCGCTCCAGGCGCGCCGAGGAGTGCTCCGGCCCCTGGCCTTCGAAGCCGTGGGGGAGGAGCAGCACGACGCCCGACAGGCGGTTCCACTTGTCCTCGGCCGAGGAGAGGAACTGGTCGATGATCACCTGCGCGCCGTTGGTGAAGTCGCCGAACTGCGCCTCCCAGCAGGTGAGCCATTCGGGTGTGTCGAGCGAGAACCCGTAGTCGAAGCCGAGCACGCCGGCCTCGGAGAGCGGGCTGTCGTAGATCTCGAAGCGGCCCTGACCGGACCGGAGGTTGGCGAGCGGCGTGTACCTTCGCCCGTTGCGCACGTCCGAAAGCACCGCGTGCCGCTGCGAGAACGTCCCGCGCCGGCTGTCCTGGCCGCTGAAGCGGATCGGCGTCCCTTCGTCGAGCAGCGCGGCGAAGGCGAGGTGCTCTCCGGTGGCCCAGTCGAACGGCTCGTCGCCGCTGCCCTCGGCGAGCTTGGCGCGCACCTCGAGGAGCTTGGCGATCTTCTCGTGCGGAGTGAAGTCCGAAGGCACCACGGAGGTGGCGCGCAACAGCTCGCGAAGCCTGGGCAGGGGAACGGAGGTCGGGACCTCCGGCGTGTCCTTGTCCGGGCCGCCCCGGTACTTCGACCACAGGCCTGCCATGGCGCTCTGCGTCCGCTTGGCGCCCGTCTTGCGCGTCAGCTCCAGCTCCTCCTCCAGCTGCTGGACGCGGGCGTGCATCAGCTCCTCGGCCTCCTGCGGAGTGGCGATTCCGCTCTGGGCGAGCTGGCGCGCGTAGATGGCCCGCGCGGGCGGCTTGCGCCGGATGACCTCGTACATCACCGGCTGGGTGAAGCTGGGCTCGTCGGCCTCGTTGTGCCCGTACTTCCGGTAGCAGTACAGGTCGATGAGCACGTCCTGCCCGAAGGTCTGGCGGTAGTCGACCGCAAGCTGCACCGCCCACACCACCGCCTCGGGGTCCTCGCCGTTGACGTGGAAGACCGGCGCGCGCAGCACGCGGGCGATGTCCGTGCAGTACGGCGTCGACCGCGCGTCCTCCGGGTTGGTGGTGAAGCCGACCTGGTTGTTGATCACCACGTGGATGGTGCCGCCGGTCGCGTAGCCTTCCAGATTGGCGAGGTTCAGCGTCTCGGCCACCAGTCCCTGACCGGCGAAGGCCGCGTCGCCGTGGATGAGCACGGGAAGCACCTTCTTGCGCTCCGGGTCGCGCGGCTCGTCGCGGTCCTGCTTGGCGCGCACGCGTCCCTCGACGACCGTGTTGACCCATTCGAGATGGCTGGGGTTGAAGGCGAGCGACAGGTGGAGATGCTTGCCGCTGCTGGTCACCCGGTCGGACGAGTACCCCAGGTGGTACTTCACGTCGCCGCGCCCCATCAGCTCCTGGGGGGCGTCCTTGTCCTCGAACTCGGCGAAGATGGCCGAGAGGTCCTTGTGGAGCACGTTGGCGAGGATGTTGAGCCGGCCGCGGTGGGCCATGCCGATGACGATCTCCTCGCCGCCGCGCTCGCCGAACTCCTCGATCAGCCAGTCCATCAGCGGGATGAGGCTCTCGCCGCCCTCCAGCGAGAAGCGCTTGGCCCCGATGTACTTCTTGTGCAGGAAGGTCTCGAGG
>DASQBG010000169.1:0-13976 GCA_035635335.1 Myxococcales bacterium | reverse complement strand
GTCGGGGTCGAGGGTCGGGGTTTGGGGCGCAAAGTTGACCCGCTCCGGCCCCGTGCTACGCACGACACGTGCGGCGCACTGCGCTCGTCTTCCTGCTGCTCTGCTCCGCCGGCGCCCGCGCGGCGACGAACGATTTGCAGCTCTTCCGGCTGGGGAGCCCCGACAACATCACGGTGTGCACGCTTTGCCTGGGTGCCGACAACGTGGTGGTGCCGGGCGATCCCGCCGCGCAGTTCCGCTTCGCGCGGATGACCGCTACGCTGGCGCTCGCGTTCGCGCCCGCCTTCGAGGACCAGGCGCAGACCACCGGCCAGGCCGGATTCGAGGTGGGCGCGGGGACCCAGGTCGCTTTCCCGCGCCTCTCCGAGCAGGAGTGGCCTTCGCAGGGCACCCTGGGCACCGGCGCTCCGCCGCAGGCGCTCTTCCTCCCCACGGTGACGGTGCGCAAGGGACTGGGCGGCTCGGTCGAGCTCGGCGCCGCGGTGTCGCTCCTGGCCGGCTCGCAGACGGTCGGCCTGAGCGGGCAGGTGCGCTGGGCCGCGCTCGAGGGCCTCTACGGGCTGCCCGACGTAGCGCTTCGCGCCTGGGCCAGCCACCTGATCGGTGCGCAGGAGCTGAACCTGTCCTTCGGCGGGGCCGACATCCTCGTCTCCAAGAGCTTCGGCGTGGCCGGGAGCGTCCGCATGCAACCGTACGCGCAGTACGGCATCACGCTGGTCGACGCGACCACCGGCGCCATCGACTTCAACCCCGGGGCCGAGGATCCGGCCAATCCCTCCGCTGACGACAGGTCGTTCCACCGCATCGCATTCTGGGAGAACCGCTACCACCGCTTCGCCGCCGGCGTGCGCATGGTGGCGGGGTCGGCGCTCTTCGGCCTCGAAGGCGGCATGGCGTTCGGCACCAACCCGGTCCAACACGACGGCGCACCGGGCACCATCTCCACGCAGTTCACCCGCGTCTGGACCGCCTCCGCCCGGGTGGGCCTGGCATTTTAAGGCCGGGCGAGCCGCGCCAGCATCAGGTCGGGCACGTTGGTGATGATCCCCGTCGCCCCTGCCTCTCGCAGTGCCTCGGCGCGATCCGGATCGTCCACCGTCCAGGGAGCCACCAGGTAACCCCGGCGGCGCCAGGAGCGGATCGCCGCCGGCGTGGCGAGCACGTCCTCCGGGTGGAGCGAGACGGCGCCGAGCGCGGGCGCGG
The DNA here is from genome assembly GCA_035635335.1 of Myxococcales bacterium. GTDB lineage: Bacteria > Myxococcota > Myxococcia > Myxococcales > 40CM-4-68-19 > VBKO01. The sequence continues at coordinate 12,773 of DASQBG010000169.1, read as the reverse complement.
CGAGCGCGTGGCGCAAGGGGAACGAGGAGTCGCGCTCGAAGAGCACGGCGCGCGGCACCTCCGGAGCGAGCGCGCGCGCCCGCCAGAGGCAGAACGGGTTGAAGCTCGAGAACAGCACGCGCTCCTCCGCGCCCGCCTCGCGGACCACCGCGACCGCCGCGGCGGTGAGGCCCCGGTCGTCGGCGCGATCGCACTTCAGCTCCACGTTGACGAGCAGCCTGCCCGGCGTCTCCGCCAGGACCTCGGCCAGGAGCGGCACGCGCTCGCCGCGGAATTTCTCCGAGAACCGCGCGCCGGCGTCGAGGGTGCGCACCGTCGACCAGGGCGTCTCCGTGACGAGCGCCGCGTGGCCCGTCGTCCGTCCCAACGACTCGTCGTGGAGGACGACCACCTCTCCCGTGGCGCAGCGCTGCGCGTCCAGCTCGATGCCGTCCGCGCCCATTTCCGCCGCCAGCCGGAAGGCTGCCAGCGTGTTCTCCGGGGCCGCCCGCGACGCACCGCGGTGCGCCCAGACGAGCGGCCGCCCGGCGCGCGAGAACTGCTGCGGCGAGGTCCGGCCCGTGCTAGCGTTCACCTGCGCACCTGGAAGGAGCAGCGTACATGGGAAATCTCGGGTTCGGCGAGCTCCTCCTCATCTTCCTGGTGGTGCTGCTCGTCTTCGGGGCGAGCAAGGTCCCGCAGCTCGGCGACGCCCTCGGACGCGGCATCCGCAATTTCAAGCGCTCGATGAGCGGTGACGACGCCATCGACGTCACGCCCAAGAAGATCGAGGAAGGGCCTTCGCAGCAGCCGTCCACCACCGACAAGTCCGCCCAGACCGCCGCCACGCCGAAGAAGTAGCGTCCCCCAGCCGGCGTCATTCCGCCACGGGGCCGGTCCGGTGCGCGAGCAGGAGCCGCGCCTGGACCCGGACCTCCGGGGAGATGGTGCCGTCCGAGGCGATCTCGCGCAGGTCGGGCAAGGTGAGGATCGCGAGCGCCGAGATGGCCAGCGACGGCGGGCTGTAGGGGTTCTGCGCCAGCGACTTGCGCACGCGCCGATTCGTCGCCCAGCGGCGCGACCGGAACACCTGCTGCAGCACGGCGGTCCGCACCGGCCGTCGAGACGAGACGACCAGTGCCTCCCGCTCGGTGCAGCGCGGGTTCTCCAGGAGGTTGCGCACCACCATCGGATCCTGGTCCTGCGCGAGCCGGGTCAGCAGGTCGCGATTGCGCCCCCGCGCGAGCGCCTTTCGCTCGCCGAGGCTGCGCGCGCGCATCTCGCGGTCGACCCAGCCTTCCTTGTCCAGATCGAAGGTCCGCACCGCGCCGCTGCGAGTGAACAGCGCCGCCACCGCCCGCGTGCCCTTCGCGTCGGCGGCGGAGCGCAGCCGGGAGGTCAGCTCCTCGGGCACGAAGGCGTGCAGGCCCCGGAGCAGACCTTCCAGCGCCGCCGAGTGCGGATCGCTGCGCCGGTGCGTCCGCCGGAGCAGCTCGTCGAGCGCCTCGACGGCCTCGTCTTCGGGCAGCTCGCCGAGGAACTCCGCCGCGCGCCGTGCGCGCAATTCCAGATCGCCGATCGCGCCGAGCAGGCGCGAGATTCGCTCCGCCGCGTCCACGGCGCTACTTGGTCGCCTCGGCGGTGCGCGGCGGCGACCAAGCGTCGATCGCCTCGAGCCTGAGGTGCAAGCGGTGGCGCTGGAGGTCGGTCGGCGGATCGGCGATCACCGCGAAGAAGGGGAGGCTGGCCCCGGGGGCGAGCCTGCGCTCCGCGTCGGCGCCGAGCAGGTTCCGCTGCAGCCGGTCCGCGTCGGCGGCGTTGCGCAGCGCGTAGACGTCCTCCGGGCTGGGCTCGGCGCCGGCGATCGCTTCCGCCTTGCCTTCCGTCTCGCCGCCCGCCACCAGCTCCGCGACCACGCGCACGGGACCGTGCGGCTTGCGCCCGTGGTTCTCCACCCGCCCGCGCACGTAGAAGACCGGCTTTCCCGAGGCGGTGTCGTACAGGCCGCTGACCACGCGAGTCGCCACCACGTCCGAGCGGGCCGTGTAGCCGAGCCAACCGGCCGATCCTTCGTCGGATACGGCGGCCACGAGCACCACCACCACGGCCAGGGCCGCGCCGACGAGCCCGGTGAGCGCGCTGGAGATCAGCTCGCGCTTGGCCGAGGGCGGCGGTTCCGCCGGCTTCTGGAAGATCGACTTGTATTGCTTGCCCGATTTCGACTGCTTGTCGGTCCGCGGCTTCGTGATCGGCTTGGAATCGGGCCTGCCGCCCGCGCCGGCCGGCCGGCCTGCGCCGGTCCGCTCGGCGGGGTCGAGCGACAGCTCGAGTTCCGAGCCTTTCTTCAAAGCGGATTCGTCCAGCTCCAGGCCCGAGGAAGCGTTCGCGGCGTCCCGGACCGGACCCGTCCTGGGTTTGGGCTTCCCATCGGCGTCGAGCGGACCGGTCTTCACCTTGGCGGCCTGCCCGACGGGACCGGTCTTCGGACGCGACGGAGGCGGCTCCTGGTTGATCGGTCCGGTCTTCGTCTTGGCAGTCACCGGCCGGCCGGAGGCAAGCGGGCCCGTGGAAGGTTTCGCGGGTGCGAGCGGCTCGTCCTCGAGCCCCAGGTCGAGAGCGTCGAAGTCGATGTCCGACTTCGCCTTGGCGGACTTCGGCGCCGCCTCCCCGGTCAGCTCGGCCATGCCGAACAGGTCGTCCACGTCGAGGCGGCTGGCTTTCGCCGGCGCGGGCGGCTGCGAGGCCCGGCCCACGGCGGGAGCGGCACGGGGTGGCTTCGCCGCGGGCGAGCCGGCCAAAGGTCCGGTCCCGCCGCGCCGCGCCGGAGGGAGCGGCGGATCCAGCGAGAGGTCGATGGTGTGCCCGGCGGTCTCGGAAGAGGCCGGCTCGGCGGCGCCGGACTTCTTCACCGAGAATACATCTTTGCAGCTGCTGCAACGCACGCGGACGCCGCGGTCGCTCACCTTCTCGTCGGCGACGCGGAAACGGGTCTGGCAGCTCGGGCATTGGACGACCACGCTTCCATTCTCGCAGTGGGAAAGCGATGCTGACAAGGAAATCGGCAGAGGGGAAACACCCACTCCGGAGCGCCTTGACACACACCGGCACCTGTGGGGGAATCCCCGTCCGGCGCTTCGCGTCAGAAGTGCCTTGGAGCTTCTCAGATGACCGAGCAAGAGCAGACAGCGGCCCCTCAGGGCGGAAGCGACGTGCCGGAAGGGCGCAAGGAGCCCAAGGTCATCAAGCGGTACACGAACCGGAAGCTCTACGACACGGTCGAAAGCCGCTACGTGACGCTCGACGAGATCGCGCAGATGATCAAGGGCGGGGCCGAGGTGAAGGTGCTCGACAACCGCACCAAGGAGGACCTGACCTCGGTCACCCTGGCGCAGATCATCTTCGAAGAGGAGAAGAAGCGCTCGCAGATGCCGCTCGGCGTCTTGCGCGAGATCATCCGGCACGGCGGCGAGGCGGTCGCCGTTTTCTACCAGGACAAGGTCGGCAACAAGCTGAGTGAGCGCATCGAGGAGATGAAGAGCCGCACCGACGCGCTGCGCGAGAACCTCGAGCAGAAGGTGCGGGGGGTGACCTCGCTCCTGCGCGGGTCGGAGGAGAAAGGGACCAGCCCGGTCAAGGAGGTCCTCGCCGCCGGCCAGACCGCGGTCGAGGAGCTGCGCGCCAAGGTGGACCAGAGCGTCAAGCAGGCGCTGGACTCGTTCGGCAGCGGGTCGATGGCGCAGGAGATCGAGAAGCTTCAGCGCAAACTCGAGGCGCTGGAGAAGAAGGTCGAGCAGATCGGGAAGTGACCACGCTGGCGCAGGCCCTGCTCCCGCTCCATCGCGGGTACCTGCGCCGCCTGGAGGAAATGGAGGCCCGCATCGGGACCGAGGCCGTCCTCCGCGAGCCGACCGCGCGCGACGAGTCGCAGCGGCTCGTCCGCCACGAGAGCGGGTTCGTCCTGCGCTTCGACCTGGCCGACTCCCGCAGCGGCGAGACCTTCGAAGTGCACGGGGCCCACCCCGACGAGCCGGCCGGGCGCGAGGTGCGGGTCGGCGCGGTGCCGTTCCTGCTCGAGCCGGGGAACTGGGAGGAGCTGACGCTGCGGTGCGCGTTCGGTGGGCAGCCGGCCGAAGAGGACGTCGCGGCGCTGGCCGAGCTTCTCCACGGCTGGGCGGTCGTCGCCGGCCACGGCGGATTCGCCGCGCGCGGCGAGCCGGCCGGCCGCTGGACGGGCAGGCTGCACTCGGCGGCGGTACGGCTCGACGGAGCGGAAGTCGTCGCGGCGCTCGACCTGGGGACCTGCCCGCCCGAGGCTTTCGACGTCCTCGGCGACGCGCTCGCGGCCTTCGCAGGGGAGCGGACCCAACTGGCCCGCGTCGTCATCGGCGGAACGCGACGCGAAGACTCCTGACACGCGACGTCAGCAGGCCGCGCTACAATCCCACCGTGCTGAAAGGCTTCCATCCCACCGTCGCCACCTGGTTCGAGGGCCGCTTCGGCACGCCTACCGAGCCGCAGTCCGCGGGGTGGCCACGCATCCAGGCCGGCGAGGACACGCTCATCGCCGCCCCGACCGGCTCGGGCAAGACGCTGGCCGCCTTCCTCGCCTGCCTGGACGCGATGATCAAGCAGGGGGAAGCGCTCCCGGGCGAGACGCAGGTCGTCTACGTCTCTCCCCTCAAGGCCCTCGCCAACGACGTGCGCAAGAACCTGCTCGAGCCCCTGGCCGAGCTGCGGGGCATGGGCGTGCCGGACATCCGCACCGCCGTCCGGACCGGCGACACGCCGCAGGCCGACCGCCAGCGCATGATCAAGGCGCCGCCCCACGTGCTGGTCACCACGCCCGAGTCGCTCTACGTGTTGCTTACCTCCGAGAGCGGCCGGCGCATGCTCTCCACGGTGCGGACCGCGATCGTCGACGAGATCCACGCCGTGGCGCGCGACAAGCGCGGCGCGCATCTCGCTCTCTCGCTGGAGCGGCTCGAGGCGCTCTGCAAGGCGCGGCCGGTGCGCATCGGGCTGTCCGCGACGCAGCGTCCCATCGAGGAGATCGCGCGATTCCTGGTCGGGACCGCGCGGGTCGACGCGGGCGGGAAGCCGCGTTGCGCGGTGGTCGACGTGGGCCGCAAGCGCTCCTATGACCTGCGCGTCGAGGTGCCGGGCCAGGAGCTGTCCGCGGTCGCCTCCAAAGAGCAGCGCGACGAGGTGTGCGACCGGGTGGCCCAGCTGATCCGGGAGCATCGCACCACGCTGGTCTTCGTCAACACCCGCCGGCAAGTGGAGCGGATCGCGCACGCGCTGGGCGAGCGCCTCGGCGAGGACCAGGTCTGCGCGCACCACGGCAGCCTCTCGCGGGGGATGCGACTCGCCGCGGAGGAGAAGCTGAAGCGGGCGGAAGTGAAGGCGGTGGTCGCCACCGCCTCGCTGGAGCTGGGCATCGACATCGGCGCGGTGGAGCTCGTCGTGCAGCTCGACTCGCCCCGCTCGCTCTCGGTGGGGCTGCAGCGCATCGGGCGCGCGGCGCACACCCGCCACGGCGTGCCCAAGGCGCGCCTGTTCCCGCTCACCCGCGACCAGCTGGTCGAGTGCGCGGCGCTGGTGCGCGGCGTCCGGGCCGGCCGGCTGGAGGAGACGCGCATCCCCGCGCACCCGCTCGACGTGCTGGCGCAGCAGATCGTCGCCATCGCGGCCTGCGAGGAGATTTCCGAGGACGCGCTCTACGCTCTGGTGCGCCGCGCCTGGCCGTACCGGGAGCTTTCGCGCAAGGACTTCGACGCCGTGGTCGAGATGCACGCCGAGGGGGTGGCGCGCAGGGCGGGGCGGCTGGTCGGCGCGCGCCTGCACCGGGACGGCGTTTCGCGGACCGTGTCCGGCCGCCGGGGCTCCCGCCTGGCGGCGATGACGAGCGGCGGCGCCATTCCCGATACGGCGCAGTACCAGGTGGTGGCGGAGCCCGAGGGCGTGGTCATCGGGCAGCTCGACGAGGACTTCGCCATCGAGAGCCTGGCCGGCGACGTCTTCCTCCTGGGGAACGACTCCTGGCGGATCCGCCGGGTGGAGTCGGGCCGGGTCCGGGTCGAGAACGCGCACGGCGCTCCTCCCACCGTGCCCTTCTGGAACGGCGAGGCGCCCGGGCGCACCGCGGAGCTGTCGCGGGTCGTCTCCGAGCTGCGCGCCGAGATGGACCCGATGCTCGGCGACCGGGCCTCGGCCGCTGCCTGGGCGATCGGCGAGTGCGGCCTTGCGGAGGCGGGGGCCGAGCAGGTCGTCTCGTATCTGGCCGCGGGCAAGGCGGCGCTCGGCGCGCTGCCCACCCAGGACGTCTTGGTCGCGGAGCGCTTCTTCGACGACGCCGGCGGCATGCAGCTCGTCGTCCACGCTCCGTTCGGGGCGCGGCAGAACCGAGCCTTCGGGCTCGCGCTGCGCAAGAGCTTCTGCCGGACCTTCGACTTCGAGCTGCAGGCGGCCGCCACCGACGACGCGGTGCTGCTCTCCCTGGGCCCGCAGCACAGCTTCCCGCTGGAGAGCATCTTCGAGTTCGTCCACCCCGCGCGCCTCGACGAGGTGCTCACCCAGGCAGCCCTGCAGGCGCCCATGTTCGGCGTCCGCTGGCGCTGGAACGCGACCCGCTCGCTGGCGCTCCTGCGGCACAGCGGAGGCCGCAAGGTGCCGTTCAACATCCTGCGCATGCGCTCCGACGACCTGCTCGCGCAGGTGTTCCCGGCCCAGGTCGCGTGCCAGGACAACGCCGCCGCCGGGCCGCTCGAGCCGGTGGACCACCCGCTGGTCAACGAGACCCTGCGCGACTGCCTGCACGAGGCGATGGACTCCGAAGGGCTCCGCGCGCTGCTCCAGAGGGTCGTGGCCCGCGAGGTGCGCCTGGTCGCGCGCGACCTGCCCGAGCCGTCTCCCCTTGCGCACGAGGTGCTGAGCTCCGCGCCGTGGGCGTACCTGGACGACGCGCCGCTCGAGGAGCGCCGCTCCCGCGCGGTGTCGCTGCGCCGCACCTTGCCCGAGAAGGACGGCGACCTGGGCGCGCTCGATCCGGCCGCGATCGCCGAGGTCGCCGCCCAGGCGTGGCCCGAGGTGCGCGACGCGCGCGACCTGCACGATGCCCTCCTTTGCCTGGGCCTTCTGCCCGACGCCGAGGTCCCCGACGGCTGGCGCGAGGCGCTGTCGCAGCTCGCCGGCTCCGGGCGCGCCGTCCGGCGAGGGGAGCACTGGGCGGCTGCGGAGCAGCCCGCGCCGGAGCTGGTCGAGGTGGCGCGTGGGTGGGTGACCTGCATCGGCCCGTTCACGCAGGGCGGCCTGGCGCGCCGGCTGCGGCTGCCGGTGTCCGAGGTCGAGCTGGCCCAGCTCGAGTCGCAAGGCGTCCTGCTGCGCGGCCGCTTCACCCCGGGCGCGGGCGAGCAGGAGTGGTGCGAGCGGACGCTGCTCGCCCGCATCCACCGGCTCACCCTGGGGCGGCTACGGCGCGAGATCGAGCCGGTCGCAACCGCCGACCTCTTGCGCTTCTTCTTCCGCTGGCAGCACGTCCACCCGGGTACGCAGGCGCACGGGGCCGCCGGCCTGTCCGAGGTGCTCGGGCAACTGCAAGGGTTCCAGGCCGCGGCGGGCGCGTGGGAAGGCGAGATTCTCGCCGCGCGGATCGCCGGCTACGCGCCGGCGTTGCTCGACCAGCTGTGCCTCTCGGGCGAGGCCGCCTGGGGCAGGTTGTCCTGCGCGCCGCTTGATCCCGACGCCCCGCGCCGGCGCGCCGCGCCGAATCGGCTCACGCCCCTCGCCCTCTCCCGCCGGGAAGACCTGCCCTGGCTGCTCGACGCGACGCGCGGTCCGGCGGAGCCGCTGGGCGATCGCGCCCGGCGCCTGCACGCGCTCCTGGAGCAGCGGGGCGCGCTGTTCTTCCACGAGCTGCAACGGCAGAGTGGCCTTCCGGCCTCGGAGCTCGAGGCGGGACTGTGGGACCTCGTCGCCGCTGGTCTCGCCTCCTCGGACGGATTCGCCGCGGTTCGCTTCCTCACCTCGCCGCATCGCCGGCCCGCGTCGGCCGGCCATCCGCTCTCCGCGGCGGGACGCTGGTCGCTCCTGCGCCCGCCCTCCGAGGAGGCACCCGCTCCCCGCCCGGCGTTCGGCGACGCGCCGGCGTACCTGGAGTCGCTCGCGCGGCAATACCTGCGCAGGTACGGCGTGGTCTTCCGCGACTTGCTCGCCCGCGAGCCCCGGCCGCCGCCGTGGCGCGAGCTGGTCAGGGTCTACCGCCGCCTGGAGGCGCGGGGCGAGCTGCGCGGCGGCCGTTTCGCGCAGGCCTTCTCCGGCGAGCAGTTCGCGCTGCCCGAGGCGCTCGACGCGCTCCGCTCGGTGCGCCGCACCCGCCCAGCGGGGACGGAGCGGGTGTCGGTCTGCGCGGCCGACCCGCTCAACCTGGTCGGCATCCTGACGCCCGGTCCGCGCGTCCCGGCGCAGTCGGGCATCCGCATCACCTTCGTGGACGGAGCGCCCGAATCGCAGCCGGCGCTCGCTTCTGCCTAGCGCGCGCGCCCTCCCGCTCCGGCCGACGAGTGCCTACCGTCGGAACTCAGAGGCGTAGCGGTGAAGCCCCGCCCCCAGCGCTGCGTCGTGCTGCTGGTGCACGAGGATACGGGCCGTCGCCTGGGCACGCGGGATCGCTTTTTCCGGAACGGCTACACGGTGCTCGTCGCCGGATCGCTGACCGGAACCCGAAATCTATTGGCGGACCTGATGCCAGTGAGCGCCGTGGTGGACATGGGCGGCAACGTCGACCGGGCCGTCGAGCTTCAGGCGCAGCTCGAGCAGGACCCGCGGTTCAACGGGGTGCCGATCATGCTGGAGATCGATCTGGAGTGACCCCCGGCAGCCCGGCTCCCCGGCGAGTCAGTTCGGCGGGGTGGGCGGGACGGTCGAGGCCGACTCCCGCTTCTGCAGCTCGGCGATCTTGGCGGACAGACCCTCGAAGACGCGCTCCAGCTCCTCGATCTTGCCCTGCAGCTTCTGCACGTCGCCGGCGGTGGGGATGTTCATGGTCGAGAGCACCGTCTGGACGTTGCGCTCGACCAGGCCCTTCGCCTCCAGGGCGGCGCTCACCGTCTTCTGCAGCGCGCCCATCAACTTCTCGTTGGCGAGCAGCTGTGTGGCGAGCTTCCCGACCCGCTCCTCGCCGGTCGCGATCATCTTCTTCAGCACGGGATTGTCGCGCAGCATGGCTCGCCTCCCCGCCGCGCATCCGCGCAGCTGGCCGCGACCCTAACGGCACGGCGCGGGACGCGTCAAACGGAAGGCCCGGGCGCGAGGTCGAGGTCGGGGTCGAACTCGAACCTCGAAGTCGAAACCGGAACCTCGAAGCTCGCAGTCGAAGCTCGAACCTCGCAGTCGAAGCTCGAAACTCGCAGTCGAACCTCGAACCTCGAGTCGAACCTCGCAGTCGACCCTCGACCCTCGACGTTCGTTGACACCCCACAGAGCCACAACTACATTCCCGCGCTCCCGTGCCACCGGCCGCACCAGACGCTCGCGCCGGGCTGCTCGACCGGCGGCTGGTGGTGTTCACCGGGAAAGGCGGAACGGGCAAGAGCGCCCTGTCCGCGGCGCTGGCGCTGGCGGCTTCGCGGCGGGGCAAGCGAGTCCTGGTGTGCGAGGTCACCGCGCGCGAGCGCGTGAGCGAGCTGCTCGGCCGGCCCGCATCGGGCACCCAGATCCACGAGCTGGCTCCGAACCTGTACTCGGTGCACGTGCGCCCGCCGGAGGCGATGCGCGAGTACGCGCTGATGATCCTGCGCTACGAGACGCTCTACAACCTGGTGTTCGAGAACAAGGTCGTGCGCTACTTCCTCACCGCGGCGCCGTCGCTGGCCGAGATCGTCATGCTCGGCAAGGTGTGGTGGCACGCGACGCGCGAGATGGAGCGCGGGCGCCCGCGCTGGGACCTGGTGGTGCTGGACGCCCCCGCCACGGGCCACGGCCTCACCCTGCTCACCGTGCCGGACGTGTTCCTCTCGATCGTGAGCGAGGGGCCGCTCGCCCGGGACATGCGCGACATGCAGTTGCTGCTCAAGGATCCGGCGCGCTGCCGCACCTGCATCGTCACCTTGCCCGAGGAGATGCCGGCCAACGAGGCGATCGAGCTGCACCGGGCGCTCGATCAGCACGGCCTCCCCCAGGGCGCTCTCTTCCTGAACGGGGTCTTCGAGCCGCGGTTCGCCCCGCAGGAGCGCACCCAGGTCGCGCGCGGCGGTCCCCTCCTGGCGGCGGCGGCGGACGCGATGGAATCGCACGAGGCGCGCGCGGACCTCTCCGTCCGCTACGAGCAGCTGCTGCGCAACGAGGTGCGGCTCCCGCTCTTGGCCGTGCCGTACCTCTTCGATCGGTCGTTCGGCCCGCAGGCCATCGAGAAGGTCGCGCGCTCGATCGAGGCGGCGCTGTGAGGCGGCCGGAGGATCGCGCGCTCGCGCGCCATCCGCTCCTGGACCAGGTGCTCGCGCGCCGGCGGGTGGTGTGCTGCGTCGGACCCGGCGGCGTGGGCAAGACCACCACCGCGGCGGCGCTGGCGCTGCGCGCCGCGATGGCCGGGAAACGGTCGCTGGTGCTGACCATCGATCCGGCGCGCCGGCTGGCGAACAGCCTGGGGCTCAAGGCGCTCGGCAATCGGGAGACCCGCATCGACGACGCGCTGTTCCGCGCCGCCGGCCTGCACCCGCGCGGCGAGATGTACGCGATGATGCTCGACCTCAAGCTCACCTGGGACGAGCTGGTGCAGCGGCAGGCGCCCTCGCCCGAGCGCGCCCGGCAGATCCTGGAGAACCGCCTGTACCAGAAGCTGTCCACCGCGATGGCGGGCAGCCTGGAGTACATGGCGATGGAGAAGGTCTCCGAGCTGCGCAGCTCGGGGCGCTTCGACGTGGTGGTGCTGGATACCCCGCCCACCACCAACGCCCTCGATTTCCTCCGCGCGCCCGACCGCATCCTCGACGTGCTCGACAACGACGCGATGCGGATCCTGCTGGGGCCGATGCTCAAGGCGAGCCGGATCGGTTTGAAGCTCTTCGCGCTGCCCACCGGCCTGGTGCTGCGCACCCTGGCCAAGTTCACCGGCCAGGACTTCCTCCGCGACCTGGCGCACTTCATGGTCGCCTTCGAGGGCATGTACGAGGGCTTCAAGCAGCGCGCCAGCCAGGTGAAGCAGCTCCTCGCCGGCCCCGAGGCGGCGTTCGTGCTGGTCACCACCCCCAGCCCGCTCAGCATCGAGGATGCGCTCTTCTTCCATCGCGCCCTGCAGGCCGACGGGATCTCCACCGCCGCGCTGGTGGTGAACCGCGTCCAGCGCGACCCGCACCGGCTGGGAGGCCCGGATTCGGCGCCCGCGCTGCGCGAGGCGCTGCAGCTCGCGCAGATCGCCGACGGCGGCGATCCGCCCCTCTCGCAGCGACTCGCGCGTACGCTCGCCGAGCAGGGCACGCTGGCCGACCTGGACCGGCGCCAGGTGCAGGAGCTGTCGCGCACGCTGCCGGAGGTGCCGCTGTACGTCGTGCCGCGCCTGCGGAAGGACGTGCACGATCTCGCCGGTCTGTGGCAGATCGACGAATACCTGTCCGCCGCGGAGGAGTGAATGGCGTTCTACCTGGGCACGGTCGAGCTCCCCACGCAGAAGAAGCAGCAGATGGTGGACATCACCGCGCGCGTCCGCGCCGAGGTGAAGAGCAGCGGGGTGCAGAACGGCCTCTGCACCGTGTTCGCGCCGCACTCCACCGGCGCGGTCACCATCAACGAGAACACCGACCCCGACGTGCAGACGGACATCTTGAACGCTCTCGAGCGCGCCGTCCCGCAGAAGGGGAAGTACTACAAGCACGAGGAGGGAAACGCGCACGCGCACGCCAAGGCGGCGCTGGTCGGCGCTTCCGAGACGGTCCCGGTGCAGGGCGGAAAGCTGCTGCTCGGCACCTGGCAGGCGATCTACTTCTGCGAGTTCGACGGCCCGCGCAACCGCAAGCTGACCGTCACCGTGGTGGGCTGATGCGCGCCATCAAGGCGCTCGTCGCCTGGAGCGGAGGGAAGGACGCCGCCTGGGCGTTGCACCGCGCCCGCCGGCAGGACCTCGAGGTGGCCGGGCTCTTGACCACCATGGCCGGAGATCGCGTGGCCATGCACGAGGTGCGCAAAGCGCTGATCGAAGCGCAGGCCGCGGCGGCCGGCCTGCCGCTGTGGACGGTGCCCCTGCCCTGGCCGTGCTCGAACGCCGAGTACGAGTCGGCGATGAGCCGCGAGCTGCTGCGGGCCCGCGGCGACGGAATCGAGGCCGTCGTCTTCGGGGACCTGTTTCTGGCGGACATCCGCGCCTACCGCGAGTCGCTGCTGGCCGGGAGCGGCATCCGACCCGTTTTTCCGCTCTGGGGCCGCGACACCGCCGCGCTGGCGGAGGAGATGATCGCGGGCGGACTGCGGGCCACGCTCGTCTGCGTCGACCTGGCCAAGCTGCCGGCCCGCTTTGCCGGACGCGATTTCGACGCCGGCTTGCTCCGGGAATTGCCCGCCTCGTGCGACCCCTGCGGCGAAAACGGCGAGCTCCATACCTTCGCCTGGGCGGGCCCGATGTTCCGTGCTCCCGTGTCGATCGCGCCCGGGCGGGTCGAGGAGCGCGGTGGATTCGCTTACGCCGACCTCCTGCCTGCGGGGTAGCCGCCGTGTCCCTCCTGATCGCGCGCGGCCTCTCGCTGCGCTACGGAGGCAAGGTGCTGCTCGACGGCGCCGGCTTCGTGCTCGGGGCGCGCGACCGGGCCGGC
>DASQBG010000168.1:0-24903 GCA_035635335.1 Myxococcales bacterium | reverse complement strand
TCCAGTTCAGCGCGAGTCGCGCGTGCATGACAAGTTCCGCCAGGCCCAGGAACTGCTCCGCCACCGCATCCCAGACGGAGACCTGGCGACGATCTTCGAACCAGTCTGTTTGGTTCGGAACACTCCCGGCAGGGATGCCCGGTCCGCTGCACGATGCTGCGGTCAAACGCAGCGACGGTGTCGCCCTTGGGCGCGTGCGGAATTTCCTCCGCCGGTGCGCTCTACCTTCCTGAAAAGCAATGGAGAGCCAGGTCGCGCGTCCTCGGACGGGGGAGCGGACACCGAGGCTCGACCGGATGGCGGAAGTTTTCGGCGCTACCACTTGACCGGCGACAGGTCCTGCTCGGCGTGGTCGTTGAAGGTCAGCGTGCGCTCCTGGTTGACGAGCGGGAGCCTGACCTTGCGCTGGTAGCTGAACCAGATGTTCACGTACTTGGGTACCTGGGTGCGCTGGATCTGCAGGTCACCTTCGTCGAACGCGATCGGCATGCGCACCTCGGGCCTGCCCACCTTGTCCTCGCCGGCCACGTCGAAAACCCCGTGCAGCTTGTTGACGATGAACTGCTTGACGGCCTGGTCGTCGGTCTGGCGGTAGCACTCGTTGGCCGCCTGGCGCAGGATTCCGTTCACCTCGAAGTTGTCCCAGTACGCTTGCCCGAACGCGAACAGGCAGTACACGCCGGCGGCGAGCGCGACGAAGATCGTCGTCGTCATGAGCGTGATCCCGCGCGGCTCCCGCATGGAGCGAATCTAACCCGCCGGGTGCGCGCCTCAAGAAATCGGACGTGGGTGCGTGTCAGTGCACCGCGCGGAAGATGCGCTCGAACCGGATGCCGGCCCGGCCTCCGAAGGAGATCCAGATGATGCTGGCGCGGCCCTTCACGTAGCTGAAGGGGATCTGCCCGATGCCGCCCTCGACCCGGCTGTCGGCGGAGTTGTCGCGGTTGTCGCCCATCATGAAGAGGCGGCCGGGGTCGACGACGAACGACATGTTGCGCGCGAATCCGGCGTCCTTGCGCTGCAGCACGGGGTGGCGCACCCCGCCGAGGTCCTCGATGTACTCGTCGGCCGTCACCTCGATGTCGGTGTCGGTGAATTCCGAGTGCTCGGTGTACCGGTACTCGCCGACCGACTGGCGCTTCTGCTCGACCCCGTTGATGTAGACGACGTTGTCGCGGATCTCGATGTGGTCCCCGGGCAGGCCGACGACCCGCTTCACGTAGTCCACGTCCGGATGCTGGGGCACGATGAAGACCACCACGTCCCCGCGCTTGGGCGCGCCCTCGCCGATCTTGTGGACGTGCGACGCATCGGTGAACGGGACGCGCAGCCCGTACGCCATCTTGTTGACGAAGATGAAGTCGCCCACCAGCAAGGTGGGGATCATCGAGCCGGACGGGATGTGGAAGGGCTCGAAGACGAAGGCGCGCAGGAGCAGCGCCACCAGGATGGCGCCGCCGATGCTCTCGGTGTACTCGCGCGCCGCGCTCTTGCGGGCGAAGGCGAGGTGCTGATCGAGCGAGGCGTCCAGCCGGGTGCGCGCCTCCAGCGCGGCGGTTCCGGTCCGGCTGCCGTTCAGCGCCTCGTCCACCCCGCGAATGCCGCGCTCCACCTCCTGCGCCGCGGCCTCGGGGATGCGCGAGCGGTTGCGCCGCAGCATCCGCACCGCCGCCCGGCGCACCGAGCGCGCCTCGTTGCGCGCTCGCTTGCGCACGCCGTAGGGCATGGCGGATCCGATCAGGGAGAGCACGAACACCGCCGCGAACACGGCCAGCGACCCGAACAGATAGTCCTGGTGGCGTAGCTTCCACTGCGCGAATACCGCCAAGGCGGCCGCGGCCGCGCCGATGGCGAGCAGGCGCCCGTACCCGGAGGCCTTGTAGAAGTCACGCGCGCCGCGGTCGGCCGCCGCCACCAGTTGAGCGTCGCGATCCTGCTCCTCGCGCTTCACGTTGGCGGCGCGCTCCTTGGCCGTGTTCATCCGTCCACCTTGAGCACCGCCAGGAACGCCTCCTGCGGGATCTCCACCGAGCCGACCGCCTTCATGCGCTTCTTGCCTTCCTTCTGCTTCTCCAGGAGCTTCCGCTTGCGCGAGATGTCGCCGCCATAGCACTTCGCGAGCACGTTCTTGCGCATCGCCTTCTGGGTCTCGCGCGCGATCACCCGGCTACCGATCGCCGCCTGGATGGCCACCTCGTACATCTGCTTGGGGATCTCCTCCTTGAGCTTCTCGCAGACGACGCGGCCGCGCTGGTAGGCGCGCTCCCGGTGCACGATGGTGGAGAGGGCGTCCACCGGCTCGCCGTTGATGAGGATGTCCAGCTTCACGAGGTCCGCTTCCTGGTAGCCGACCGGCTCGTAGTCCAGGGAAGCATAACCGCGCGAGATGCTTTTCAGCTTGTCGAAGAAGTCGAACACCACCTCCGCGAGCGGGATCTCGTAGGTGATCTGGACGCGCTTGGTCCCGATGTACTTGATGTCCTTCTGCGTGCCGCGCCGGTCCTGGCACAGCTGCAGCACCGCTCCCACATATTCGTTGGGCACGTAGATGTGGGCGTTGAGCATCGGCTCCAGGAGCTTCTCGATCTCACCTTCCGGCGGCAGCTTGGCGGGATTGTCGATCAGCTGCTCGCTGCCGTCCTTCTTCACGATCTTGTAGACGACGGACGGAGCGGTGGTGATGAGGTTGAGGCCGTACTCGCGCTCGAGGCGCTCCTGCACGATGTCCATGTGCAGGAGGCCCAGGTAGCCGCAGCGGAAGCCGAAGCCCAGCGCCTGCGAGGTCTCCGGCTCGTAGACGAAGGCGCTGTCGTTCAGGCGCAGCTTCTCCAGCGCGTCGCGGGTCGATTCGTAGTCGGCGGAGTCCACCGGGAAGATCCCGGAGAACACCATCGGCTTGATCTCCTTGAACCCGGGCAGCGCCGCATCGGTCGGGCGGAGCGGGTCGGTCAGGGTATCGCCGACCTTGGCGTCCTGGATGACCTTCACGTTGGCCACCACGAATCCGACCTCGCCCGCGATCAGGTTCTCCTTCCCCCGCGCCTTCGGGGCGAACACGCCCACTTCGCTCACCTCGTACTCGCGGCGGTTGGACATGAACACGATCTTCTGGCGCGGGCGGACCGTCCCCTCGACGATGCGCACCAGCATGATCACGCCGCGGTAGCTGTCGTACCAGCTGTCGAAGATGAGCGCCTTGAGCGGAGCCGCCGGGTCGCCCTTGGGCGGCGGCACGTCGTGGACGATCTCCTCGAGCAGCTCCTCGATGCCGACGCCCTCCTTGGCGCTGGTGGGGACCGCGCGCGAGGCGTCGAGCCCGATCACCTCCTCGATCTCGCGCCGGGTGCCCTCCACGTCCGCGCTGGGGAGGTCGATCTTGTTGATCACCGGCACCACGGTCAGGTCGTGCTCGAGGGCGAGGTAGACGTTCGCGAGCGTCTGCGCCTCCACGCCCTGCGAGGCGTCGACCACCAGCACGGCCCCCTCGCAGGCGGACAGCGAACGGCTCACCTCATAGGCGAAGTCGACGTGCCCAGGCGTGTCGATGAGGTTCAACACGTAGTCCTTGCCGTCCCTCTTGCTGCGCCAGTTCATCCGCACCGACTGCGCCTTGATGGTGATCCCGCGCTCCCGCTCCAGCTCCATGTTGTCGAGGAACTGGTCCTGCGCCTCGCGCGCGGTCACCGTCCCGGTCTTCTCCAGCAGCCGGTCGCTCAGCGTGCTCTTCCCGTGATCGATGTGCGCGATGATGGAGAAGTTGCGCAGGTGCTGGTTCTCGGCGGGCATTGGGGGAGGGCGGGGTCTAACACGGCGATCCCGGTGGCACAATCAGCCGCCGCCGTATTCGGCGGCGCTGCGCTTTCGGAGCGGCGATTCGCGGCGCCGCGTCCGGCGGCGCTGCGCTTTTCGAAAGCGGCGCTTCAGCGGCCGGCGAGCTCGCCGCGGAACCACTCGATGGTGGGACGGAGCCCGCGGTCGAGGGGGACGCGGGGCTCCCAGCCTAGCAGCGAGCGGGCGCGGGAGATGTCCGGGCGGCGCTGGCGGGGGTCGTTCTCCGGGAGCGGACGCGCCGATCGCACCTTGCCCCCGCCGCCCGCGGCGCGGCGGACCACCTCGGCCAGCTCGAGCAGCGTGAGCTCGTCGGGGTTGCCCAGGTTCACCGGCAGCCCGTCGCCCCGCTGCCAGAGGGCGACCAGCCCGTCGACCAGGTCGTCCACGTAGCAGAAGCTGCGCGTCTGGGTGCCGTCGCCGAAGACGGTGAAATCCTGGCCGCGGATGGCCTGCGTGACGAACGCCGGCACCACCCGGCCGTCGTCGACGCGCATGCGCGGGCCGTAGGTGTTGAAGATGCGCGCGATGCGGACTTCCGTCCCGTGTACGCGGGCGTAGGAGGTGACGAGGGCCTCCCCGAACCGCTTCGACTCGTCGTAGCAGGCGCGCGGCCCGACCGGGTTGACGTTTCCGAAGTACGTCTCGCGCTGCGGGTGCTCGAGCGGGTCGCCGTACACCTCGGAGGTCGACGCCTGCACCATCGCCGCGCCGGCGGCCCGCGCCAGGTCGAGCGCGTTGCGGGTCCCCGTCGATCCGACCTCCAGCGTCTGGAGCGGCAAGCGGTCGTAGTCGAGCGGCGAGGCAGGCGAGGCGAGGTTGAACACCACCGCCGCCGGGCCGATCACCGGGATGGGCCGGCAGACGTCGTGCTCGACCACGCGGAAGCGCGGCGCGCCTTCGAGATGAGCGAGGTTCTCGCGGCGCCCGGTGAGGTAGCTGTCTACCGCGACCACCTCGTGGCCGGCGCCGAGCAGCCGATCGACGAGATGGCTGCCGATGAACCCCGCGCCGCCCAGCACCACTGCCCGCATTCAGGGCACCCTCCCGTAGCGGTCCTCGAGGCGCACCACGTCGTCGAGCTCCGGAGTCGACGCCTCGAGCACGTCGCTGTCCGCGAGCGCGGTCATGCGGTGCCGCAAGCCGGGAGTGATGTGGAACGACTCGCCCGGCGCGAGGATGCGCCGTTCCAGAGCGTCACTCTCCCCGGTCTGCAGCTCGAGCCGGCCGGCGAGGAGGTGGATCGTCTCGTCCTTCGCGCGGTGGTACTGCAGGCTGAGCGCGTGGCCGGCGCGGACGTGGAGGATCTTGCCCACGTAGCGCTCGGTGTGCGCCCAGATCAGCTCGTAGCCCCAGGGCTTCTCGACGCGCATCGGCTTGTGTTCGGGCATCCTGAAATCCCTCACCGCGCCGGCATCACGACGGCCGACGTGCGCAGCTCCCGCTCGACGTCCCGGCGGAAGCGCTCCGCCGATTCCTTGTCGGCGAAGGCGCCGACACGCACACGGTACCAGACGCCCTTCCCGGGCAGGCGCGCCTCGGCCACGTACGCCTTGAGCCCGACCGCAGCGGCTCGGGCGGCGAGCTGGGCCGCATCGGCTCCGTCCTGGGAGGCGCCGAGCTGCACGGTGAATTTGCCCGGGTCGGCGGGCGGCTCGGGCAGCGCCGCGGGGGCTTCGGGGGTCACCGCGACCGGCCGCGCGGCCGCCACGCTGACCGTGGTCGGCGGCGGAGGCAATTCCTTCTTCGCCGCCTCGGGTCGCGGCGCCGCCGCGGAGACGATCGGCTCCGCTGGGGCCCTGGGCCCGGGCGGCCGCTGCTCCGGAACCGCCGGGGCCCTCGGCACCGCGCTCCGCTGCGCGTTCGCTCTCTGCTCGTCCAGGGCCAAAAGGTCGCCGGCCAGCGCCGGCTGCGGCGATCTGCGAACGATCTGCATGCCCACCAGCAACCCCAGCGCAAACATGCCCGCGAGCAACAGCAACGCTCCCACCGCCAACGCGGCAACCTGCCGGTCGTCGATGGTCAGCTCGATCTTCTCGCGCAGCCTGTGCCCGTCCCTCACGCCCTGCGTCTGTACCATCCGAGGAGGGGGCCCGGCCAGAAAACGCAGCCGCCTCACTCGACCTCGGGCTCCTTCTCCGCCTCGTCCATCCGCTCGGGCGCGGAGACGCCCAGGATCGCGAGCGCATTCCGCAGGGTCTGTTTGATCGTCCACACCAGGTACAGCCGTGCCGCGGTCTTGCGCGCGTCGTCGGAGATCACCCGCTCCGTCTTCTTGTACTTCGTATAGTACGCGTGAAAGGCGGCGATGGTCTCCTGCAGGTAGAAGACGATGCGGTGCGGCTCCAGCGCCTGCGCGGCGGCCGCCACCAGCTCGGGGAACTGCAGCACCCGTTTGAGCAGATCCATCTCCTCCGGCAGCCGCAGCGCCGAGAGGGTCTCCGCGCCGTAGGCGGGCTCGAGGCCCCGCTCCTGCTGCGCCTTGCGCAGGATGGCCGCGCAGCGGGCGTGGCCGTACTGCACGTAGAAGACGGGGTTGTCGAGCGTGTGCTTGCGCGCGAGCGCCACGTCGAAGTCGAGCGCCATGTCCGCCCGCCGCAGCAGGAAGAAGAAGCGCGTCGCATCGGCGCCCGCTTCCTCGAGCACCTCGCGCAGCGTGACGAAGTTCGCCGCGCGCTTGCTCATCTTGAACGGCTTGCCCTCCTTGAGCAGGTTCACCAGCTGCAGGATGAGCACCTCCAGCTCGCCGCCCATCGCAAAGACCGCGGCCTTCATGCGCCGCAGGTAACCGCCGTGGTCCGCGCCCCAGACGTCGATGAGCCGCTGGAATCCGCGCTCCAGCTTGTCCAGGTGGTATGCGAGGTCGGCGCCGAAGTAGGTCGGCTCCCCGGTGGTCTTGTAGATGGGCCGATCGCGGTCGTCGCCGAACCGGGTGGTCTTCATCACCAGGAGCGGCTTGGGCGTGATCTCTTCGTCGGCTTGGAGCTCGGTGCCCTGCGGCGGCGGGAGGACCTCCTCGGCGAGCACGCCCTTGCTCCGCAGCACCTCGACCGCGTGGGCGATGGCGTTCTTGTCATGGAGCGTCTTCTCGCTGAAGAAGCTGTCGATGCGGACGCCGAACAGCTCCAGGTCCGGCTTGATCAGGTGGTCGAGGATCCAACCGGTCGCGAACCGCCGGAGCGGCTCGCGCAGCTCGGCGAACGGCTTGCGCAGGTCGGGCCGCGTGGCGAGCCAGGCGCGGGCCACGTCCTTGACGTACTCGCCCTGGTAGTCCTCCGCGTCGAGCGGCTCGACGGGAACGGTCCCGTCCAGCTCGGTGGCCCGGGCGTAGACCGCGTGTGCCAGCCGGAAGACCTGTCCCCCGGCGTCGTTCACGTAGAACTCGCGGACCACGTCGTACCCCGCCCAGTCGAGCAGGTTCGCCAACGTGTCGCCGATCACGGCGCCGCGGCCGTGCCCCACGTGCATCGGGCCGGTCGGGTTCGCGCTGACGAACTCCACCATCGTCTTGCGCCGCGCGCCCGCGCCGCTGCGGCCGAACCGTTCGCGCGCCTCCCACACCACCCCCAGCGCCCGGTGCCAGACCGCCGGCGAGATCTTGACGTTCAGGAAGCCGGGACCGGCGATCTCGACCTTCTCGAGGATGCGGTCGGGGTCCTCGATGCGCTCCACGATGGCCTGCGCGAGCGCCCGCGGGTTGGGCTTTGCCGCGCCCGTCGCCTGCGCATGCTGCTTCTGCAGGACCATGGCCGCGTTCGAGGCGAAGTCGCCGTGCGCCGGGTTCTTGGGCGCATCGAGCTGCACCGCGGGCCGCTCTCCGGCCGGCAGGAGCCCGTCCCGCGCGCAGCGGTCGAGCGCGCGCTCCAGGACGCGCGCGAGGTCCTCCTTCACCATGAGGTCACCGGCGCGCCACGGCGGTACTCGGCGTCGAAGAGCGGGCGCAGGCGGTCCCAGGTGGCGTTCAGGTGCTCGGACATCACCTTGGTGTCCGACAGGACCGGCATGAAGTTCGTGTCGCCACCCCAGCGGGGGACCACGTGCCAATGCAGGTGGTCGGCGATCCCGGCGCCCGCGACGCGGCCGAGGTTCATGCCCAGGTTCGCGCCGTGCGGGGCGTACGCGCGGCCGACGAGCCGCAGCGCGACCCGCAGCATGTCGCACAGCTCCTGGTAGTCCTCGCTGGAGAGCGCGTGCAAATCGCTCGCGTGCATCCGGGGGATCACCATCAAGTGCCCGTTGTTGTACGGGTACTTGTTGAGCACCGCGAAGGTGCGCCCGGTGCGCCCCAAAACCAGGTTGGCGCGGTCGTCGCGCGAGAGCGGCAGCTCGCAGAAGATGCAGCCCGCGGGCGTTTCACCCTTCGAGACGAGCTCCATCCGCCACGGCGCCCACAGCTGATCCACCGCCTACTCCAGGAGCTGCGGGGCGAGGAACTGCAGGCCGCCGCCCCGGGCCGCGCCGCGCACGCCCTCGCTCACTCCCGCGGCGGCGCCCCCGAACGCTCCGCGCATCAGGTCGCGCAGCGAAACGGCCATGTCGCGCGGGGGCATCTGCATGCGGGGTTCGCCGCTCTGGCCGGCGAGCTGCCACGCCTTGGCGACCGCGTCCTGGAACCCGCCCAGCTCGTCGACCAGCCGCAGCTCCTTCGCGCGGCGGCCGGTGTAGATGCGTCCCTCCGCCAGCTTGCGCACCTCTTCTTCCTTGAGCCCGCGCCCTTCGGCGACGTCGCGGATGAACTGCCCGTAGACGTCCTCGGAAATCGCGTGCACCTCCTCGCGGTCCAGCTCGTTCAAGGGGCGGAACGGCGAGAGGGTGTCCTTGTACTTGCCGGCCTTGAGCGTCGTCTCCTCCACTTTCACGGCCTCCAGCAGCCCACGCACGTTGAAGTGCATGAAGATGACGCCGATCGAGCCCGTCAGCGTGCCCGGGCTGGCGTAGATCTGGTCCGCCGCCGCGGCGATGTAGTAGCCGCCCGAGGCCGCCAGGTTCCCCATCGAGACCACCACCTTCTTCTTCTTCCGCAGGCTCCGGAGGGACGAGTAGATCTCCTGCGAGGGCGCGACGGCACCTCCGGGCGAGTCGACCCGGACCACCACCGCCTTCACGTCCTCGTCGCGCTCGTACTTGCGCAGCAGCTTCACCACCTTCTCCGAGTCGATCCCGCGCTCCCCGTCGCCCACCGTGCCCTTGCACTCCACGATGCCGACGCGTGGCCCGGTGCTGGTCGACAGCTCCGCGTCGAGCCCCGAGACGGTGGTCGCCTTCACCGCCGACCAGGCGAGCACCAGGAACCCGAACAGGACCAGGAACAGGCCCCCGAAGATGACCGCGAGCACCACGGCAGCGCGCTTGTCCAATTCCACTCCTTCGTCGCCTCGGCGAAGGGGCTTTGACTAGCAGAGCACCCTCGTGAGAACAAGCGAACGTGTCGTTCCGGCCGGCGCTGCAGGAGCTGGTGCTGCGCGCGCCGGGAGCGCGGGGCGCGATCTTCTGCGACGGCGAAGGCGAGTCGATCGACCTGCTGGTGGCGGAGCCGCCGCCTCGCGGATGCGAGGGACTCAGCGCATACGACCTCAAGCTCACCGGGGCCCAGGTGGCGTCGGCCTGGCTGCAACTTCACGCCGGATCGGTCCAGCGCGGCGCCGGCAGCGCGCTGGAGCTGCGGCTGCGCTGCGACAAGGGAACGCTGCTCTGCCGGGTGCTGCGCGAGGACTACTACATCGTGCTGGTCCTGGCGCCCGGCAACCCGCCCGCCGCGGCGGGGTTCGCCCTCCGCCAGGCCGCCGCCCGCGTGCTCGCCGACCTCTAGCCCAGTCCAAGAACTAAAAGCGTTTCACGCAGAGCCCGCAGAGCCCGCAGAGTTCTTGTTTTTCAAACCGAAGCTTTTCTCTGCGCCCTCCGCGAGCTCTGCGTGAAACAAAATGCGCCCTCCGCGAGCTCTGCGTGAAACAAAAGTCTTTATTTCAAGTGTTCGCGCGCGAAGCGGACCAGCTGGCGGAGGTCGGTGCGCGACGAAGAGGTGAGCACGAGCCCGGCCTCGATCTTCGTCTCGGGATCGATGGCGACCACTCCGGCGAACCCGCCCGGCTCGCGCTCCAGCAGCTTGGCGGCGACCGCCGAGCCCGCACCGACCGCGACCAGCAGCGGCTTGCGCGCGTCGAGGTCGTCGCGCGCCCGCAACGACCGCAGCGAGGCGAGCAGGTCCGCCGCCTGCGCGTCGGCCGGGACCCGATGCAGCAGCGGACCGCGCGGATTGAGCCCGATGGCGGCGATGCCCGAGGTGGAGAGCGCCACGGCCGGCGGATCCAGCACCGGCCGGACCGGGTCCTCGGTCCCGTGCACGAGCAGCGCGACGTGCGGCTTCTGCGGCTCGCGCGGCTTCCACATCCAGCCGGTCAGCTCGGTCGCGTCCGGGCGCGCGACGCGCAGCGACGCCGGCCGCGGCAGCGCCTGCCGGCCCAGGCCCGGGCGCGGGCTGCGCGTCAGCCGGGTGGTGGTGCCGAAGCCGGTGCGGAAGGCGAACACGTCCACGGTGTCGTCGGCCTGCCCCCAGCCGAAGAAGAGGCGGTCTCCCGGCTTGGTCCACTCCATCGGCGACTCTCCCTCCGGGGCGGGCTGCAACGCCCCTCCCGGCGGCTGCGGCAGCGGCTGCGCACGCAGGCCGGGAAGCTCGAGCACGGAGAAGACGGTCTGGCCGTTCGCCTCCTCCGCGACCGCCAGCCGGTGCCCGTCCTCGGTGAGCGCGAACCCTTCCACCGTGCGGCCGGGGGCGTACACGGTCTTGCGCTCGCGGGAAGCGACGGTGACGGCGTCGACGCCGAGCGGCTCGCGCCCGGCGTCGGTCAGGACGTACACCGTCCGGCCGTCCGGGCTCCAGCGCGGCAAGCGGAAGCGCGCCGTCCCCTCGTGCCTGGTGAGCGGCTCGGCGCGAGCGCTCGCGAGGTCGACGATCCAGATCGCCTCGTCGCCGGAGCGGCGCGTCTGCACCAGCAACGACCGGCCGTCCGGCGACACCGGACCGACCGCCGCCAGGCCCTGGAGGGCCTCCTCCAGCGCGACGGGCGCCTGGCGCGCGGGCGCGGCCTGTGCCGGCGGCGCCGCCGGCGGGGTTGCCGGCGCTCCGTGCATCGTCGGCGGCACCGGGACCGCGGCCGCGGAGCGCGCCGGCGCGGCAGGCGGGCCGGCGAGGAAGGGGTTCTGGGGTGCGATGGCGCCCGGCTTCACCTCGGTCACCTTGCGGGTCGCGTCGACACCCACCTGGCGGAGGGAAACGGCGCCTCCCTCGACCACGCCATAGAACAGCTTCTTGCCGTCGCGCGTGAAGCCGCCCACGAGCTGGTCGCCCGGAGCGTGATCCAGCTCGACGGTCCGCCCTCCCTGGTCGTCGAGCAGCAGCAGGCGGCGCTTGCCCTCGCGCAGCGCCACCGCGATCAGGAGGTGTGGGTCGGACGGCGACCAGCGCACCGCGAGGACGCCGCCCGGTTCGGCCGTGAGCTGCACGGGATAGCCGCCTTCGATCGGCATCACGGCTGCCTGGCGCGAGCCGAACAGCGTGGTCACGAACGCGAGCTGGCGGCTGTTCTCGGCCGGCCGCGCGCCTTCGGCGCTGCCCAGGTTCTCCAGCGCGCGCAGCACCTCGGGGACCGGTTCGTCGGCGGCGAAAGCGCCCACGGAAGCGGCGAGCAGGATCAGTGGAGCACGTCTCATCGGCCCTGTTTACCCTGGGCGCCGCCCGCGTGTCCGCCTGGGAGACCCGCGGGTCCTGCGACCGTTGGCACCTTGACGCAGACAGCGCCACACCGCCATGAGGATCGCCATGCGACACAGCGTCCTGCCCCTCCTCGGAACACTCGCCCTCGCCGCCTGCCTGGCGGACTCGCAGCAAGCACGCCGGGTGGAGCCCGCTCCTGGCCTGGCGCCCGATCGTTCGCAGGAGACCCTGCGCGAGATCGAGCGCCAGCGCCGCTGGACCGCCGACGCGCTCGCGGCGCGGCCGCCGGCGGACGAGCTGGAGGCCGTGCGCAACGGGGACGCGGACGCAATCTCGGACACGCGGAAGCGCTACCGGCGCCTGCTGACGGCCGTCGAGCGGGCAACCTGGATCCGGGAGACCGTCCCGGAGGTGCTGCGCGGATCGGTCAACCCGGACCGGCTGGTGGCCGCGTTCGAGGGCGCCGGGCGCGATCGGAACGAGGCGCTGGCCACCGCCGAGGCGACTGCACACGCGCTGGCGGGCTCGCGCAGCCGGAACGCGATCTCGCTGGAAGAGCTGAAGCGCGCGTTACAGGCGGCCCGCGGGGCGCGCGAGAGCGAGCAGAGGCTGGCGGCGAACCTGGGGCGTGCCGCCCGCGCCGGTCCAGGCCCGGATCCTCTGCAGCGCCTGGCCACGGTGCCGATGCCGCCGCAGCCGCCGTTCGTCGAGGCGACCGCGCTCTACCTCGCCGCGCACCCGGGCGAGGACCGCGCCCTGGACTCCTGGCCGCCGCAGCTCGCCGAGGAGCGCACCGGGATCCGCGCCGCGGTCGCGGACCTGCCAGTCCCGGACGCGACGGACGGGGGCATGGGCGAGCCCGCGGCCGGCATCGACGACCAGGAAGCCGAGCCGCCCATCCCCGGGCTGGACGCCGGCATGCCCGACGCGGGCGCGGTGGCCGCCGCTGACGGTGGGAACGCCGCCGTCTCCGGCGGAGCCGCCGGCGCGGTGGAGGTCTCTGGCGATCTGAAGAGGCTCCTCTCGCGTCGAGGGCCGCCGCTCTCGATCGCGCAACGGTCCGACGGACTGACCGCCTTCCGGTACCGCGAGCAGCGCCCGTGCGGCGTCGACCGCTGCACCGTCACGGTGGACTACCTGTTCGATTCCCAGGGCCGCCTGATGCGGAGCGAGGTGGTGAAGCCCTGACCCGGGCGGCCCGGCTCAGACCTGGAAGTCGTAGATGGGCCCGAGCCGGAGGATGCGGGTCAGCTCGTCCAGGGCGGCGAGGCTCTCGCGATGCAGGAGCGGATCGCGCAGGTCGTCTCCCGCGACCCGGTCCCGGTAGTGGCGCGCCACCCACCCCTCCAACTCCGCTCCGAGCGCCTCGTCCCAGAAGACCCGGGCGGTCACCGCCGCGCGCTCCGCCGCGGTGAGCACGATGCGCTGCCGCAGGCAAGCCGGGCCGCCGCCGTTCTCCATCGAATCGCGCAGGTCGAGGTACCGCACCGCGCGCACCGGTCCGCCGGAGGCGGCGACGCGCTCGAGGAAGGCGCGCGACCGCGGCTCCGCGCGCGATTCCTCCGGCGCCAGGATGGTCATGCTGCCGTCGGGTAGCGTGAGCAGCTGCGAGTTGAACGGGTACGCGGCGACGGCCGAGGCGACCGGCAGCTCGGCCTCGCCGGCGACGTACGCGGTGAACGAATGCCCGAGGAGCTCGCGCAGCCGCGCCAGCACCGCCTCGCGCTCGACGAAGGCCAGCTCGTGGACGAGGAGCACGTCCCGGTTCCCCACGGCCAGCACGTCGGTGTGGAACGCGCCGGCGTCGATCCCGCGCGGATGCTGCTGGGGAAAGAGGGCGCGCGAAGGGTCGAGCTGCCCCAGCCGCGCCACCGCCTGCGAAGCTTCCCGCGACTGGCGGGCGGGGAACCGCAGGGGCTGCCCCGAGGCGGGCAGCGTGCCGTAGGCCACGCGCCCCCAGGCGAAGAGATGCACCGCCGCCCGTCCCGGCACGGTGAAGCGAGCGTGGTTCGCCGCTCCTTCGTCGGAGAACTGCGCGCCTCCGGGGAGCGGGTCGTGCACGGCGAACCGCGCCGGGTCGGCGAAGATGGCCCGCAGGACGCGCGCGGTGGTGTCGGCCTCGAGGACCCGGTGGAACATCGAGCTGAGGTTGGCCGGTACGAGGTGCAGCCGCCCGTCCGCGCTGTCCTCCGAAGGCACGCAGGTGGCCGCGTTCGCCGTCCACATCGCGGCGGCGCTGGAGCACAGCCGGAGCAGGTGGCCGTCGCCCGCGGAGGCCGCGGCGAGCACCTCCTCGTCGCTGCCGCGGAACCCGAGCTGGCGGAGCGTGCGCATCCGCGGGCGCTCGTGCGGCGGAAGCACTGCCTGCCCCACGCCGAGCGAGGCCACCAGCCGCATCTTGGAGAGGCCCTGCAGCGCCGCCCGCCGCGGATTGGCGGCCTGGCCCGCATGGGTGAGCGAGGCGACGTTGCCCACGGACAGCCCCGCGTAGTTGTGGGTGGGGCCGACGATGCCGTCGAAGTTGAGCTCGGGCACGGCGCGCTTCTCTCACGCTCGCGGCGCGGCAGCGCCGGATTACCTCGTTCCGTAGAAGCGGTACACCACTTCCGCCGCGCAGGCGGGCTTCGACTCGCCCTCGATTTCGATGGTTGCGGCGAGCAGCGCCTCGACCGCGTTCCCCGCCTGCTTGGCGTCCTGCAGCCTCATCGCCAGGCGGTAGCGCTGGCCTTCCTTGAGCGGAGCGGGGAACCGCACCTTGTTGAGCCCGTAATTGATCACCATGGCGAAGTTGCGCGGCTCGACCAGCTCGAAGAACAGGGCCGCGACGAGCGAGAGCGTGAAGTAGCCGTGCGCGATGGGCGCGCCGAACGGCGACTCCCTTCGCGCGCGCTCCCGGTCGACATGGATCCACTGGTGATCGCCGGTGGCCTCGGCGAAGCGCACGATGTCCTCGAACTTCATCGTCCGCCAGTCCGAGCTGCCCAGGTCCTTGCCGGCGAGCGCCTCGAGGCCGGCGACTCCGTCGATGACGGTCTTGTTGGCCATGGCCCCAAGCCATATCACGGCGTCCGGGGAGCCACGACGAGGCTCTGGGCCGCGCGTCCGAACGGACCCTCGAGGTCGCTGAGCGCGCTCTGCGCGAGGCCCATTCCGTCCGCGTGGGCTTCCGAGACGATCTCCAGGCCGACCCATTCGCCGCGCGGCTCCCGGCCGAAGTAGACGGTCAGATCGGGGTTCAAGAAGCTCCACCGGTCGGGCTCGAGCGGCGGGCACACTCCGCTCTCGGCGTCCGCGAGGATGAGCACGCGCTCGCACGCCGAGGTGGGTTCGCCGCGGACCAGCGGAAACAGCGGGCGCATCCAGGCGTCCACCGGCCCCTTGGCCCAGGTGCCGCGCGCGATCCGCAGCTCGATCGCGGTGTGGTAGGCGACCTCGTGCCGGAAGAACGAGAACCGGTGCGGCGGGAGCGCGTCCGGATGCGGAAGCCGCGGCCCCGAGGGCCGCTCCGGAAGGTCCAGACGCTGGCGCCGCAGCCGCAGCCCGAGCGCGCGGGCCACCTCGACCCCGCCCGCCGAAAGCGAAGCGCCCACTCGCTGCGCTTGCCGGCCGGCGCGGACCATCTCGGTCGAGATCTCCAGGGAAGCGATCGGGACTGGCCGCAGGAACTCGACGGTCACTCGCACCAACCGGAACTCCGCCGAGTCAGCTCCCGCTCGCTCGATGGCGCCCGCGAGCAGCGCGGCGGGGGGTCCACCGTGCTGGTGATCGTTGCTCCAAGGTCCGCGGGTCAACCCCGTCGCCAAAAGCTGCGCGCCGTCGCGCACGAAGAACGCGTCGTCCACCGGCGCAAGCTAACACACCGAAACCCGGCTACTTGCCTGCCGAGTAGCCGGCTTCGCCGATCGCCTTGTCCAGTTGCTGGGGGGTGACCTGCCGGTCGTCGTAGGTGACGACGATGATGGTGCGGGCGAAGTCAGCCGAAGCGTTCGAGACGCCCTTCACTGCCCGGACCGCCACCTCGGTCTTGTAGGCGTCACCCTTGCTGTGCCAGCCCGTGACCTTGATCGTCACGGTCTTCTCGGCGGCGTGCACGGCCGGCGACAGGAAGAGCGCCGCGGCGAGCGCCAAGGCGGTCCGCGTCCTCATGCCTGGAAGATAACGCCAGGGCCGGCGGGTCGTAAACCACTCCCGGCCTGCCGGGATAGAATCGTCGCCTCTGATCCACGCCAGCGACACCTCCTCGCCGCTCGCCCGCGTCCCTACCGGGGTGCCGGGGCTCGACGAGCTGTCGCACGGGGGGCTGTGGAAGTCCGGCATCTACCTCGTGCTGGGCAGCCCCGGGAGTGGGAAGAGCATCCTGGCCAACCAGATCTCGTTCCATCACGTCCGGAGCGGCGGGCGGGTGGTCTACGTGACCCTGCTGGCCGAGACCCACGCGCGCATGCTCGCCCAAATCCAGCAGATGTCCTTTTTCGACGGCTCGGCGGTGGGGAGCTCCATCCAGTACCTGAACGCCTTCTCGGCCATCGAGTCGGAGGGTCTCCCGGGGCTGCTGGAGGCGCTGCGCCGCGCCGTGCGGGAACATCGCGCCGACCTGCTGGTGCTGGACGGGATGGTCACGGCGAGCCTGATCTCGTCGTCGAAGCTCGATCACAAGAAGTTCGTCAACGAGTTGCAGACGTGGATCGGAGTGATCGGCTGCACCGCCATCTTCCTCAGCAGCGCGACCCTCGAAGGACGGACCGATCCCGAACACACGATGGTCGACGGACTGATCGAGCTGCGCACCGTCGTCCCGGACATGACCGCCATCCGCCAGCTGCGGATCGCCAAGTTCCGCGGCAGCGCGTTCACGGAGGGCTACCACCATTATCTGATCGGCGCTGACGGCATCCGGGTCTATCCCCGGTTCGAGGCCCACACGGTCCCGGGCCGTTCGCGGCAGTCGGATGCGGGCCTGGTGAGCGTCGGCATCCCGCGCCTCGACCGGATCCTGGGCGGAGGTCTGCGCGGAGGGTCGATCACGCTCGCGCTCGGCTCGTCCGGCGCCGGCAAGACGACGCTGGGCCTGCAATTCCTCGCGGCGGGCGCCTCGGGCGGCGAGCCGGCGCTGCACTTCGGGTTCTACGAGAACCCGGACGACATCCGCCAGAAGGGGGATCGATTCGGCTTCGACTTCTCGGGGCTGCGCAAGCGCGGCCTGCTGGACATCGCCTGGCACTCTCCCGCGGAAGGCATCCTCGACGTGCTCGCCGGCGAGCTCCTCGACCGCGTGCGCAAGAGCAGCGTGCGCCGCCTTTTCGTCGACGGGCTGGTCGGCTTCAAGGAGTCCGGCTACCAGGAGCGCGTGCCAGGCTTCTTCTCCGCCCTTTCCAACGAGCTCGCCTCGGCCGGAGTAACCACCCTCATCACCGAGGAGACCCGCGAGCTGTTCATCCAGGAGGTCGAGGTCCCGACCCCCGGGGTCTCGGCGATCTTCCAGAACATCCTGTTCCTCCGCCAGGTGGAGACCGGCGCGGAGCTGGTCCGGCTCGTCTCGGTGATGAAGACGAGGGACACGGAGCACGATCGCACCCTGTACGGCTTCGACATCCGGGGCGACGGCATCCACATCGGCGAGCCGTTCCGGTCGCTCGATACCGCGATGACCGGCGCGGCGCGCGCGCGCGGCGCGCCCACCGGCAAGCGGGCCGGGCGGAGGCGAAGGAAATCGTAGATGGCGACGGCGAAATCCATCCTGCTGGTGGACGACGAGTTCTCCATCGTCGATGCGCTCGCCGAGATGCTGCGGTGGGAAGGGTACTCGGTGCTCACCGCGAGGAACGGGCAGCGCGGGCTGGACGAGCTCGAGCGCGGCGAGATCTCGCTCGTCCTGCTCGATTACATGATGCCGGTCATGGACGGTCTGACGACCCTCGAACGGATCCGGGCGGAGCCCGCCTGGCAAGCGATCCCCGTGGTCCTGATGACCGCCGCTTCGCTGCCAGCGGGCGCTTCCGGTTGGGACGCCCTGCTCCGCAAGCCGTTCGAGGCGGGCGCGCTGTTCAGCCTCGTCCACCGGTTGGCCGGGCCGCCGGCGGACGGCGCCTCGGGACCGCGATCCTGATCGCCCTGGACGTCAGGTGGAGTTGACAGCCGGCCGTCTCCACGCGACACGTGTCCCGCATGCCCAGGCTCGAAACGGGGCTCCGGAAGGCCCGGCAGAAAAGCGGCTCCACGCAGGGTGAGCTCGCCGGCCGGGCGGGGATCAGCCGCCAGACGCTCAGCATCCTCGAATCGGGTCGGGGCCAGCCTTCCACGGTGGTGGCGCTGCGCCTGGCGCGGGTCCTGCGCTGCCGCGTCGAGGAGCTGTTCTGGCTGCGCGAGGAGGGCGGCGAGCTGCGCGCCGAGCTGGCGAGCGCCGGCGAGCGCCGGCGCGCCCCGTCGGGCCGCGCGCTGGTGGGCTCGGTGGCCGGGAGGTGGGTGGCGCACCCGCTCCGGCGCCACGATCCGCTCGGGCTGACCACTCCTGCCGATGCCTTGCTCTCGCGCGGCCAGCGCGGCGGCGAGCTGGCGCGCCTCTCCGCGCTCCGCCCGCTGGAGGCGCTGCAGGCCAACGTGCTCGTGATCGGCTGCGATCCGGGGCTGTCCGTGCTGGCGGGCCGGGTCGAGGATCGCTGGCCCGGGCAGCGGCTCTGCTGGATCGGCGCCTCGAGCGACGCGGCGCTGGCGGCCCTCGCGCGGGGCCACGCGCACGTCGCCGGCGCGCACCTGTTCGACGAGGAGAGCGGCGAATACAACGTCCCGTTCGTCCGCCGGGCGTTCCGCGGCCGGCCGATGGTGGTCATCACCTTCGCGCACCTGGAGGAGGGATTCGCCGTTGCCCGCGGAAATCCGCTGCGCATCCGCAAGGCGGAAGACGTCGCGCGCAAGGACGTCCGGTTCGTCAACCGGGAGCAGGGCGCCGGCGCGCGGCGCCTCTTCGATCGGCTGCTGCGCAAGGCGCGGGTGCCCTCCTCCGCGGTGGCCGGATACGACCGGTTGCTGGGCGGCCACCTCGAGGTCGCGCAGGCGGTGGCCATGGGCGCCGCCGACGCCGGCGTGGTGGCGCGCAGCGCGGCCGTCGCGCACGGGCTCGATTTCGTCCCCCTCTCGGAAGAGCGCTTCGATCTCGTCTTCCCCAAGGAGTGGAGCGGCGACGCGCGCGCCGGGAGGATCGTCGAGACGCTCGAGGGACGCGCCTTCCGCCGCGAGATGGGCGCGCTCCAGGGCTACGACACCCGCAGGTCCGGGCAGCTGGTCTGCGAGCTCTAGCTCTCTCGGCCGTCGCGCCTGCTTGACACCCTGTCGCTTCCACGCGACAGATGGGGCCCGAGCGAGAGGTCCGCTGCATGGGTCGGCTGCTCTGCACCTCCATCGCGCTGCTTCTGATGGTGCCCGTGCCGCCGGCGCGCGCCGCCGGCCAGCGCGAGTTGGTCGTGTTCGCCGCCGCTTCGCTCCGCGAGGCGTTCACCGAGCTGGGGCGGAGATTCGAGCGCGACCACCCCCAGACCCGGGTTGCTTTCGCTTTTGCCGGCTCGCAGGAGCTGCGGACGCAGCTCGAGCACGGGGCGCCCGCCGACGCCTTCGCTTCGGCCGACTGGAAGCACATGCAGGCGCTGGTCGCGGCCAGGCTCGCTCTCGCGCCGAGGACGTTCGCGCGGAACGAACCGGTCCTCGTGGTCCCCAGGGACAACCCAGCCGGGCTGCGGACGCTTTCGGATCTCCCCCGCGCGAGCCGGATCGTGGTGGGCGCGCCCGAGGTCCCCATCGGCGCCTACACCCTGCGCATCCTCGACGCGGCGTCCGCGCAGTACGGCGCCGGGTTCCGCGCCGCGGTGGAGTCGCGCGTGGTCTCCCGCGAGATGAACGTCCGCCAGGTGCTCTCGAAGGTGGCGCTGGGCGAGGCCGACGCGGCCATCGTGTACCGGACGGACGCGGCCGCGGCGGGACGAGAGGTCGAGGTCATGCGCATCCCTGCCGAATTGAACGTGATCGCGGAATACCCGGTCGCCGTCGTGGAGCGCGCCAGGGAGCCCGGGCTGGCGCGCGAGTTCGTCGACCTGCTGCTGTCCCCGGCCGGGCAGGAGACGCTGGTCCGCTTTGGGTTCCAGCCGGGAACCCGCAGGTGAGATCCGGCCGCCCGAGCGCATGGGGCGCGGCGCAGCTGGTCGCGTCGGCCGCCCTGGTCGCTTTCCTCCTCCTGCCGGTCGCGGCCCTGGTCCTGACGCTCCCCTGGGCCGACTTCGTAGGCGGGCTCCGTCACCCGCTCCTGATCCCCGCGCTGCGCCTGTCGCTGTTGACCACCGGCACCAGCCTGGCGCTGGTGGTGGTGCTCGGCTCGCTGCTCGCCTGGCGCGTCGCGCGCCACCCCGGCCGGGCATCGCGCTGGCTGGAAGCCATCACCCAGCTGCCGGCGGTGATTCCGCCCGCGGTCGCCGGAGTCGGCCTCTTGCTCGCGTTCGGCCGGCGGGGTCTGCTCGGCAGCTGGCTGGCCGCGCACGGGATCGCGATAGCGTTCACCACGCCGGCAGTGGTGATGGCCGAGGCCTTCGTCTCCGCCCCGTTCTTCGTGCAGGCGGCCATCGCCGCGTTCCGGCGCGTGGACGAGAACCTGCTCGTCGTCGCGCGCACGCTGGGCGCCTCGCCCTTCCGCGCCTTCCTGCGCGTCGGGCTGCCTCTGGCCGCCCCCGGGCTGGTCGCCGGCGCCGCGATGAGCTGGGCGCGGTCCCTGGGGGAATTCGGCGCCACGCTGCTGTTCGCCGGAAACCTGACCGGCCGCACGCAGACGCTCCCCCTCGCCGTGTACACGGCCATGGAATCGGACCTGCGGGCGGCCCAGGCCCTCTCGCTGGTGATGGTCGCGGTCGCCTTCGCGCTCCTCTTCGTCCTGCGCCGGATGGCGCCGGGCGCGGCCCTGCCCGGCCCCGGGGTACGCGGTGCTTGAGGCGCGCATCGCCGCGCGCGTGGGGCCGCTCGAGCTGCGCATCGACCTGTCGCTCGACGGCGAGACGGTGCTGGTGGCAGGTCCCAACGGCTCCGGCAAATCGACCCTGCTGCGCCTGCTGCTCGGCGTGCTGCGGCCCGAGGCGGGCCGAATCGCCCTGGACGGGGCCGTGCTGTTCGACGCGGAAACCGGCATCGACGTGCCTGTCGAGGAGCGCGAGCTGGCCTACGTGCCGCAGGACTACGCCCTGTTCCCGCACATGGACGTGCTCGGGAACGCGACCTTCGGCCTGGCGCCGCTGGATCGGCGCGAGCGCGTCCGCCGCGCCACGGCCTGGCTCGAGCGCCTCGGCGCGGGAGATCTGGTGCACAGGTCTCCCTCGGCGCTCTCGGGAGGGGAACGCCAGCGCGTCGCGCTCGCGCGCGCCCTCGCCCGGACACCGCGCGCGCTGCTCCTCGACGAGCCGTTCGCATCCCTCGATCCCATCGCCCGGCGGCAGCTCCGCGCCTCCCTGACCGGCTGGCTGCGCGAGTGGCGGCTCCCCGCGCTGATCGTCTCGCACGACCCGGCGGATGCGATGCTCGCGGACCGCATCGCCGTGCTCGAGCGCGGCCGCGTCGTCCAGCAGGGAACCCTCGAGGAGCTTCGCCGGGCGCCCGGCTCCGACTTCGTCGCCGGCCTGATCGAGGCGGCGCCGGTTCCTGCCGGCGCCGATTGAGCGTTCAGCGCTTGGAGCGGGGCGCGCCCGGGGATTCGCGCAGCCGGTGGCTGTCCTCCGCCGAGAGGTCCAGCCCGTAGACCTGTTTCAGCGCCTCGATCTTCGCTCGCGTCTCCTGCGAGAAGGGCGCCTTTCCGGCGAACGAGTGGAGGACGATGCCCTCCAGCAGATCGCCGAGCGACAGGTCCAGCGTCCCGGCCAGCCCCTTGAGGACCAGGAGGATGCGCTTCTCCATCCGGACGCCGGTCTGGACCCGGGTGACCGTGCGGGTCTGGCCCGATCGGCTGGTGCTCGCCACCTTTGTCAGGGCTCCCGCCGGCCCGCATCGAGCTCCGGCAGCACGAAGACCTCCTTCGCCCTGGCGGAGCGCGCGATCGCGGCCACGTCGTAGTAGCGCGAGAGGAGCCCCGCGTCCTGGTCGAGCACCTCCGGATGCCGGCGCAGGAACTCGGCCGAGTTGGCGAAGGACGCCCCGTGGGCGCGCTCGTTGATGAGCGCCAGGTAAGCCCAGGTGAGGGTCTCGTGGTACCGGTCCATAACGCCGTGCGCCGCCGCGAATCGCCGCAAGTCGCGGCGGAAGCGCACGGCCGCCTCCCCGAAATCCGCCTGCCGGGCGAGGTAGAGGAAGGCGAGCCGCACGTGCTCGGCGTGCCGGAGGTCGCCGGGGGCCATCCGAGTCGACTCGAAGGCGGCGAGGAGGGTATCGTCGTCCAGTCGCGTGCCCCGGTCCATCGTGGTAACTTGGTACCAAGTTACCAGACTTCGGTCAAGGACCCGATCTCCCGGGTCGGCGGCGTGCTCGATCGGAAAGAGGGCCACTGAACGCAACATGTTGCAGCCGGGGCCGGGGCTCCCTCAGGGTGAGTGAACGATTATCCGCCCCGGGGCGGGACGCGCTGCTTCAAGGCGTGCACGCCGCGGTCGAAGCAGCCTCAGGACACGCGGCGCGTGACTTGACGCCAGGAGGCCTTCTTCGTGCGCTGGTCGCGCAGGCGTTCCAGGCTGCGGCGGACCTCGGGCATGCCTTGCCAGAGGAGCGCCGGCCTCTACGCAGCAGGTCTGCCGCGCGGGCGGAGCGTTACGCTGGAGTGGCGCGCGGACTTGCGCCGCTCAGGATGCGGGCTCGACCGTGACGCCCGTGGGAACCGCGTCGGGCGCGGTCGCTCGGTGGTCGCGCGCGATGAGCAGGTAGATGGCCGGCACGAAGAACAGCGTGAAGGCCGTCCCGATCGCCATCCCCGCCACCAGCACCAGGCCGATGCTGTTGCGCGCCGCCGCGCCCGGGCCGGTCACCAGGGTGAGCGGGAAGTGGCCGCAGACGGTGGCGACGCTCGTCATCAGCACCGGCCGCAGGCGCGTGACGGCGGCGTTCTTCACCGCCTCGAGCTTCGACTGACCCTCCTCCTGCAGCTTGTTGGCGAACTCCACGATGAGGATCCCGTTCTTCGAGATCAGCCCGACCAGCGTGACCAGGCCCACCTGCGAATACACGTTCATGGTGGTGGTCCAGCCGTTGGTCCAGAACGGGATGTTGGGGTTCGGCATCTTGAGGAAGGTCATCAACAGCGCGCCGAACATGGCCAGCGGCACCGAGCCGGCCAGGATGACGAACGGATCGCGGAAGCTGTTGAACTGGGCCGCGAGGACCAGGAAGATGAGGACCACGGCGAGCAGGAACGCGGGAAGGAACTTGTCGCCCTCGGTGCGAAGCTGGCGCGACTCGCCGGTGTAGTCGATGGCGTAACCCTTGGGCAGGACCTGCGCCGCCTCGCCTTCCAGGTACCGGAGCGCCTCGTCGAGCGGGCGGAAGGCCACGCCGCTCAGCTTGACCGCGTTGAGCTGCTGGAAGCGGTTGAGCGCACGCGGCGTCACCGAGTCGCGGATGGTGGCGATGGTGCTGAGGGCGACCAGCTGGCCGTTCGGCCCGGTGACGTGGATGTCCTGCAGCTGCTCCGGGTTCATGCGCTCGGCGCGCAGCAACTGCGGGATCACCTTGTAGCTGCGCCCGGCCACGCTGAAGCGGTTGACGTAGTTGCCGCCCACGGCGGCGCCCAGGTCCTGCGCGACCGTCTGGAGGTTGAGCCCCAGCTCCGCCACCTTCTCGCGATCGATGTCGATTTCGGACTGCGGCTGATCGATCTTGGTGTCGATGATGGGCGGGAAGGCGAACATCCCGCTCTTGGCCGCCCTCTCCTGGATCTGCTGGGCGAAGCCGAGGATCTGGCTGGGCTCGGCCGTCGACGCGATGACGAACTCGACCGGGAAGTTGCCGCCCCCGGGCAGCGCGGGCGGAAGGATGGCGAACGACTGCACGCCGGGGATGGGCGCCACCTTTCCGGCGATCTCCGGCAGGACCTGGTAGGCGCTGCGCTTGCGCTCGTCCCAGGGCTTGAGGCCCGCGCCCCAGAAACCGCCGCTGGGGAGGGTGATCTGGAAGGTGAACTGGGTCTCCGGGACCGTGAACGCCTCCTTGTTGATCTCCCGGGTGGACTGCGCGACCTGCTCCAGGGTGGAGTTCGACGGCGTGTTGACGATGCCGAACACCACGCCCTGGTCCTCGGCCGGCGCCAGCTCCTTCGGCGACTGCCCGAACATGAGCAGCGCCAGGACGCCGATGACCACCCAGGCGGCGTAGATCGCGCCGCGCGCGCGGAAGGTGATCTCGAGGGCGCGTCCGTAGGCGGCCTTGACGCGATCGAAGGTGCGGTTGACGATCGCGGCGAAGCCTTTTTCCTCGTCGCTCCGGCGCAGGAGGTACGCGGACATCACCGGCGAGAGAGTGAGCGCAACCACCCCTGAGATGGTGACCGCGCCCGCCAGCGTGAGCGCGAACTCGCGGAAGAGCGAGCCGGTGAGCCCGCCCTGGAAGGCGATGGGCGCGTAGACCGCCGCGAGCGTGATGGTCATGGAGATGATCGGCCCGACCAGCTCGCGCGCCCCCTTGAGCGCCGCGTCGAGCGGCTTGAGGCCCTCGCGCAGATGGCGTTCGACGTTCTCCACCACCACGATCGCGTCGTCGACCACCAGCCCCACCGACAGCACGATGGCGAGGAGCGTGAGCAGGTTGATGGTGAACCCGAAGGCCTGGATCAGGAAGATACCGCCGATGAGCGACACCGGGATGGCGACGACCGGCACCAGCGCCGAGCGGAAGGAGCCGAGGAAGAGGAAGATGACGACGACGACGATGAGCAGCGTGTCGCGCAAGGTGCTGACCACCTCGCCGATCGCGCTGCGGATGTAGGCGGTGCCGTCGTAGGCGATGGTGCCCTTGATCTGCTCGGGAAGCTCCTTCTGCAAGGAGTCCATCTCCACGCGGACGCGCTTGATCACGTCGAGCGAGTTGGCGTTGGGCAGCGACCACACGCCGATGAACACCGCGGTCTGCCCGCTGAAGTTGACCAGGCTGTCGTAGTCCTCCGCGCCGAGGACCACGTCAGCGACGTCGCGGAGGTGCACGGTCGAGCCGCCACCCTGGCGGATCACCATCTGCTCGAATTCCGCGGGTGAGCGGAGGTCGGTGTTGGCCGTCAGGTTGACCTGGACCAGCTGTCCCTTCGTCTGGCCCACGGCCGCCAGGTAGTTGTTCTGGGCCAGGGCCTGCCGAACCTGCGCCGGGCTGACGTTGAGCGCCGCCATCCGGTCGGGCTTCAACCAGATGCGCATGGCGAACGTACGCGC
>DASQBG010000167.1:0-4241 GCA_035635335.1 Myxococcales bacterium | reverse complement strand
CGCGCGCGCGCAAAGTCCCCCCCGGCGCGGAACCCTGAGCGTCAGCGGTAAATGACCACGGCCGCGCTCACGCCCCAGCCGAGTAGAGCGAGCAGCAGGCCCGGATTCCGCGCGAGCAAGAGCCCCGGATCCCCGCCCGATCCGTCGCGGGTGACCAGCTGCTGGTAGCGGAAGAGCGCGTAGACGACGAAGGGGAGCGTGTAGAGCAGGTTGGTGGTGCCGAAGTGCTCCACCGTCCGGGGCGACTGCGTGTACAGCGCATAGCTGACGATGGTGGCGCCGACCAGCGCGGTCAGCCAGCGGTCCACCATCGCGACCGTGTACTGCTGGAGGGCGGCGCGGTGTCCGGCCGCGCCCTCCCCCAAGAGCGCGAGCTCCGCGCGCCGCTTGCCCAGGGCGAGGAACAAGGCGAGCAGGAACGAGCAGCACAGCAGCCAGGGCGAGATCTCGACCCCGAGCACCGCCGCCCCGGCCGCCGCGCGCAGGACGAAGCCGAAGGCGACGATCAGGACGTCGACCAGGAAGACGCGCTTGAGCCCCGCGCTGTAGGCGAAGCTCATCAGGAGATAGCCCAGCACGATCCAGAGGAGCCCGCGTGAGAGCGCCGCGCTGGCCGCCACCGCGGCGGCGGCCAGCGCCGCCGAGACCCCCAGCGCCACCGGCACCGGCAACCGTCCCGAAGCGATCGGTCGCGCGCTCTTCTCCGGATGGCGCGCGTCCTGCTCCCGGTCGGCGGCATCGTTCGCGAGGTACACGGCGCTGGCCGCAGCGCAGAAGATCGCGAAGGTGCCCAGCTCACGCAGCAGCGAGGCGCGGTCGAACAGCCGGCCGCCGAACACCAGCCCGGCGAAGACGAAGACGTTCTTGGTCCATTGCCGGGGCCGCAGCGCCTCGACCAGCGCCGCCGTTCCCGTCCGCCGCGAGATGGCCGCCGCCGGAGTTGCCACGGGGCCGATTCTACGCCTGGAAGACGGGCCCCGGCGCGGGCCCGCGCTCCAGCTCGCGATAGCGCTCCCAGGCGGCGTCCGTCGGCCCGTCGAACGCGAGTCGCCCGTGGTGGAGCACGGCGGCCCGCGGGCACAGCTCGCGCGCGGTCGGCAGCGAGTGGGACACGAACACGAAGGTGATTCCCGCGGCGCGGAAATCCTGGATGCGCCGCTTGCACTTCTCCTGGAACCGCTCGTCGCCCACGGCGAGCACCTCGTCGACGATGAGGATGTCCGGCTCGACGTCCTGCGCGATGGCGAATCCCAGGCGCGCATACATGCCCGAGGAATAGTTCTTCACCGGCAGGTCGATGAAGTCGCCCAGCTCGCTGAAGTCGACGATGCGCTGGAACTTCGCCTCCATCTGCTTGCGCGAGAAGCCGAGCAGCGCGCCGTTCAGGTAGACGTTGTCGCGGCCGGACAGCTCGGGATCGAAGCCCGCGCCCAGCTCGATCATCGGGCTGATCCGCCCCTGGACCACCGCGGACCCTTCGCTCGGTTCCAGCACGCCCGCGATCGTCTTCAGCAACGTGCTCTTCCCGGAGCCGTTGTGCCCCACCAGCGCGATCGCCTCGCCGGGCGCGATCTGCAGCGAGACCTGGCGCAGCGCCCAGAACTTCTCCGCCGTGCGCAGGTGCCGGAAGCGGTTCGCCACCGCCTCCTTCAAGGTGGAGACCTTCTCGCGGTAGATGCGGTACCCGACGCCGACGTCCTGGAGGATGATCTGCCCGTCGCGCATCTGCCTACAGGTGGTGGATGTGGCGCGGCTCGAGCCGCGTGAAGACGGCGAACCCCACGAGCAACGCCCCGACCGCCCAGGCGAGCGCCACGGCCACGGTGGCCAGGGAGGGAAGCCGGCCGTAGTAGACCGGATCGCGCACCAGCTGGATGAGAGAGCTGAGCGGATTGATGCGCAGCTCGAGCCGGAAGAGCTGGAACCACCACGA
Organism: Myxococcales bacterium; assembly: GCA_035635335.1. Taxonomy (GTDB): domain Bacteria; phylum Myxococcota; class Myxococcia; order Myxococcales; family 40CM-4-68-19; genus VBKO01. The sequence goes on along the minus strand of DASQBG010000167.1, from coordinate 2,308 downwards.
TCGGTGCTCGCCGAGCTGCTTCAGGTCGTAGAGCACGGGCGAGAGGTAGAGGAGCATCTGCAGCAGCACCTCGGTGAGGTGCCGCACGTCGCGGAAGAAGACCGTGGCGGTCGCGAACAGCAGCGTGACGCCCGCGCAGAAGACCGTCAGCAAAAGGGCCGACGCCGGCAGGAAGAGGAGCGCGGGCGTGAAGGGCTGCCGCAACGCCGCCATGATGGCGAACAGGGGGATGAGCGACAGGGTGAAGTTCACCAGGTTCGATCCGACGACCGAGAGCGGGAACACTGCCTGCGGCAGCCGGATCTTCCGGACCAGCTCCTGGTTGACCAGCACGCTCATCAGGCCCTGCATCAGCGACGTCGAGAAGTAGAGCCAGGGCAGGAGCCCGGCCAGCAGGAAGACAGAGAAGTTCGGCTGCGCCGCGGGCATGATGGTGGTGAACACGACCGCGTAGACGATCATGAGGAGCAGCGGGTTGAGCATCGTCCAGAGGAGGCCCAGGACGCTGCGCTTGTAGCGGACCTTCAACTCGCGCACGACGAGGAGCGCGACCAGCTGCCGGAACCGCCAGACCTCGGCGATGCGCGAGGAGCGGCGCACCCGTGCAAGCGCCGGGGGCGCGGCGGGTGCGGCCTCTGGCCGGGACTGCTGCGCCGCCTCGATCACGCCGCGCGCTCCGCGACGAATCGATCGAGCGCCTCGTCCAGCTCCAGCGGGACCGACGGCCCCAGCAGGCCCCGGATGCGCGTGATCTCGAGGCCGCAGCGCGCGGGCCGCGGCGCAAGAAGCTTCACCGCGGACATGGGAACGGGGAGCACCAGCCGCTCGTCTGCGCGCAGCTTCCGCGCCAGCGCGCGGCAGAACTCGACGCGGGAGACGATCGAGGCGCCCGCGCAGTGCCAGATCCCCCCCTGGCCGCTGCGGCACAGGCCGACGACCATCTCCGCCGCGTTGTCGGCGAGCGTGGGAGAGACTACCTGGTCCAGGAAGGCGCGCACCTCCTTGCCCGCGAGGAGCTGCTCGGCGGCGGCGGCGGCGAAGGTGCGCTTCGCGCCCCGCCGGCCGCTGTAGACGACCGCCACGCGCGCGACCGCGCAGTCCGGCGCCAGCAGCAGGGCGGCCTCCTCGCCGGCGCGCTTGCTGCGGCCGTAGACGCCTCGCGGGTTGGGCGCGTCGTCTTCCGTGTACGGTCCCCGCTCGCCGTCGAACACGTAGTCGGTGGAGAGCGCGACCAGCCGCGCGCCGGCGTCCCGGCAGCCGAGCGCCGCGGCCTCGGTGCCGCCGACGTTCACCGTCCAGGCCTGCACCGGATCCTTCTCGCAGGCGTCGACGTCGGTCATCGCGGCGCAGTGGATCACCGCGCGAGGACGGGTGGACGCGATCAGCGCGCGCAGCGACTCGGGCTCGAGCAGGTCCAGCTCCACGTACTCGACGCCGGCCGGCCCGACCCGGCGCGGTCCGCGCCCCGTGCCCACCACCTTCTCGCCCGCCCGAGCCAGCCGCGCCGCCGCGCAGCTTCCCACCAGACCGTTGGCGCCGGTGACCAGCACGCTCATCCACGGGCCCCGTAGTTCTTCTCGTAGTAGGCCCGGTATTCGCCGCTGCGCACCCGATTCCACCAGGTGCGGTTGGCGACGTACCACGCGACGGTGCTCTGGAGCCCGTCGGCGAAGGCGATCCGTGGCGCCCAGCCCAGCTCGCCGTGGGCCTTGCGGGCGTCGATCGCGTACCGGCGGTCGTGACCGGGACGGTCCCTGACGTACTCGACCAGCGTCTCGGGTTTGGCCAGGATTCGCAGCAGCTGCTGCACGATGAGCAGGTTCGGCCACTCGTTGTCGGACCCCACGTTGTAGATCTCGCCGGGCTTGCCGCGCTCCAGCGCCGCGAGCAACGCCGCGCAGTGGTCCTCGACGTGGATCCAGTCCCGCACCTGCATTCCGTCGCCGTAGACGGGCAGCTTCTTGCCGTCGAGCGCGTTGGCGATCATCAGCGGGATGAGCTTCTCGGGGAACTGGTAGGGGCCGTAGTTGTTCGAGCAGCGGGTGACGATCACCTCCAGCCCGAAGGTGTGGTGGTAGGCGAGCGCGATCAGGTCGGCGGCCGTCTTCGAGGCCGAGTACGGCGAGGACGGCTGGAGCGGGGAGGCCTCGCTGAAACGGCCTTGCGCGCCCAGGGAGCCGTACACCTCGTCGGTGCTCACCTGCACGAAGCGCTTGACCCGGGCGCGCCGGGCGGCGTCGAGCAGCACCTGGGTACCGGAGACGTTGGTCTCCACGAAGATGCTGGGCCCCAGGATGCTGCGGTCGAC
>DASQBG010000166.1:0-19720 GCA_035635335.1 Myxococcales bacterium | reverse complement strand
CGACCGGCACCGCCCACGGCAGCACCTTCATCGGCGAGCGCGCTTGGAGCGTGAGCGGGAGAGTGCTCATGCCGTCCGGCCGAAGAGCCCCGCGGGGCGCACCAGGAGCACGATCACCGCGATCAGGTACAAAACCGCCAGCTCGATTTCGGGGAACACCGACACGCCGATCTCCCGGACGACGCCCACGATCAACGCTCCGAACAAGGCGCCTTCCAGGCTGCCCAGGCCGCCCACCACCACGACCACGAACGCGAGCACCAGCGCGTCGACGCCCATCCCGAGCACCGCCGACTGGCCCGGCACCACGATCGCGCCACCCAGCCCGGCCATGAAGCAGCCGATGGTGAAGGCCTGGATGTACACGCGGTTGACGTTGACGCCCATGGCGGACGCCCGCCGCATGTCCTGCGAGGTCGCTCGGAGCACCACCCCGAACCTCGTCTTGTAGACGAACATCCAGAGGGCGAGGGCGGCCAGGCCGCCGATGGCGACGACGAGCAGGTTGTAGCGGGGGTAGACCGAGTCGCCGATCTTGAGGCTCCCCATCTTCTCGAACAGCGTGCTGGCCGAGAGAGGATATGGACCCCAGAGGAAATGCATGAGGTCCTCCAGGATCATCAGCAGGCCGAAGGTGACCAGGAGCTGGTACTCCTCGGCCCGGCGGTAGAAGGGCCTGAGCAGCGTCGGCTCGAGGATCGCTCCGAGCAGCGCCGCGGCGAACGCGCCCGCCGGCAGCAGCAGGTAGAGCAGGACGATGTTCGAGCCCGCGAGCCACTGCCCGACCACCCAAGCCGTCACGTACGCGCCGAACGCGTAGAGGTTGCCGTGCGCCAGGTTGACGATCCTCATCACGCCGTAGATGAGGCTCAGCCCACCCGCGATGAGGAAGAGGACCGACGCATAGAGGAGCGCGTTGAAGAGGTGGATGACGAGGATGTCCACGGCGTCAGGAGATCATCCAACCTGTCGCGAGCTGGTCGATTACGCCTGCTTCACGGTCGGCCAGGTCTGATCGATCCAGGTATACGTCGAGGTCGGCTCGCCTTTCGGCCAGCCGGGGGGCGCCGTGATGTTCCGGATGGGGATGGTGATGATCCGGGCCGGGTCGAGGATCGGGAACGGGTATTCGGGCACGTTCTTGCTGAAGCCCGTGATCGCGTCCTTGTAGCCCTGGTGGTTGTCGGGACGGATGTAGACGTACCCGCCGGGCCCGGCGATCATCATGCCCTCGATTTGCGAGATGATCGCGTCGTCGTCGGGCCAGCCGCCGGTCAGCTTGTTGGCCTTCTCGACCGCCGTCCTCAGGATGTGGGTGGCCGTGTAGGCGCCTTCGGCCTGGAAGTTCGGGTACTCGTTGAACTTGGCCTTGTACTTCTCGACGAAGCTCTTGTTGATCGGCCAGCGGTTCCCCGGCGGATAGCTGAAGTGGTAGTTCGCGTGGACGCCGGCGAGCACGCCCTCGGGATGGTCCTTGCCGATGGCGTGGGGCGCGACGCCCAGCGCCAGCGTGGTGGCGACCTTCATCTTGTCGAACAGCCCATGCTGCAGCGCCTGCTTGTAGAAGGAGACGTAATCGCCGCCCCAGACGGAGGTCACGAGCAGGTCCGGCTTGGCTGCGAGCGTCTTGGTGATGTGCGAGGTGAAATCGGTGGAGAACAGCTTCGGCCACGCCTCGGAGACGTTCTGTGCCCGGGGCATCAGCTTCTTGGTGACGATGCTGAAGTGGTCGTAGCAGTTGCGCCCGTAGGCGTAGTCCGGGTGGATGTGGGCCACCTTCTTCACGTCGGGCCAGGTCTGGGCGACACCCAGCGCGCAGGTGGACCCGTCCGCCGACTGGATGTTCGTGACCCGGAAGACGTAGCGCGGGTTCGGGACCGCCTTGTCGAAGAGGAAATCGGTGCAGCCGTCGATGAAGATGGTGAGGAGCTTCAGCTCCTCGGCCGCGGGGCCCAGGGCGGGCGTGTTGCCGCTCGAGGTGATCCCCATGAACATGTCGATCTTCTCGGACAGCTTGAGGCGGCGCATCTCCTTCACGTTCGCGTCGGTGCCCGCCGCCTCGTCCGCCTTGAGGACCTCGATCTTCCGCTTCCCGAGGAGTCCGCCCTGCGCGTTGATCTCCTCGGCGGCGAGGAGGTTGCCCTTGTGCATCGGCTCGCCCAGGACCGCGCCCGGGCCGGTGAAGAAGGTCATGTGCCCGATGCGGAACGGCTTGTCCGGGATGGTGCCCTTCGGCTTCTCCTGCGCGCGGGCGATGCCGGCGACGCCGATCCCCGCGGCGGAAACCCCCAGGGTGGCGGCTGCGGTGACTCCGAGTTGGGCGAGCAAATCCCTACGCGTGACTGGCATGGTCTTGCCTCCTGCGCGACTGGGCCCGTAAAACTCCAACGGGCATCCGTTGCCAAGTCTGGTCGCGTCATCGCGAGCCGAGGTGCAGGATGAAAGTCGGAGCAGCGGTAGTGCAGGCGGCGCCAGTCGCGTTCGACCGCGCGCGAACCCTGGACAAGATGGGAGGGCTGCTGTCGCAGGCCGCGCGAAAGGGAGCGAAGCTCGCCGTCTTTCCCGAGGCCTTCGTGTCCGCCTACCCGAAGGGGCTCGACTTCGGCGCCGTGGTCGGCAGGCGGACCCACGAGGGTCGCGACCAGTTCCGGCGGTACTTCGACAGCGCGGTCGAGGTGCCCGGGCCCGACGTCGACCGCATGGCGAAGATGGCGCGCGAGCATCGGCTGCACCTCGTCGTGGGCGTCATCGAGCGCGAGGGCGGAACGCTCTATTGCACCGTCCTCTTCTTCGGGGACGACGGCCGCTTGCTGGGCAAGCACCGCAAGCTGATGCCCACCGCGGCGGAACGCCTGGTGTGGGGTTTCGGGGACGGCTCGACGCTGTCGGTCTTCGACACCCGGCTCGGACGGCTCGGCGCCGTCATCTGCTGGGAGAACTACATGCCGATGCTGCGCATGGCGATGTACTCGAAGGGGGTGCAGCTCTACTGCGCGCCGACCGCCGACGATCGGGAGACCTGGCTGCCCACCATGCGCCACGTGGCGCTCGAGGGCAGGTGCTTCGTGCTCAGCGCTTGCCAGGTCCTGCGGCGGCGCGACCTTCCGGCCGACATCCCCAACGCCCTGGGCGACTCGCCGGAGACGCTGCTCATGCGCGGCGGTAGCTGCATCGTCGACCCGCTCGGGAAGGTGCTCGCGGGCCCTGCCTTCGACGAGGAGGCGATCCTGTTCGCGGAGCTGGACCTCGACGAGATCGCCCGCGGCAAGTACGACTTCGACGTGGCCGGCCACTACGCGCGGCCCGACGTGTTCCAACTCTCCGTCAACGAGCGGCCTGCGAAGCCCGTGGTCCACGGCGGCTGATGGACCCCGTCTGGAGACCGTCCTCCGAGCGGATCAAGGCCGCGGGCATCACGCGTTACCTGCGCTGGCTGGCAGCGCGGCGCGGCCTGCGCTTCGACGGGTACGAATCGCTGTGGCGCTGGTCGACGGCCCAGATCGAGGAGTTCTGGGCCTCGATCTGGGACTTCTGCGGCGTGATCGCGCACAGTCCGTACCAGCGCGTCCTGGACCGCCGCGCGATGCCCGGCGGGCGCTGGTTCGAGGGCGCCACCTTGAACTACGCCGAGCAGGCGCTGTGGCGAGCGTCGAAGCCGGAATGGGAGGCGAAGACGGCGCTCGTCTTCGAGTCCGAGGCCCGGCCGCGCGCGGAGCTGACCTGGGGCGAGCTCGCGGCGCAGGTCTTCGCGCTGGCCGCCAGGCTCACCCGGATGGGCGTCCGCCCGGGCGATCGCGTTGCGGCCTACTTGCCGAACGTGCCGGAGTCGGTGGTCGGGGTGCTGGCGGCGGCGAGCATCGGCGCGGTGTGGTCGAGCGCCGCGCCGGACATGGGGGCGGTCGGCGTGCTCGACCGGTTCCGGCAGATCGGACCCAAAGTATTGCTCGCGGTCGATGGATACCGGTACGGGGGCAAGGAATTCGATCGGCGGGAAACCGTGCGCGAGCTGGTCCGGCAGCTGCCCAGTGTGAAGGTGGTGATCCTGGTCCCTCACCTGGACCCGAAAGCGACGGTCGACGCGTTCGCGGGCGCCGGAGGACGCGGGACGACGGTGACCTCGTTCGCGGAGGCCGTCGAGAGGCCCGCTTCGGCCGCGTTCACGCCCGTCCCGTTCGACCATCCGCTGTGGGTCGTCTACTCCTCGGGCACCAGCGGGATGCCGAAGCCCATCGTCCACGGCCACGGCGGCACGATCCTCGAGAACCTGAAGGCTGCCACGATGCACCTCGACGTCGGCGAGACCGACCGGTTCTTCTGGTTCTCGTCGACGAACTGGATCATGTGGAACATCTGGGTCTCGACGCTGGCGAGCGGCTGCACGATCCTGCAGTTCGACGGGAACCCGGGCCACCCCGACCTCGGAGCCCTCTGGCGCTTCGCGGCGCGCGAAGGCGCCACGTTCTTCGGCACCAGCCCGGCGTTCCTCTCCGCGTGCATGAAGGCGGGGATCTCGCCGCGCGGGCAGCTGCCGGCGCTGCGCACGGTCGGGTCGACCGGGTCGCCCCTTCCGGCGGAAGCCTATCCCTGGGTGTACGAGCACGTGCATCCCGACGTCCTGCTCGCATCGATCTCCGGCGGCACGGATCCGGGCGCGGCCTTCCTCACCTCCTGCCCGATGCTGCCCGTGTACGAGGGCGAGATGCAGTGCCGCGGCCTCGGAGTGGCGGTCGCGGCGCTGGACGAGCAGGGCCGCGAGGTCATGGACGAGGTCGGCGAGCTGGTGGTCTCGCAGCCGATGCCCTCGATGCCGCTCTACTTCTGGGGCGACGCCGGCGGCCAGCGCTATCGCGAGAGCTATTTCGAGACCTACCCGGGCGTCTGGCGCCACGGGGACTGGCTGCGGCTGCGGCCTCGCGCGGAGTCGGTCACCTCGGTCATCTATGGGCGCTCCGATTCGACCATCAACCGCCACGGCATCCGCATGGGGACGGGCGAGATCTACCGGGTAGTGGAGGAGTTCCCGGAGGTCTCGGAGTCGCTGGTCATCGATCTCGAATACCTGGGCCGCCCCTCTTTCCTCGCGCTCTTCGTCGTCCTGCAAGGCGGCGGAACGGCGGTGCCGCCGGCGCTCCGCGGCCGGCTGTTCGACGCGATCCGGACGCGGCTGTCGCCGCGGCACGTCCCGGACGAGGTATTCGCAATTCCCGAGGTGCCCCGCACGCTGTCGGGCAAGAAGATGGAAGTCCCGGTCAGGAAGGTCCTGCTCGGGCAACCCGCCGAAAAGTCCGCGAACCGCGATGCGATGGCGAATCCCGGCTCGCTCGACTGGTTCGTCGCCTTCGCCCGTACCTTCGCCCCTGCCGGCGGAGCGTAGGGCCCAGCGCCGCCGTCCAGCGAGGAGGCACGACGCTGCGCGGCGTGACTGGCCAGCGCCAGCCGGACTAGAAGCACCCAACAAATCCCCGAGCGGACGACGGAGTCCGCCGATCGGCGGCAGCTCATGGCGCAGCATGATTTCTCGGTCGGAATCGGCGGGGCCGCCGGCCAGGGCGTGGCTACGCCCGGCACCCTTCTCGCAAAGCTGTTCGTGCGCCGCGGGCTGCACGTCAATGCCTACAACGCGTACCAGTCGATCATCCGGGGCGGGCACACGTTCCTGACCATCCGGACCGGCGAGGCGCCCGTGCGCTGCATGGGCGACGAGCTGGACATGCTGATCCCGCTCAACCAGGACACCATGGACCGCCACGTCCGGCGGATGCGCCCGGGCTCGGCGGTCCTCTTCGACGAAGGCAAACTGAAGCCCGAAGGCGCGGCGGAGGGAGTGCAGCTCTGCCCGCTTCCCCTGGCGCAGCTGGCGAAGACCCCGCTCCACTACAACACCGCCGCGGTCGCCGCCGTCCTGCGCCTGGTCGGCGTCGAGTGCCGGCCGTTCGAGCAGATGCTGGAGGAGCAATTCAACCGGAAGGGCGACGCGGTCGTGGCCGAGAACGTCGCCGTCGCGCGCGCCGGGTTCGAGTACGCGGGCGCGCATTTCCGCCCATACCCGTTTTCGCTCCCCGACACCGGCAAGCCTCTGGCGGTCGCCACGGGCAACGAGTGCCTGGCGATGGGAGGCGTGGCCGCGGGAGTGAAGTTCTACTGCGCCTATCCGATGAGCCCATCGACGGGCGTGCTGATGTGGATGGCGCGCCATGCCCGGCAGCTGGGCATCATGGTGCGGCAGGTCGAGGACGAGATCGGCGTCATCAACATGGCCATCGGCGCCGCGCACACCGGCTGCCGCGCCATGTGCGCCACCTCCGGAGGCGGCTTCGCGCTGATGACCGAGGCGCTGGGCGCGGCGGCGATGATGGAGATCCCCGTCGTCTGCATCAACGTGCAACGCGCCGGGCCGGCCACCGGCGTTCCGACCAAGACGGAGCAGGGCGATCTCTGGCAGGTGCTGGGCGCCGGCCAGGGAGACTACCCGCGCCTGATCGCGGCGCCGATCAGCATCGCCGATTGCTTCCACACCATTCCGCAGATCTTCAATCTCGCCGACCGGTTCCAGTGCCCCGGGATCGTGCTGGCCGACTTGCTCGAATCGGAGGGCTTCAGCAGCCTCGACCCGGCGGAGCTGGACTTCAATCCGCCCCGCGACCGGGGCGAGGTGATCGGGCTCGACGCGTCCTCCGTGCCCTCGGGCGAGGGCTACGGGCGCTACCGCGCTACCGCGAGCGGGGTGGCGCCGCGCGCGCTGCCCGGGACGCCGGGCCACGCGCACGTGGTCGCCACCGACGAGCACGACGAGAGCGGCGTCCTGATCAGCGACGAGTTCACCGATCCGCACAAGCGCCAGGCGATGATGGAGCGGCGGCAGCGGAAGATGGACGGCGCCCTGCCTCTGATCGAGCCACCCAGGCTGGCCGGAGCCGAGGACGCGCAGGTCACGCTCGTCGGGTGGGGCTCGACCTGGGGCGTGATCGCCGAGGCGGTCGAGAAGCTCGAGCAGGAAGGGATCCGCGCCAACCACCTTCAGATCAAGTGGATGGTCCCGCTCCACGTCGAGGCCATCCAGCAGGCGCTGGCGAAGGCGCGGAAGATCGTCATCGTGGAGAACAACTACAGCGGGCAGTTCGCGCGCTACCTGCGGTCGGAGACGGGGGTGGTCGCCGACGCCCACATCCGCAAGTACGACGGCGAGCCGTTCATGCCCCACCACGTGGTCGAGGGCGTCCGCAAGGTACTCGCGGGCAAGACGAAGAAGTACGTCCCGGTGCACGAGATCCGGGTGTAACGGAGGGGACACCATGTTTTTATGGTGTCCCCCATATGCGTAGAGGCGGGCCTTTGGCGGACACCTTCGGATGGTGTCCCCTCACAGGAGGACGGAATGGCCGAACCGGCAGTCACCGAGACGAGGACGTCGCTGGTCAAGGGGCCCAGGCGCGCGCCTCTGCCGGTCAAGGAATTCAAGGGCAAGGCGGACCCGGACTGGTGCCCGGGCTGCGGCGACTTCGGCGTGCTCAACGCGCTCAAGTCGGCGGTGGCCGAGCTGGGACTCCGTCCGCACGAGGTGCTGACCATCAGCGGGATCGGCTGCTCCTCGAACCTGCCCGGCTACATCAACACCTACGGGATGCACACGCTGCACGGGCGCGCGCTGGCGGTCGCGAGCGGCGCGCAGCTGGGAAATCACAGCCTCAAGGTGGTGGTGACCGGAGGGGACGGCGACGGGTTCGGCATCGGCGGGAACCACTTCGTGCACGCCATGCGCCGCAACCTCGACCTCACCTATATCGTGATGGACAACCAGATCTACGGTCTCACCACGGGCCAGGTGTCGCCCACCAGCCGCAAGGGAATGAAGACCAAGTCCACGCCCCACGGCAGCGTGGAGAACCCCGTCAATGCCATTCCGCTGGCCGTCGTCTGCGGAGCAACGTACGTCGCGCGCGGGTTCTCGGGGCAGCAGAAGCACCTGATCGAGCTGATCAAGGGCGCCATCGAGCACAAGGGTTTCGCCTTCGTGGACGTCTTCAGCCCTTGCGTGACCTACAACAAGGAGAACACGCACGAGTTCTTCAAGCAGCGCACGCGGAAGCTGGAGGACATGGGCCACGATCCTTCGGACTTCCACGCCGCCATCGAGAAGGGCAGCCTCTGGGGAGACGACATCCCCATCGGGCTCTTCTACCGGAACGAGGACGCGCTCTCGCTGGACGAGCTGGAGCCCGTGCTGGCCGAGGGCGGTCCGCTGTCGCACCGGCCGCTGGACGTATCGGCCGAGAACGCCCGGACGGTCATCGCCGAGCTGATGTGATCATGATTCCATCTCCGTTCTCGCGGCGAGCCTGCCGAGCGCCCTGCAAGCCTCGAGCACCTCGTCGGAGAGCCCGGTCCCGCGCAGCGCCCGCGCGAGGCTGAGACCGCCGTACATCAACGCGACCAGGCCCAGCGCCAGGTGCCGTCGCCGGACGCCCGCCCGCGCCGGGGGGAGGTGCGTCGCCAGCTCGGAGGTGACCGCATCGATCTGCTCGCCCAGGACCTCGCGATGCTCGCCCGCGGTGGTGCCGACCTCGCCGACCACCGCGGGGAGGGGGCACCCCGGGGTGCTGTCGTCGCGGTGCGCCGCCGAGAGGTACCGCTTGAGCACGACTTCGGCGCGGTCCTCTACCGGCTTCTCGGTCAGGCGCGCGAAGAGCCGCTCGCGCACCTCCCGGGCGGTCCGGCGCAGGGCGTCGTCGATCAGTTCCTTCTTGCAGGAGAAGTGCGCGTAGAAGCCGCCGACGGTCAGCCCCGCCGCCTTCATCACGTCGGCGACGCTGGCGCCCGCGATGCCTCGTTCGCGGAGCAGCCGCGACGCAGATTCCAGGATTGCCGAATGCGACCGTTCCTTCTGTTCCGCCTTGGCGTTCATTGGATTACCGTAATCATATGATTAGGATAATCCGTCGTCAAGGGCGCTCGAGCGGACGGCCACTCGCCGCGCAGCGCCGACCCCGGACGGCTCAGTGCAACAGCCTGAGGGAGAGCGCGACAGTCAGCGCCGAGACGAACGCCATGCTCGCGGCCACGGTCGACGAGGCCTTGGAGCCGTCGCGCATCCACGACAGCACGGCGCAGACGGCGATCGCCGCCCACACGGCGGTGCGCGCGTAACGCAGGTGCAGGGTGATGACGTTCAGCTGCAGCAGCAGCCCGAAGCAGGAGACCACCAGGGCGACGATCGCGACCTTGCGGTCTCCGCGCTCATTGAACAAGAGGTATGCCGAACCCACCACCGTCACGAGCACGAAGAACAGCCGCATCGCCATCGCAGGACCTCCCGCGCCGACGATAGCCGAGCGGCCAGGCTGCACAAGAAAAGGAACCCGAACCCATATCCCCCGGCCGTCACTCGCGAATATCGGGGTGGCAAACCCGGCCGCTGGACCCGCGAATCAAACGAGGCTAGAAATCAGGCCATGGCGGCTCGATTTCGAGCCCACAGGGGTTCGGGTGCCTACTAATCATCGGTTATCGACGCTCCTCGACCGCTTCGTGACCCAGCTCGCCGGTGAAATCGCCACCCGCGCCCGGCGGGAGCTCGGTTCAGCCGCCGGTCCTGGGAAGCGAGGGGGGCGGCAGAAGCTGGACATGCGGTGCCGCGTGGACGGGTGCAAGAACCGCTCGCGGGGACCGCGGTTCGGCTACATCTGCGACACCCACCAGGAAAAGCTGAACAAGCGCCAGCAGCAGGCGGCTCGGGACGCGTGGAACGAGAAACGAGGCGTCCGCCGGGCCTGAGGAGGAGTCGGTGGACTCCCTGCGCTGGGTCCGGTCCTGCGTCCGGCCGATCGTCATCCGTCCGCGCGCGCAAGGCATCCGCTGGACAGCGGACGCGTCGGCGCGGGGCTGACGCCACCCTTTCGCACACGGCGAAAGGAGAGCGCAGATGACCCCGATTCGCGCAGTGCAGGACCTCATCCACCTCGACATGGACGCCATCAAGGCCTACGAGCAGGCGATCAAGGCGTGCGACCACGAGACCGTCGCGGCCCAGCTCCGCTCCTTCCAGGGCGACCACCAGCGGCACGTGAACGATCTCAGCGAGGAGCTGCGAAAGCTCGGTGAGCAACCCGACGTGCGCACGGACATCAAAGGCTTCTTCATCGAGGCATTCACCGCCGTGACCGCCCACGGGACGAAGAGCGCGCTCCTGGCGATGCGGGGCAACGAGACGCTCACCACGGCCCGGTACAAGGCCGCGCTCGACCTGCAGGACCTGCCCGATTCGACCAAGGAGGTCATCCGCAAGAACTACGCGGACGAGCAGCGCCACCTGCAGTGGATCAAGATGGCGCTGGACCAGAAGATCTGGGAGCAGCCGCAGCCGGGCGAGAAGGCGCAGCCCGGCGAGCCGACGCAGCCCGGCCAGTCCTGAAACGCGCGGGCCGGCCCACCAGCTCCCCGACCAGATCGTCCTGCAGGTACCACGGGCAGTCGATCACGCTGATCTGCGGCCCGCCTTCGAGCAGCACCAGCGCCTTCAGGATCGTCGCCCGCGACTCGAGGAAGAAGTGGTACCAGCGACGCCGCACCAGCTCGGGCACCAGGACCGAGATCGGGCGATCGGGCTCGATGGCTGAGAGCCCGCGCAGATAATCGAGGAACGGCCCGAAGAACTCCCGGTACTCGGAGGGGATCACCACCAGCTGCGGGGGTCGCAGGCCGGCTGCGCGCGCCGGCCGCTCGACCAGGTCGGGCCAGCGGCTGCGCAGGTCCTCGATCATCATGTCCTCGGTGAGCACCTGGACCGCGCGCACGTCGTCGGTCAAGGAGAGCGCGAACCTCAGCCCCTTCCGCGCCACCCGATCGAGCCGCAGCAGCGGCACCACCACGATCGGGCGCGCCAGATTGCTCAGGTCGAGCGGGGACGGATCGCCCAGCTCGCCCCACACCCGGTCGTAGTAGCGGCGGATGTACGAGAACCCGGCGACCAGGAGCGGGATCACGACCACCGTCAGCCACGCGCCCTCGGTGAATTTGGAGACGATGATGACCACCAGGGTGACGGAGGTCGCGAGTGCGCCGGCGGCATTCAGGATCAGCGAGCGGCGCGCGCCGGGACCGCCCGTGCGCCGCCAGTGCATGACCATTCCCAGCTGCGACATGGTGAACGCGAGGAAGGCGCCGACGGCGAAGAGCGGGATGAGTCGGTCCGTGATCCCGCCGAAGCCGATGAGGAGCGCCGCGGCGATCACCGCCAGGGCGACGATGCCGCGCGAATAGACGAGCCGCCGGCCGCGGTGGGCGAAGCCCGGCGGGAGGTACTCGTCGAGCGCGAGCAGCCGGCAGACCCGCGGGAAGTCGGCGAAGCTCGTGTTGGCGGACAGCGTGAGTACACTGAATACCGCGCCCATGGTCAGGAAGTAGAACCAGCCCCGTCCCGTGACGGCGCCCACCATCTGCGAGATCACGCTCTGGTAGCCGGGTTTTCCGGGCTCGGTCGCGCCGATGCCGTAGGCCTGCGAGAGCAGCGAGATGCCGAGCAACAGCACCATCAGGATCGCCGTCATGGCGCCGAGCGTTCGCCGGGCCCGGTGCACCTTCGGCTCGCGGAAGATCGGCACCGCGTTGCTGACCGCCTCGACCCCCGTCAGCGCGGTGGAGCCGCTGGCGAAGGCCCTCGCTAGCAGCCACAAGCTCGCGGCGGCGGCCACCGGAGGCAGCCGGGGAGGCGGCACGACCGGCGTCGGATGGCCGTCCGCGAGCACCGTCTTCCAGGCGCCGAGACCGAGCGTGAAGAGCAGCGACGCGACGAAGAGGTAGGTGGGGACCAGGAAGGCGAGCCCCGATTCGCGAACGCCGCGCAGGTTGACGATCATCAGGAGCGCCAGGACGCCGAGGCAGAGAGGAAGCGTATGCGGGAGCAGGCGCGGCTCGGCCGAGGCGATGGCCCCGATGCCCGCCGAGATGGCCACGGCCACGTTGAGCACGTAATCGGTGCAGAGCGCGGCGGCCGCGAGGAGCCCGGGCTTCCGACCGAGGTTCTCCTTGGCCACCGTGAAAGAGCCACCGCCGTTGGGGTAGGCGGGGATGGTCTGGGCGTACGAGAGGGCGACCACGGCCAGCACCCCGACGATGGCGAGCGTGATCGGACGGATCCAGATCGTCGCCGTGACGCCGAGCGGGAGCAGGACGGTGAGGGCGGCCTCCGGGCCGTACGAGGCCGACGCCAGCGCGTCCAGCCCGAGCACCGGGATCGCGGTGAGCACGCCGATGCGCTCGACCGCTTCCTCGTCCGAGCGCAGCGGGCGGCCGAGGAGCAGCTCCAGAAGACGCATCCCTGGAACGTACTCACGGCCTTTTGACCCAGGCCGGAAATTCCCCCAGCCGCACGCCGTACGAGATAGGATCCGCTCGTCACCCCTCCAACGGATGGAACATGACCTTTCCCGCTCCTCCCCGGACGACCGGCGTGCTCGCGCCGGTCCTCGCCCTCCTGGCCGGTTGCGCGGCGCAGCCCGCGAAGCCCGATGACGCTGCCACCCGGTCCAGCGACAAGAGTGCGGTGGACCAGGTGAACCCGCTGCTCGCGCCGTGGTCGGGTCCCTGGGGCGGCGTGCCTCCGTTCGGCCGGTTCAAGCCGGCGGACTTGAAGCCCGCGCTCGAAATCGCCATGGCCGAGAACCTGGCCGAGGTCGACCGCATCGCGGCCGAGCCCGCCACGCCGACGTTCGACAACACCATCGCCGCCTTGGAGCGGGCGGGCCACACGCTGGAGCGCGTGAGCACCGCGTACAACGTCTACACCTCCACCATGAATGACGCGGAAGTGCAGGGCATCGAGCGGGAGATGTCGCCCAGGCTGGCGGAGCTCAACGATCGGATTTTCCAGAACACCAGGCTGTTCGCGCGCATCGACGCCGTGTACGCCGCGCGCGACCGGCTGAAGCTCACGCCCGAGCAGCAGCGGCTCTTGTGGCTCGACTACACCACCTTCGTGCGCGCCGGCGCGAAGCTCGACGCGGCGGCGAAAGGCAGGCTCGCCGAGCTGAACCAACGCCTCGCCGGCCTGTACACGAAGTTCAGCCAGAACGTGCTCGCCGAGGAGGATTCCCAGATGGTCCTCCTCGAGAAGGAAGCCGACCTGGCCGGCCTGCCGGCTACCGTGCGCGACGGGGCCGGCGCCGCCGCGGCCGCCCGCGGGAAGCAGGGTCAGTGGGCGATCGTCAACACGCGCTCCAGCGTCGACCCGTTCCTCACCTATTCCACCCGCCGCGATCTGCGCGAGAAGGTCTGGCGCATGTTCGTCATGCGCGGCGACAACGGCGACGCGCACGACAACAACCAGACCATCGCCGAGGTCCTGAAGCTCCGTGCCGAGCGGGCCAAGCTCCTCGGCTACCCGACGCACGCGCACTGGCGCCTGGAGGACTCCATGGCGAAGACGCCCGAGCGCGCGGTGGCGCTGATGGAGGCGGTCTGGAAGCCCGCGGTCGCGTGGGTCCACGAGGAGGTCGCCGACATGCAGGCCGTCGCCGACCGGGAGAAGGCCGGCATCCGCATTGCCCCCTGGGATTACCGCTTCTACGCGGAGAGGGTGCGCAAGGCGAAGTACGACCTCGACCAGAACGACGTGAAGCCCTATCTGCAGCTGGAGAAGCTGCGCGAGGGAATGTTCTGGGTGGCGGGGGAGCTGTTCGGCCTGCGCTTCGCGCCGGTGGCCCAGGGGACCGTCCCGGTCTACCACCCCGACGTGCGCGTCTGGGAAGTGACCGACGCCCAGGGCAAGCACGTGGGCCTCTGGTACTTCGATCCGTACGCCCGCCCCGGAAAGGGCTCCGGCGCGTGGATGAACGAGTATCGGCGGCAATCGCGACTGGAGGGAGAGGTCCCGGTCATCGTCTCCAACAACGCCAACTTCGTGAAGGGGAAGCCGGGCGAGCCGATCCTGATCAGCTGGGACGACGCGCGGACGCTCTTCCACGAGTTCGGCCACGCGCTGCACGGGCTCAACTCGAGCGTCACCTATCCCTCGCTGGCCGGGACCTCGGTTGCTCGTGACTACGTCGAGTTCCCCTCGCAGCTCCTGGAGCACTGGCTGTCGACCCGGCTGGTGCTCGACCGCTTCGCGCTCCATTCCCAGACCGGCAAGCCCATCCCGTCCGAGCTGGTGCAGAAGATCGAGCGCAGCAAGACGTTCAACCAGGGCTTCGCGACCGTCGAGTACCTGGCGAGCGCGGTCGTCGACATGAAGCTGCACCTGGCGGGCGACACGCCGATCGATCCGCGCCGCTTCGAGAAGGAGACGCTGGCGGCGCTCGGCATGCCCGCCGAGCTGGTGATGCGGCACCGCACGCCGCAGTTCGGCCACGTGTTCTCCGGCGACGGGTACTCCGCCGGCTACTACAGCTACCTGTGGTCGGATACGCTCTCTGCGGACGCCTGGGAGGCCTTCCTCGAGCAAGGCGGCCCTTACGACAAGGCCGTGGCGAGGCGGCTGCGCGACAACGTGTTCAGCGCGGGCAACACGGTGGATCCGGCCGACGGCTACCGCGCGTTCCGCGGACGCGAGCCGGGGATCGCGGCGCTGATGCGCAAGCGGGGCTTCCCCGTGCCCGCGCCGCCCGCGGCGTCCGACCGGCAGGGCAGCCCCATCGGCGCCCGCTGAGAACGTCTCCGTGATGTAGCCCCGGCCGCCGGGCTAGAATTCCTGGATGCCCGCGCTCCTGGCCGTAGCCGCGGCTGCGGCGCTCGCCGGTGCGAGCGGTCCTTCGCGGTCCCTGCCGTACGATTCGATCCGCGACCCGGTGGTGACGGGCGCCGCCGGCGCGGCCTGGCTGCTCTCGAAGATCTTCGAGGAGCAGATCGCACCGTCCGCGTGCCGCTGGTGCGATCCGCCGGCGTTCGACGGCGCCGTGCGCGACCGCCTCCGCTGGGGAGACCCCGCCCCCGCCGCCATCGCGAGCGACGTGCTCGCGTATGGCGGAGTGCCGCTCGTGGGCCTCGGGGTGGACTTCTTCGTCTCCGGCCGCGATGCGAAGGCCGCGGGCACCGACGCGCTCATCGCCGCCGAGACGGTCGCGCTGGCCGGTCTCCTCGGCCAGGCCGTCAAGCTGGCGGTCGCGCGCGAGCGGCCGGACGGGCGCGCGCGCGAGGGGACGCGCGGGTCTAGCGACGAGCACGCCTCGTTCTATTCGGGCCACGCCAGCTCCGCCTTCGCCCTGGCGGTCTCGCTGGCCACCTGCGCCTCGCTGCGAGGCGATCGCGACGCCTGGGTCGGGTGGGCCGCGGGCCTGCCGCTGGCGGCCGCCGCCGGCTACCTGCGGATCGCGGCGGACCGGCATTACCTTTCCGACGTGCTGGCGGGAGCAGGGGCGGGCGCTCTCTTCGGCATCCTGGTGCCGCGCCTGTTGCATTCCCCAGGCGCTGCCGCGCCGCCGCAGCCAGGGCCGGCGAGGTTCCCTACGCTGACCGTCGGCGGCCGCTTCTGAACCGCTTCAGGCCTTGGCCTTGCGGGCGCGCTTCAGCGCCTTGCGGGCCGCCTGCGCGCTGTTGCAGGCGCTCGACCTGCGCTTCTTGCCGCGCTCGTCCGCGAACCTCGCCCGGCGCAGCTCGTGCAGGGCGCGGACGCCGCGGCTGTCGCGCACGTTGCCCAGCGCAGCGGCGGCGGCCGTTCGCGCGGGGCAGGCCGGCGCGCGGGTCATGTCGATCAGGCGCTCCAGGCCGCGCTCGTCACCTTGGCGCATCGCCGCCAGGTAGCTCGAGGTGGCGACGCGGAACGCGCCCTGCGCCTCCGCGATGCGGCCCGCGTCGTAGCTGCGGGCGCCCGCGTCGAGCGTCTGGCGCTGCTTGAGCTCGGTCTTGGCCGCGTGCAGATCGCCACGCGCCACGGCCCTCTCGACCGAGTCGCCGCGGAATGCGGCATAGAGACACAGGCCGGCCACCGCAACGACCGCGCAGATTGCCATCGCGCGGGCCCGCGGGGACAGGGCCAGCCATTTGGAACGGAGGGTGAAGTAGATGGGCGGCGGGACCATAGGGAACCGATCCAAGCACGGCAGGTAGGTGGGCCTGCAGGGCCGCGCTGTCGTTTTCTCGCCGACCTTTGCGCCGGGTCGCGCACGCGCAGCCCCGGTTCCCCGGGTGCGGCTTGGGGCCTGCGACCCGCGCCGGCACCCGCGGCTAAAGCCCATCCGATGAACGTCTATGGCCTCCGGACCTCAGCCGGCTGTCTGGTACCCGACATGCCGGATTTCCAAACCAATTTTGGTAAAGGCCCGAATTCAAGCCTTGCAGGCCAGAATTCCGGCCTATTGACCTCCCCACGGTATGTGGTCGATTAGCGTCATTTGGGAGGGGACATGCGACCGGCACACCCGCTAGCGACTGCTCGATCGGGCCGAGGACCCGGGCCTCTGCCAGCAACCGTCCATTCGTCGACTCGGTAATTCCAGCGAAGCAATCGCGGCATGCACCTGGGAGGGGTCCCTGCACATGCGCGTCTCCGGCCTGGCAGCGTCGATGGTCGTGGTTCTCGTCACCGCAGGGTGCCGGAAGTCCGAACCGGCACGGCAGGTGCTCGCCCGGGTCGGCGATCGCACCATCACGGCGGCTGATCTCCAGCGCGAGGTCGACCAGACCGCGCCTTTGCTCCGTGCCCGCTACGCGGGCGCCGAGCGCCGCCGCGAGCTCCTCGAGAGCCTGGTGCGGAACGAGCTCCTCGCGCAGGAAGCGGCACGGCGCCACCTCGAGCGGGCGACCGCCGTCCGGGGACAGCTCGACCGCGCCATGGTGCAGGAGCTGCTGCGAACCGAATTCGAGGCGCATCCCGCGGCCGCCAGCGACGCGGAAGCGCGCAAGTACTACGACGACCACCTCCAGGAGTTCGTCCGGCCGGAGATGGCCCGGGTCGCCCACCTGTTCCTGGTGGCGGACGCCCGGTCCCGCCCCTCGGTCAAGACCGACGCGGACAGGCTCCGCCGTGAGCTGGACGAGCGCCAGCGCCGCGGCGATGTGTCCGCGTTCGCGACCGCGGTCCGCGACCGGTCGAACGATCCGGCCACCCGCGGCTCGGGCGGATCGCTGCGGTACATGACCCGCGACGAGCTCGCCGCGGCGGTCGGCCTGGAGGGGGCGCAAGCCGCCTTTTCGCTCCAGCCCGGAGAGATCGCCGGACCCTTCGCGACCGAGCGCGGGTTCGAGCTGGTCCGCTTGGAGGTGAAGACGGCGGGGGCCGACCGGCCGTTCTCCGAAGCGCGCGAATCGATCCGGGCGCAAATCGCCCGCCAGGCGCAGAGCCGCGCCTACGGGGAGCTGCTGAAGGGGATCCGGGAAAGGACGGCGGTCCAGGTCGACGAGGCTGCGCTGGCCGCGGTTCCGCTGACCACCGCCGCCCCGACCACCACCGCATCGGCACGCTGAACGAGCGCATGCGCCCGATCCCGGCTCGCACCCGCATCCTCCTCGCCTGCGCGGCGGCCGCCTTGTTGGCGGGCGCTCTTCTCTTTGCCTTGCGGAAGCACGGAGGCGAAGGGCCTCTACGCGTGGTCGCATCGTTCCGCGGCGGCAGCCTCACCGCCGGCGAGCTCGAGGAGGGGCTGCTGCGGCTCGCACCCGCGCTACGGCGCGAGTTCGACAGCGCAGCGGGCCGCCGCGAGGTCGCGAGATCGCTCGTCGACAAGAAGCTGCTCGCCGAGGAGGCGCGGCGGCGGCACATCGGCGAGCGTCCGGAGATCCGCCGGCAGATCGAGGATCTCGAGGAGCGCCTCATCGTGCAGGCGCTGCTCGCCGACGAGGAGAAGAGCGGGGGCCCGGGTTCCGACGCGGAGCTCCAGCGCTACTACGAGGAGCACCGGCGCGAATTCGATCAGCCCGAACGAGTGCGCATCGGTCGTGTCCTGGCCGCAGTCGGGCCCGCGGCCGGCGCGGAGACCAAGGCCCGCGCGCGCAAGAGGGCAGAGGAGTTCCAGCGCCGGCTGCGCAAGGGGGAACCGCTCGCCAAGGTCGCCGGCGCGGGAGACGGGCCGGAACGCAAGGAGGGCGGGCAGCTCGGTTGGCTGGCGAGGCCGGATCGGGACGCCGTCACCTCGTCTGCCGCGTTCGCGCTGCAGCGTCCCGGCGAGGTGTCCGCGCCGGTGCTCACGCCGGACGGGTGGGCGGTCCTGGTCCTGCTCGAGCGCGCGGCCGCGCGCACGCCCGCCTTCGCCGAGGTCCGCGGGGAGATCGTCGGCCGCGCGGACGCGGCGCGCCGGCGCCGTGCCTTCGACGCGCTGGTCGCCGGGCTGCGCCACGACGGCGAGGTGCACCTGGCCGCGGAGGGCGCTCGATGAGGGCTCGCGCCGCGATCCTCGTCCAGGCGGTGGCACTGCTCTCGTCCGCGGCGCTGGCGCAGACCGCCCCGGTGGGCGCGATCTTTCCGGTGGTGCCGGTCCGGCCCGGCGCCACCCTGATCGAGCTGGGTTTCGCCGCCGAGGGCGCCGAGCAGCTCCGGGTCGACGTGCGCGCCACCTCTCTCTCTGCGGGTGTGGCCGGCCAGGTGCTCGGGGCGGTGGTCGCGCGCGATCGGAGCGGCCTCGTCCCCTTCCACCTGTCCGTCCCGCTCGCCTCTCCCTTCGCCGAGGACGGCACGGTCGAGGTCACTGCTCGCGCGCTCTCCGCGAATGGCACCGCGGGCGATCCGGCCACCGCGCGCTTCTCGACCGCGGACGAGGCGGCGGCATTCGAGTCCGGAATCTTCGTGGCGGCCTCCCAGGACGGGTCGCTGACGGTTTCCTTGTCGTACTCGGGCTCGCTGAGCCGGTCCGACGTCGCCGTGATGGGAACGGCGGCCAGCCGGCTCCGCGCGGTGGGCGGAAATCTGAAGGCGGCCGCCGCCGGCGCCTTCGCCAATGCGAACCTCTCGATCCGGCCGCGGACGCCGGACGGCACGCTCTCCTTCTCCGTGCCGTTGCAAGCGGGGACCTCGATCCCGCCGGACGGGGTGGTGGTAGTGGACGCCGCCCTGGTCGACGCCTTCGGCCGGGTAGTGCACTCGTCGGCAGTGCAGTTCACCGGGAGCGGCGCGTTCGACCAGCTTCTCTCCCTGTCGGCCTCTCCGTCGCCCGTCCTCCTCACCTTGCCTTTCCAGAGGGCGCCGCTGGCCGTGTCCGCCAGCTTCCTGCTGGGCGGAACGGCGGACGTCTCGGGGCCGGACAAGGGAGTGCAGTACACCTCGCGGAACCCGGACGTGGCGCTGGTCACCGCGGGCGGCGAGGTCGTCGCGCAGTCGCGCGGCGAGACCGACGTCGACGTGGCGTTCGGCAAGTCCTCCGTTTCCGTGCACGTCATCGTCGATCCGTCCGCCACCGTCGACCATCTGGAGATCTCTCCCGCGCTGGCGCACATCGACCACGTCGGCGGTACCGCCACCGTGAAGCTGACGGGCATCCTGACCACCGGCAGTGCGGTGGATCTGACCGGGATGCCGGGATGCGGTTTCGCGTCCAGCGATCCCGCGACCATCTCCATCGACGACCGCGGGACCGCCACCGCGCGGCGGCCCGGCGTGGTGACGGTCTCCGCCGTCTGCGGCGCGCTGGGCGCGACGGCGCAGGTGGACGCCGCCGACGCACCGCCGGCAGTCCGCTTGCTGGCGCCGGCATCGGTGGCCGCGGGCGGCAACCTCGAAGTGCTGGCGGACGCCACCGACGACGTGGCCATCGACCGGGTGCAATTCTTCCTCAACGGCGCGCCGGCGGGGACCGTCTCC
>DASQBG010000165.1:0-38798 GCA_035635335.1 Myxococcales bacterium | reverse complement strand
ACTTTTTTGCGAGTCTTCTCGGACGCACGCCGCCGAGGCCAAATGAATCCTTCCGCGCTTCTTTCCCTTCCGCGCTTCGCGTGAAACGCTTCTGGTCCTTACAGCACAGCGGCCTAGTCGAAGCGGCGGTCGATGATGGTCGAGATGCCCATGCCGTAGCCGATGCAGAGCGTGATCAGGGCGCGCCGCTGGCCGGTGCGCTCCAGCTCGTGCAGCGCGGTGGCGAGGAGCATCGCGCCGGTGGCGCCGAGCGGGTGGCCGAGCGCGATGGCGCCGCCGTTGACGTTCACCTTCTCCAGCGGGATGCCGAGCTCCTGGGCGACGACGAGCGGCACCGGGGCGAAGGCCTCGTTGATCTCGAAGAGGTCGATGTCGCTGACCTTGAGGTCCGCCTGCGCCAGCGCCTTGCGAGTCGAGGGGATGGGGCCGGTCAGCATCAGCACCGGGTCCGATCCCGCCACGGCCATCGAGACGATCCGGGCCCGCGGCTTGAGTCCCAGGCTGCGCGCCCGCCCCTTGGAGGCGATCACCACCGCCGCCGCGCCGTCGACGATCCCCGAGCTGTTGCCCGCGTGCAGCACGCCGTCTTCCTTGAACGACGGCCTGAGCTGGGCGAGCGTCTCGACCGTGGTGCCCGGACGCGGGTGCTCGTCGCGATCGAAGCTACGGCCTCCCGGCAGCTTCATCGGGACGATCTCCCTGACGAAGAGCCCCTTCTCGATCGCGCTCGCCGCCTTGCGCTGCGATTGCACGGCGAACTCGTCCAGCTTCTCGCGCGGGTAGCCCCACTTCGCCGCGATCAGCTCGGCGGACAGCCCCTGCGGGACCAGCCCGGGCCAGTGCTGCTGGAGCCCTGGCGAAACCGGTCCCTCGCCGCCCACCGCGTCGGAGCCCATCGGCACGCGGGTCATGTGCTCCACTCCGCCGGCGACCACCAGCTGCGAGGCGCCGGAGAGCACCGCCTGCGCCCCGAAGTTCACCGCCTGCAGGCCGGAGCCGCAGAAGCGGTTCACGGTCGTCCCCGGCACCTCGACCGGCAGCCCCGCGGCGAGCACCGCGCCGCGCGCGATGTTGAGCCCCTGCTCGCCGACCTGCGTGACGCAGCCCATGATCACGTCGTCGACGTCCTGCGGCTTGAGCCCCGCGTGGGACAACGCCGCCGCGAGCGTCTGCGCCAGCAGATCGACGGGGTGGAGCTCCGACAGCGCTCCCTTCCGCTTCCCGCGCGCGGTTCGCACCGCATCGACGATGATCGCCTCTGTCACCACGTCCTCCTGCCCGCAGGCTCGCAGGTCCGCTCGGCGGGCCGGAATGCGTCCATCAGGTCCGCGGCGGGAAAAGCGTACCGCCGCCCCGTCGCCGGCTGCTATCCGTGCCGGAAGGGATTCTTCCGCACGATGGTCTGCACCCGCTCGGCCCCCACCGACACAGCGATCGCCTCTACCCTGACCAGGTCTTCCACCCGCTCGACGTACCTGCGCGCGTTCTCCGGCAGGTCCTTGTACTCGCGCACGTCCGCGATGGGCTCCTTCCATCCCGGCAGCTCTTCGTACACGGGCTGCGCCTGCTCGAGCAGCTCGGGATCGGAAGGGAACTCGTGGACGACCTTGCCGTCGTCGAGCCGGTACCGCACCGCGATCTGGAGCTTCTCGAAGCCGGTGAGTACGTCGAGCTTGGTCAAGGCCAGCCCGGAGAGCCCGTTGACGCGCGCCGCGTAGCGCAGGACCAGCGCGTCGAACCAGCCGCAGCGCCTCGGGCGCCCGGTGGTGGCGCCGTACTCGACGCCGACGGTGCGCAGGCGGTCGCCGGCCTCGTCGTGCAGCTCGGTGGGCAGCGGACCGTTCCCGACCCGCGTGGTGTACGCCTTGCTGATGCCGATGACCGAGTGGATCGCGGTCGGCCCCAGGCCCGCCCCGACCGCGGCGTTGCCCGCCACCGTGTTGCTGCTGGTCACGAACGGGTACGTTCCGTGATCCACGTCGAGGAGCGTGCCTTGCGCGCCCTCGAAGAGCACCGCCTTGCCCCGCTCCACCTCGTGGGCCAGCTTCTCGCTGGCGTCGCCGATGTACGGGGCCAGCTTCTCGCCCAGCCCGGCGGCCCAGGAATGCACCTTCTCCAGCTCGACCGGCTCGCCCCCGAGCGCGCGGATCTGGGCGTTCGCCTCCTCGAGGCGCTCCGCCAGGCGGTCGCGCAGGGCGTGTTGCTTGAGGAGGTCGCGCATGCGGATCCCGCGCCGCGCCACCTTGTCCTCGTAGCAGGGGCCGATGCCGCGGCCGGTGGTGCCGATCTTGGTGCGTCCGGTCTTCTGCTCCCGCCCCACGTCGATCCGCTTGTGGTAGGGGAAGATGACGTGGGCGTTCTCGCTCACCACCAGCTGCGCGGGGTCGGAGAGCAAGCCGCGGCTCTTGAGCAGATCGATCTCGTCGTCGAGCGCTTCCGGGTCGACCACCACCCCGTTCCCGATGAAGCACCGCTTGCCGGCGTGCAGCACGCCGCTCGGCACCAGGTGCAGCACCGTCTTCACCCCGCCGACCACCAGCGTGTGGCCGGCGTTCGCCCCTCCCTGGTAACGCACCACCACGTCGGCCCACGAGGTGAAGAGGTCGACGATCTTCCCCTTCCCCTCGTCACCCCATTGGGCGCCGACGATCACGACGTTGGACATGGACCTTGAGTACCACGGGTGGCGGGGTTCAGAGGACGACTTGCCGCACCTCGAGCACGTGGGGCAGCTTGCGCAGCCTGTCCAGCGTCTCGGGGCTGGCCGTCCCGTCGATGTTGACCAGCGCCAGCGCGCGGCCCGTCCGGGCCTCGCGGGCGAGCGCGAACTGGGCGCTGTTCACCTGCGCCTCGCCGAGAGTGCGACCCACGTTGCCGATCACGCCGGGCTTGTCCTGGTTCACCATCACGAGCACCGTGCCCTGCGGCGCGGCCTCGACCGCGAACTCGTTCACGCGCACCACGCGGGGCTCGCGCTTCCCGATGATGGTGCCCGCCACCTCGGTGGTTCCGGCCTTCGAGCGCAGCTTCACCGTCACCAGGCTGGCGAAGTCGGGCGTCTCGTTCCTCTTCACCTGGGTGACCGAGAGGCCCCGCTCCTTCGCCAACGCCGGCGCGCTCACCTCGTTGACCGGCTCGGCCAGGAAGGTGCCCAGGACTCCCTTGAGCACGGCGGCCGTCAGCGGCGCGGTCGGCTGCTCCGCCACCTCTCCGGCATAGGAGATCTCGATCTGCTCCGGCGCGGTGGCGGTCTCGCCCTCGAGCGCGAGCTGCGCGCTGAGCCCGCCCATCTTCTCGCAGAGCCGGAGGAAGGGCCCCAGGCGCTCGAGGACTTCCCCGGAGACGCTGGGCACGTTCACCGCGTTGCGGATGGTGCCGCTGGTCAGGTAGTCCACCATCGCCTCGCAGACGATGGTGGCCACGTTCTGCTGGGCGTCCTCGGTCGACCCGCCCAGGTGCGGAGTGCCGATGAAGTTGGGGCAGGAGAAGAGCGGATGGCCTTCGGCGGGCGGCTCCTGCTCGAAGACGTCGAGCGCGGCGCCGCCCAGCTTGCCGGCCTTCAGGGCCTCGGCGAGGGCCTTCTCGTCGACCAGGCCCCCGCGGGCGCAGTTGACCAGGAGCGCTCCCGGCTTCATCTGCGCGAGCTGCGGGGCGCCCACCATGTTCTTCGTCTGCTCCGTGAGCGGGACGTGCAGCGTGATGGCGTCCGAGCGCTTCCAGATCTCCGCCAGGTCGACCAGCTCGATGCCCAGCTTCTCGGCCGCCTCGGCGGCGAGGAACGGGTCGTAGCCCAGCACTTTCATCCCGAAGGACTGCGCCCGCCTGACCACCAGCGCGCCGATGTTGCCGGTGCCGATCACGCCCAGCGTCTTGCCCAAGAGCTCGCGGCCCGAGGCGAACTTCTTCTTCTCCCACTTGCCGGCGCGCGTGCTCTGCGAGGCGTCGGCAATCTGCCGGGCGAGCGCGAGGAGCAGCGCGAGCGTGTGCTCGGCCACCGAGACGCTGTTCCCTCCGGGCGCGTTCATCACCACCACGCCCCGGCGCGAGGCCGCGCCGAGGTCGATGTTGTCCACCCCGGTGCCCGCGCGGCCGATGACGCGCAGCTTCTGGGCCGCGTCCAGGACCTCCTTGGTCACCTTGGTGGCGCTGCGGACCGCCAGCGCCTCGTAGCCGCCGATGATCTCGCGCAGCTCCTGGGGTTTCAGCCCGATGCGCACGTCCACCTGCGCGCCGGGGATGCGCTCCAGGATCGCCTTGGCCTCGGAGGAGAGATCGTCGCTGATGAGGATGCGCATGACCGTCCTTACCCCCGCAGCTCCGGCCCGGAGGGCGCTCCCGCCTCGGCCATGGCGGCCTGGGCGGCGGCGAGTCCCGCGCCGAGCTGCGCCTTGGCGCCCAGGTCCCGGAGGCCCCGCTCGATGGCGCCGACCACCACCAGCATGTCGAAGTCGTCGAAGTAGCCGAGGTGCGCGATGCGGAAGATCTTGCCCTTCGCCGCGTCCTGCCCGCCGACCAGCTTGATCCCGTACTGCTTGAAGAGGTGCTTGACCAGCTTCTCCGAGTCGGTGCCCTCGGGTGCGAGCACGGTGGTCATCGCCGCGCTGGGCGCCTTCGAGTACAGCTTCAGCCCCAACGCCTGCATGCCGGCGCGGGCCCCGCGGGCGAGCCGCTCGTGGCGCGCGAAGCAGGCCTGCAGGCCTTCCTCGCGGAACATCTGCAGCGACTCGTCGAGCCCTTGGACCAGCGAGATGGCCGGGGTCCAGGCGGTCTGGTTCTTCCGCTGGTTGTCGCGCTCGCGCTTCACGTCGAAATAGAAGCGCGGCAGGTCGGCCGTCTCGTTCAGCTTCCAGGCCTTCTCGCTGGCGGCGAGAAAGGCCAGCCCGGGGGGCAGCCCCAGCGCCTTCTGCGACCCGGAGACCATCACGTCGATGCCCCAGGCGTCGAACGGCAGGTCGAAGGCGCCGAGCGCGCTGATCGCGTCCACCACCAGGATGGCCGGGTGGTTCCGGGTGATCTGCGCCAGCTTCTGCACGGGGTGCGCCACCCCGGTCGAGGACTCGTTCGCCTGCACGAACACGGCCCTGGCGCCGGGGTGCTCCTCGAGCGCCGCTTTCACCGCGCCCGGGTCGACGGCGCTGCCCCACTCGACCTTCAAGGTGACCGCGTTGACGCCATAGCTCTTCGCGAGCTTCCCCCACCGCTCCCCGAACTTGCCGGCGTCGATCACGATCGCCTCGTCGCCTCGTCGCAGGAAATTCACGAGCGACGCCTCCATCGCGCCGGTCCCGCTGGAGGCGAGCTGCACCACGTCCTGCTTGGTCTGGAACAGCCAGGCGAGGCCCTCGCGGCAGCGCGCGAACACCTGCTCGAACTCGGGCGAGCGGTGGTGGAGGATGGGCTGCGCCATGCGCAGCGAGATGCGCTCGGGAACGGGGGTCGGACCGGGTGTGAGCAGGCGGATCTTCTTCACGGCAGCCTCCGCGGATCGAGAAGCCGTGAAGTAGATGCCGCAGTGCGTTGTGTCAAGCGCAACGACAGGAACGCAGCCCCACCTACTGGCTCACCTGCGGAGTGCCCTGCCGGGCCGATGTTCACCAGGGCGCCTCGAGCGAGAGGAGCGCCCGCGCCTCGGCCACGGTGGCCGGCTCGCGGCCGGTGTCCCGGGCCATCCGCACCGCCTTTTCGACCAGGTCGCCGTTGGACTTCGCCATCTGCGCGCCCTGGGCGTCGAGGTAGAAGTTGTCCTCCAGCCCGACACGCACGTTGCCGCCCAGCGAAAGGGCCGCGCCCACCATCCGCCACTGCTGGTGCGAGATCCCGACCACCTCCCAGGTGGAGTCGGGGGGCGCCTCGCGCGCCTGCACCGCGAGGTTCTCCGCCGTGGCGCGGATCCCGCCCAGGACGCCCATGATGAAGCTGAACTGCAGCGGGCGGTCGAGCAGGCCCTGGTCGATGAGCGGCCAGATGCTGTTGGTGTGGCCCACGTCGAAGCACTCCAGCTCGGGCTTCACGCCCGCTTCCTTCATCACGCGCAAGAGGTAGGAAATGTCCTTGAAGGT
The DNA here is from genome assembly GCA_035635335.1 of Myxococcales bacterium. Taxonomy (GTDB): domain Bacteria; phylum Myxococcota; class Myxococcia; order Myxococcales; family 40CM-4-68-19; genus VBKO01. The sequence goes on along the minus strand of DASQBG010000165.1, from coordinate 32,739 downwards.
ATTCTCGAAGACGAAATCGAAGACGAACTCCTTCCGGCGCGCCGAGTACTTGGCGTAGTTCATCGAGCCCATGTTGAGCGCGCCGAGAGCGGGCTTCACCTCGCGGATGTGGGCGACGCGCCCCTCCATCGAGCCGATCCCGCCCGTGGAGAAGTTCAGGATCACCGGGCAGCGCGCCTCGATCTCGCGGCGGATGGCGGCGAACACCGCCGGCTCGTAGGTCGGTCCGCCCTCGTCGGTGCGCGCGTGGATGTGCACCACCGCGGCGCCCGCCTCGTAAGCGCGGCGGGCTTCCTCGGCGATCTCGGCGGGCGTGTAGGGCACCCAAGGGCACTGTTCGCGCGTGGCCAGGACGCCGGTCAGCGCGCAGGTGACGATCACCTTGTCCTGCACGGCTACCTCCCCTTCCAGTCCGGCGGACGCTTCTGCAGGAAGGCCGACACTCCCTCCGCGGCGTCCTCGAGCTGCGCGTTCAGGCCGAGTTGCGCGGCCAGCGCCTCGAGCTGCTGCTCGTACGGGAGGTCCTGCGTGGCGTAGAACGCGCGCCTCCCCATCCGGAGCACGGCGGGGCTCTTGCCGGCCAGCATGCAGCAGATCTGGTCTACCTTAGCGGCGAGCTGAGCGCGCGGCACCGCCGCGTTGAGCAGCCCGATGCGCACCGCCTCCTCCGCGTCGATGCGCCGGCCCGTGAGGGAGAGGTCGAGCGCCGCGCGCCGGCCGACGACCCGCTGCAGCGGTGCGAGTGCCATGTATGGAAAAAAGCCGACATCGATCTCGGGCGTCCCGAAGCGCGCGTCGTCCGCGGCTACCGCGAAATCGCAGGCGGCGACCAGCCCCAGGCCCCCGGCCAGCGCCGAGCCGTTGGCGCACGCGACGATCGGCTTGCCCAGCCGGGCCAGATCGCAGAGCAGCGCCGCATATCCGCGACGCGCCTCGTGAGCAGCGAGCGCTCCGGCGCTGCCCTCGAGCGTGCCCAGGTCGGCGCCCGCGCAGAAGGCCTGCTCGCCGGCGCCGGTGAGGCAGACCACCCGCGCAGCGGGATCGGCGTCGGCGCGCGCCAACGCCTGGCGAACCCCCGCCATCAGCTCCGCCGTGAGAGCGTTCCGCTGCGCCGGGCGGTGCAGCGTCAGCCAGCGGGCGGCGCCGCGCTGTTCCTCCAGGAGCTCGGCCACGGCCCACGGTGCCGGGCGCCCGCCGGGTCGTCAAGGTACGCGAGCGGCTACGCGAACATGGTCCGGACGACCGAGACCAGCCGGTCGACGTCTCTTTTCCCCAGGTTGTACTTGCGGCACGCCTCGATGAGCGGCCGGTACATCGGGTCGACGCCGTTCTCGCCCTGGTCGTCGAACAACGTGGCGAGGGGGACCTCGAGCGCTCCGGCGATCTTGGACAGCGTCTCGAGGTGCGGCGATCGCTCGCCGCGCTCGATCATGGAGAGGAACGAGACGCTGATGCGCGCACGCTCGCTCAGCTCCTCCTGGGTGAGCTTTGGACCCACGCGCGCGAGCCGCAACTGGCGGATCTTGCGGCCGACCTCCTTGACCACGCTAGCCTGACCCATCGCGTTCCGCAGACCCTCCCGCCTCCGCTCCTCCCCACGCTTGGTGCGAGTTACGTACGAAAACCGCGTCTAGTGTGCCAGACACGCTGAGTGAAACCGGAACAGAATTCCACCACGAATCGCGCGATCTGTCCCATCCAAAAATGTCGCAGACGCAACGGATGTTTTCAAGTCGACGAGAGCCCGAACGACCCCAGCGATTTGAGGTCGAGGAGCACCCCGATGGACGGCCCCCTGAGGAGCTTGCCGCCGATGAAGGGGAAGCTGGCGTAGAGCTGGATCCCGGCGCAGCGGCAGGGCGTCTCGTAGACGAGCGCCAGGCGGTGCGACCAGTCGGCCGTGTCGGGCGGGAGCCCTCCCGCCGCCAGGAGGTGGGACGCGTCGTACAAGACACGGATGCCTTGCCTGCGCAGCGGGAGCGTAGCCGAGCCACCGAACCCCGCCGACCCGAACAGATCGCCGGCGTCGGAGGCGACCTGCGCCGCCGCGAACAACTCGTCGATCCCCGCGCGGATCCGCTCGGAAGCCGCGCCGCGCTGCAGCGACAAGCCGCCGTGCACCTCGTCGCCACGTGCATCGTGCAGGCTGAAGCCGCCTCCCAGCAACGTCAGCGCACGGAGCCGCCAGTCGTACTGGGCAGAGGCGCCGAAGCTCGCCGGTCCCCATGCGAATGCGGCTGCCGCCCCGGTCTCTCCGATGCGCGCCCCGGTATTCCCCGCGCGAAGGACGAGGTCCTGCCGCAGGTCCACGGTGACTACGCGCGCCGGCGCATGTCCTGGCGCGGACTTGCTCCAGAGGGCCTGGGCGACGCGCAGCGTGGCGAGCGTCTCGCCGGCCTCGGGCGCGGCGCCGTCCAACTCGTCGTAAGGCCGCCGCGCGGCCGGCACCGCCAGTCGGGCCGGTGGGAGCCCGGGGCCGGGCGGAGGCTCCTGGGCGACCCCTTGCCGGGCCGCCCCCGGAGCCGAGGAGAAGTCCGGCCCTCCTCCGTCGAAGGGGTCGCCGATCGCCGGTCCGCCCGAGCGCAGCGCACGGGTGATGGTCCGCAACTCGATGCCCGGCTCGACCGTGTGCAGCAGGCTGCCGAAGGCACGCTCGAGCGAGATCTGGGCGCGAACGGAGGCGATGCCATACAGGCGCCGCCGGTTGCGCGCCGGGTCGTTCTCGAACAGCCAGGCGTCGGCGCGGGCGCCCAATTCCACGGCGAGGAGCAGCGGTAAACCGGAAGCGCTCCACGACAGGCGCGGCGAGGCGTCGAACCGGACCGCCGGCGCCCGGCCCAGGCCCAACGGGTCGGTGACGGGGACCGGGGGAGGCTGTGCGTTGGGCGCGCCCAGATCAGTGGGACCGAAGCCGGTGTCGCGTTCGCGTGGGTCGAGCCGGGTGAATGGCGCGAACCGCGCCGCGCTCAGCTCGGCCGAGAAGGCGAACGGTCCGACGCGCGCCGGCGCGAGCTGCCCGAACACGTTTGGGAGCCGCTGGAAGGTCGCCCGCCGCTCTGCACCGAACAGCCGCCGGTCCGGGTTGGCCCCATCGTTGCCGGTCCGGACGTCCAGCAACACCGTGGCGTCGACGCCCGCAGCGGCGGGCCCCTGGGTGCGAACGATGCCCGCGTGGGTCCGCAGCGCGTCGAGGAACCGGTCCAGCTCCCGCAGCTCGGTGTCCTGCAGGTACATGCTGTCGGTCGCGAGCGTCCCTTGCGCGGCCGCCAGCACTCCGGGTGCCTCGGTCCGATGCGAGAAGCGAAGCACGCCGCGAACTCCGTCGAAACCGCGGCCCGGCGAGCTGGGGATCTCGCCCCGGTGGACTTGCCCGGCCAGGGTGTAGTCCAGCGACGGGTTCGAACCGCCGGGCGAATCCTTCTGTTTCGCGTCCCGCACCAGGTCGACGTCGAGCTGCCCGCCCGTGCGCTCGACGGGGGCGTACCGGAGCTCGAGGCCCAGGCGCGGCCCCACCACCCCTCGCGTGGTGGGCGCCGCGGTGGTTCGGCCGCCGCTGCCGGTGAAGATCCCCGGCGCCACCGTCAGGTCGTAGCTGCGGCCGAGCGTCAGGAAGAGGGGCACCTCGGTGCCGAATCCGGTGATGGCGGCGTACTGGAACGGCGGAAAGAGCAGGCCCGACTGCCGCTCGGTAAGCGGGAGCGACACCGGGACGAGCAGAGGCACCGATGCGCCCAGGAGCTGCAACCGCGGGCTGCTCAGGCGCGCGCGGTCGTCCTTGACCTCCACCTCTGGCGCGGTGAGCTCGAAGTCGGGCTCACCCGCGCAGTCGCACGGGGTCATGGTGACGGCCTCGGCGACCAGGGCGCCGGAAGGCAGCCGGCGCACCCGCTTGCCGGTGAGGACCAGCGCATTCTTGCCGGCGGCGCGGACCGCGGCGCGGTCGGTCAGCAGGCTGGGCGACGGCGCCGTGCGGTCCTTGAGGAAGAGCGTGGCGTCCTTCAGGTCCGCCGACTTCGACTCGAGGTCCACCACCGCCGCCTCCGCCACCACCACCTGGCGGCCTTGCACGGCCAGCACCCCTCCCTCCAGGCGCAGGATGCCCGTGCGGCGGTCGAGCGAGCCGCGCGCGGCGCGCAGGATGGCGGGGCCGCGCGTGGCGATCACGTGGCCCTCCAACACCAGCTTGCGGTCTTCCCAGTCGTAGACGAGGCGGTCGGCGGTCAGCTCGACCTCGTCGGCTTGCGGGCCGCCGGCGGCGCTCCCGCCCTGCGATCGGGCAGGCAAGCTCCCCGCGCACAGGAGGACGGCGGCGATGGCGGCTCGTCTCCTCATCGTCGGCATCCACGATGTTCGCGCTGCGAAGAGCGCAGCGCCGCCGGACACGGCGGCGACTGGCCGCGGGGGCTTTCAGCTTCCGGGCGTGAACGACACGGTCAGGAGCGAACCGCTCTGGTTCAGGTGGACCTCGGCAGGCTCGCGCAGCTCGATGCGGACTTCGGTCCCTCCCTTCACCTCCTGGGGGACCACGCGCTGGACGGGCCCTCCGAAGAAGCGGGTGTCCAGGGGCCGCCGGTTGTTGGCCACCGGGATGGCCGCATTGGGGAGGTGGAGTAGCACGGCCCGATCCGACGACGAGACCCCGTACTGCAGCGGTCGGTCACTGCGCACGATCACTTCACCTCCGGCCTGGGGCCGGAACCCTATCCCGGTGATCGCGGCATGTCCCGCCGCCAGTGCCCGCGCCCTGGGTCGCTCCACGGCGTGCGGCGGCCGCTCGCCGCTCTCCGTCCTCTTGGCTCCGACCAGTGCCACGGTGGGCAGCCCCTCTCTCTCTCGTATTTCGGGGATCTGGGCGTGGCCGGGCTCCGCCCTGGATGTCGCCGTCGGTGTCGCTGTCGGTGTCGCTGTCGGCGTCGCTGTCGTTGTCGCAGTCGCTGTCGCTGTCGTTGTCGCAGTCGCTGTCGCTGTCGCTGTCGCTGTCGGAATCGGTGTCGCTGTCGCCGTCGCAGTCGGTGTCGCAGTCGGTGTCGCAGTCGGTGTCGCTGTCGCAGTCGCAGTCGCAGTCGCAGTCGCAGTCGCAGTCGGTGTCGCAGTCGCTGTCGGCGTCGCTGTCGCTGTCGGCGTCGCTGTCGCTGTCGCTGTCGGTGTCGCTGTCGGAATCGGTGTCGCAGGCGCCTCGCCCTCCCCCCCGTCCGCGCTGTCGCTCCGCGCCAGCGCCGCGGCGCGGGGCACTCTCACCTCGATCCGGTTCCCCGCTGCCCGCACGTCGAACTCCACATCGCCCGCCAGCTCGATCACCACCCGCGCCGTGTGCGCTCCCGCCGCGGCCACCGCGATCCGGCGCACCGCTCCGTCCCCGACCTCCTGCCCGGCAGGCACCCCCGCGACGGCGGTCTCGGCCAGGTCGACCACCACGCGGGGCGGCCCGGCGAGCTTGAGGGTGGTGAAGCTCAGCGGCTGGTCGGCGTCGAGCTGCACGAGCGTCGCGTCGGGTCCCGCCACGGGCCGCACCGACAGGAGCCTGCCGCCTCCGGCCCCGGCTGCGGCGGTGGCCAGCAGCGCGATGACGGAGGCGGTGCGCACCAGCGGGACGCTAGCACGCGCCTCCCCCCGTCCCAAGCAAGTGGCCCGTTCCGGAGGTCAGCCGCTCGCGTGGCCGACCGCCCTGCGGGAGCGCTCGCGGCGCGCTGCGTAGTCGACCAGGTTCTTCACGTCCTCGCAAATCTGGCGCAGATCGTAGCCGACTGTGAGCTCGAGGTGGGAGTTGTCCTTCACCGGTCGCCACAGGAAGTACTCGCTGCGCGCTTTGCGGTAGATGCTGCTGGTGCTCTTGGCCGAGGCGATCTTGTCCAGGTCGCCGAAGAGCACGGCCATCGGGCACTCGATCTCCTTGAAGTGCGCCTTGTAGTCATACCCGGTGCGGTAGCACTTCATCTCGTCCCGCCGGATCCAGCGCGCGAACTGCTCGACTACGCGGCGGGGCTCCTTCTCGCCGCCCTCGCTGAGCAGCCAGCGGAACTCCTCGGCCGTGACCCGCGCCGGATTGAGCAGCGAGCCGAAGTACCGCGCGACCAGCTCGTAGCGGCGCAGGTTGCCGGGGGTCGAGACGCGGGCCAGCTGGCGGAGGATGGCATCCACGGGGACGTGGCTGAACCGCACCCCCCGGCGGGTGGCTCCCGCCGGCGCGATCGCGTCCGCGACGCGCTGCAGGAAGCCCGCCCCGAGGCGGCGCAGCGCTTGCGCGGCGCCGTGGCGGGCGGTGTCGAGACCGGTGGCGGCGACGCACAGGGCGTCGATGAGCGGGCCCAGCATGGCCGGCCCGAAGAGCGCGGCGGCGCGCATGAGCAAGAACCCGCGCCCGATGTCGCTGGGCGCGCCGATGGTGACCAGCCCGGCCAGGTCGCGGTGGTTGCCCGCGTAGCCGTAGCCGAGCATTCCGCCCATGCTGTTGCCCAGGTAGACGACCTTGTCGCGCCGCGTGCGCTCCTTGACCGCCTGGACGGCGGCGGGGATGTCCTCGAGCAGGTAGGTGTCGAGGTCCCAGTCCCAGTCGAGGTCGCGGGGGAGCGGCCGGCGCTCCTTCCCGCACAGCTCGATCTGGAGCTCGCGCGAGCTGCGGCCGTGGCCGCGCAGCTCGACGATGTGGCAGTCCGCGCCGAACACGAGCAGCCGCTTGACGAAGGTGGCGCAGGTGAACGCGTGCCGGTTCTGCGACCAGCCGGGGACCAGCAGCAGCGGCTCGCCCAGGATGGGCTGCTCCCACTCCTGCGGGGCGGGCCGGTAGCGGGTGATCTGCAGCACCCACCCGTCGCGCGTCCGCGCGTCGTAGATCTCCTTCCGATACAAGGACTTGAACGGGATCTCCTCGAGCGGCGGGGGAGGTGGGGCGTGGAGGCGTCGCATGTTGGATCCGGCGCCGGAGCCGGCACTTCCTCTCGCGGGGGGCGCTACCGCCCTCGATCCAATCTAGGGCTTCGCTGCAGCCACGGCAAAAACGTTCACAGTCGCTCGCTCGGCATGGGGGCGGCCGGGCGGCCCCGCAGGGCGGCCTGCACCGCGGCGGCGAGGTAGAGCGACCCGCAGCAGAGGACGCACCCGTCCGGCCCCGCCGCCGCCCGCGCGGCCTGCAGGGCCTTGCGCACGCTCGGGTACACGGCGCAGGGTCCCCCGCCCAGCCCGCGTGCGGCGGCGGCGAGTTGTTCCGGCGCCGCGGCGCGCGGAGAGTCGACCGCGCACAGGTGCGCGCCCGCGGCGAGCGGCAACAGCTCGCGCAGCATGGCGGCGTGGTCCTTGTCGTCCATCGCGGCGAACACGAGCTGCACCGGCCGCCGCCCGGCGAGGGCCGGCAACGCGTGCGCCACTGCCCGAGCAGCGTGCGCATTGTGCGCGCCGTCCAGCAGCACCAGCGGCCGCTCCGCCACCACCTCCAGCCGGGCCGGCCACCGCGCGGTGCGCAGCCCCTCGCGCACGTGCTCCAGCCCGACCGGCAGGCCTCGTCCGGCCGCCGCCTGCAGCAGCGCGCACGCCAGCGCCGCGTTCCCTCGCTGGTAATGACCCGGAAGCGCCAGCCCGGTAGGCCCGGTGGACGCTGCGTCCTCGCTCCCCCCGGCCACCCCCTCCCCCGCGCCGACCGAGACGCGAGCTCCGTCGGGACCGGCATAGCAGAAGGGCCTGACGTCGCTGCTCTCGTAGACGTAGTCGCGGCCGGGCCGCCAGAGCGCAATGCCCAGCTCCCGCGCACGCGCTTGCACGACGTCGGCCACCGCGCGCGGCTGGCCGGCGCTCACCGCCGGAGCGCCCGTCTTGAGGATGCCCGCCTTCTCGGCCGCGACGTGCGCGAGCGTGGGTCCCAGCCACCTGGTGTGCTCCAGGGCGATGGGCGAAAGCGCGCAGGCGAGCGGCTCGACCACGTTGGTCGCATCGAGCCGCCCTCCCAGGCCGACCTCCACGACCGCCACCTGCACGCGGTCCTGCGCGAAGGCGACGAAGGCCATCAAGGTAGTCAGCTCGAAGAAGGTGAGACCGTCGTCGCGCAGCGCCCAGGGCACGCGCCGGACGATCTCCTCCAGCAGCGCGGCGGCTCGCTCTTCCGAAACGGGCTCGCCCGCCAAGCGGATGCGCTCGCAGAAGTGGAACAGGTGCGGCGAGGTGTACAGGCCGGTGCGCAGGCCGGCCGCGCGCAGGGCCGCTTCCGCGAAGGCGCAGGTGGAGCCCTTCCCGTTGCTGCCGGCGACGTGCAGCACCGGGAAGGCGAGGTGCGGGTTGCCCAGCAGCGCCACCGCCTCGCGCATCCGCGCAAGGCCCAGCTTCATGCCGAAGTTGCTGCGCCGGAACAGCAGCTCTTTGAGGTCCTCGAACCCGTACGCCATCAGCTGAGCAGGCCGAGGAGCTGCGCCAGCCGATCGCGCAGCTCCTTGCGCGGGACGATGGCGTCGATCATCCCGTGCTTGAGCAGGAACTCGCTGCGCTGGAATCCTTCGGGCAGCTTCTGCCGCAGCGTCTGCTCGATGACGCGCGGCCCGGCGAATCCGATCAGCGCCCGCGGCTCGGCGAGGATCACGTCGCCCTGGAAGGCGAACGAGGCGGCCACGCCGCCGGTGGTCGGGTCGAGCAGCACGCTGATGTAGGGCTGCCGGACGTGGCGGAAGCGGGCCAGCGCCGCGCTGCACTTCGCCATCTGCATGAGCGAGAAGATCGCCTCCTGCATGCGCGCGCCGCCCGAGGCGGAGAAGACGATGGCCGGGATGCGCCGGTCGGTCGCCCGCTCGAAGATGCGGGTCACCTTCTCGCCCACCACCGAGCCCATCGAGCCGCCCATGAACCCGAAGTGGAAGGCGCCGATCGACACTTCGCGGCCGGCGAGCCGGCCGATGCCGCTGACGAACGCCTCGGTCTCCCCCGCGCCCCTCGCGGCGGCGCGGATGCGCTCCCGGTACCTCTTTGAATCGCTGAACTGCAGCGGGTCGGTCGACTCGAGCCCGAGATCGTGCTCGACGAAGCTGCCGGGGTCGAGCACCAGGTCGAGGCGGCGCCGCACCGGCAGCTCGAAATGCTCGCCGCACTTCGGGCAGAGCTCGAGGTTCCGCTCGACCTCCTGCTTGTAGATGATCTCGCCGCACTCGTCGCACTTGATCCACAGGCCTTCGACGCGCGTGCGCTTGTCCTGCGCCGGCAGCTTGGGCGCAGGGACCTTGTGGTACCAGGCCATGCCGCTTTACTAGCACGGCTTCAGTTCAGCTTCTCGTCCTGCAACCCGAAGAAGGTCTGGAGCGACTCGAGGATCCTGCTCTTCTCCTCGCGCACGCGGGCCTTCTTCTGGTCGGCGTTGAGGCCCTCGCGCACCGCGGCCAGCTCGACGCGGCGGCGGGCCATGACGTTGGAGACGCTCTCGGCGATCTGCGGCCGCTGCTTGAGCACCCGCTGGAACGCTTCCTTGTCCAGCCGGTAGCACTCCACCTCGCTGGCGGCGATCACCGAGGCGGTGCGCGGTTCGCCCGTCACGACGCCCATCTCGCCGAACACGTTGGGCGCCGCCATGCGGGTGACCAGCTTCTCCGCGCCGTTGTCCGCGCGGATCTTCACCTCCACCTCGCCCTTGGTGAGCACGTACAGCCAGTGCGCGGTGGCGTTCTGGCGGGTGATCACCTCGCCGCGGCCGAAGGGCGCCAGCCGCATGAAGGTGGCGAGCTGCACGCGCTCGTCGCTGGAGAGCGAGGAGAGCATCTCGATCTGCTCCAGCGCCGCCACCCGGTGCGCCATCTCGCGCTCCTGCTTGCGCTCGCGGTGCTCCGGGTCGTCGTGGGAGACGAAGACCGCCGTCCCCGGCAGCGCCAGCGGGATGCCGGCGCGCCTGAGCGCCACGTACACGCGCACCCGAACCGCGCTGGAGGTGAGGTCGTCCTGCGCCAGGTCGGTGAGCCAGTAGCGCACGGCGTAGTTCGCGAAGCTCTCCCCTCCCTGGCGGGCGAAGTCGAAGCAGATGCAGTTGGGCGGGGGGAACGCCGCCAGGTTGGCGATGGGCGTCGACTGGAGGGCGTCCTCGACGACGTTGATGACCTCCTCCGGCGAGTAGCGGAAGTCGACGTTGAAATAGACCCACATGCGGTGCTGGGTGGGCTGGTCCTCGCGCTCGCCGAGGATGAGGATGTTGTCGTTGAGCAAGAGCGAGTTGGGGACGATCACCGTGTCCCAGTTGCGCGTCTCCACCACCGTGTGCCGCCAGCGGATCGCCTTCACCTTGCCCTGCTGGCCGGTGGGGAGCTGGAGCCAGTCGCCGACGTGGATCGAATCGTCGAGCTGCAGCGCGATGCCGCCCAGCACGTTGCCGAGCGTCGCCTGCAGCGAGAGGCCGAGCACCACGGTCACCACCGCGCTGGTGGCGATGATCCCGGAGAGCTGCACCCCGCTCCGGTGCAGCATCCCGATGAAGGCCAGGATGTAGGCCGCTCCCAGCGCGACGTCGTGCACGATGTTCGCGATCTCGATCCGCAGCGCGAGCAGCACCAGGTCGAAGAGCAGGATGGCGATCAGGTCGATGACCACCAGCACCTCGAACAGGTCGGCCAGGAACCACACGCGCCGCGACCAGCCCTCGGCGTGGACCCAGTGCAGCACCGCCGCCACCGCGAAGGTGGTCACGTAGAGCATCACCAGGATGCTCGCCCGCCGGATCCGCCGCCGCTTCTTGGGCGCGAACCGCCCGACGAAGGCGGCCATCACCACCAGCGCGGCGCCGAGGATGAGGATGGTGGAGGGCGAGGCGTACCCGAGCCACTGCCGCGCCCGCGGACTGGGCGCGGGCAAGGCGAATGGATCCTGCGACTCGATCTGCTGAGAGACGATGACTGCCCCTGCTCCCGCGGCGGCGGCCGCGGCCGCGTTGGTCTGCTGCTGTTGCAGCTGGAGCTGCGCGGCCTGCTGCTGCTGCGACGGCGCCGAAGGCGCGGACGGCTGCGCGCCGGCGCTGCCCTGCTGGGCGGCGGCGGCGAGCCCGATTGCGGAGGCGAGGAGGAAGCTGCGGAGTGACATGAGCGTCAGAACGTATAGACGTCGTCGAGCTCGCAGATCTGCAGGTAGTCGCGGCGGAGCGCGGCGACCTCCTTCTTGACCTCGTCGATGACGCTGGGCTTGAGGTGGTAGAGGTAGATGCGGGCCCCGCGCCGGTCGAGCTTCTCCAGCTCGCTCATCACCGTGCGCGGGGTGAGGTGGCCGGAGACGTCCGCGAGCCACTGCATGTGGCTGGGGAACGACACCTCCAGGAAGACGGCCTTGAGGTCGGGCGTGGCGTTGATCGCGCGCCAAAGCTCGTCGGTGGGTCCCGTGTCGCCGGAGAAGGCCACCGCCCCGCTCTTCGACTCGAAGATGTACCCGACCGAATAGACCGGGTGGTGCACCGGGATGGCCCGGATGCGGTAGCCCTGGCAGGTCACCGGGTCGCGGATGGGCATCTCCTCGAAGGCGATCACCGGGTTCTCGGGGGTGGGGATCACGCGGAAGTCGGGCCAGACGCGGTTGTTGAAGACGTCCTTGTCCATCGCCTGAATCGTCTCGGCCGGACCGTGGACGACGACCGGCTTCTGCCGCCGACCGACCAGGACGTCGGTCATCATCGGCACGTCCTTCATGTGATCGAAATGGCTGTGGGTGAGGAAGATGTCGTCGATCTGCAGGATCTCGTCGAGCCCCAGGACGGAGGTGATCGCGCCGCCGTCCACGCACAGCTTCCCGTCGACGAGGAAGCAGGTCGTGCGGTGCTTGGGCAGCTCTCCGCCGTGGCAGCCGAGGACGCGCAGCTTCATCAAGTGTCCCCGAACCGTTCCTTCATCTCCAGGAACTCGAGGTACTTCTGCATCTTGCCCAGGTCGGGGACAACCACGCCATCGGGCTGGAGCAGGATGATGCGCGCCTTGGCGATCTTGTCGAGCGCGGCCTGCACCGCCTCGACGGAGAGGCCCATGCGGCCGTGCAGCTCGGCCGCGTTGATGGAGACCAGCTTTCCTTGAGGCGTGTCGCGCCCCCTGGTCGCGCTCGAGAGGAGGAAGTGGACCACGCGGCTGCCGGGATCCTTCAAGAGGAGATTTTCGATCTGCTGGTCCGCCTCCTGCAGCCGGTCGGAGAGCTTCTTGATCAGGCGGACGGCGATCTCCACGTTGCCGCGGATCATCGCCTCGAAGGTGCGGGGGTCGATCACGAGGAGCTTGCCGTTCTCGGCCATCACCGCTCCGGCGGAGCGCGGCTTGTTGTTCAGGATGGCCATCTCGCCGAAGAACTCGCCGGCGCCGAGCGTCGCGAGGATCTTCTCGGTCTCGCGCACCTTCTTGGTGATGTTCACCTTGCCGGATTGGACGACGAACATCTCCCGGCCCGGCTCCCCTTCGCGGAAGAGGATGTGGCCCTTGGGGAACTCGCGGCCGAAGCGCTGGAAGAGCTGGTCCTCGCCTGCCATGTCCCCTCTCGTCGCCCCCCGGGGTCAGCGACCCGCCCGCGCACCCTGCGAAGCGCGCTCCCGCCTACACTCCGTCCGTCAGTCGTATCAGGCGCTCGCGAGGCCGGTCAATTTTGCGACATTGTGGAGAAAGGTAGGAAAAACAGCGTCATTTGTGCTCCATGCGGAACACGCCGTCCCAGCGTTCCCCGGGGGGCTCGGAGGCCATCCGCTCGCAGCGCGCGGCGAGCAGGCGCGAGGGCCCGTCGTCCGGGAAGCGCTCGCGCAGAGACTCGAAGTCGACCCTCGCTTCCGCGAAGCGCTGCTCGCGGTAGAGCGCCAGACCGCGGGCATATCCGTCGAGCAGCGGGAGGTCCTCCGCCGGTGCCGCGCCCTTCCCACGCAGCTCGAAGAGGCGGACCGGCTCCTTCTTTCCCTTCACGCGAACCGAGTCCAGCTCGCGGACGCAGGGCTCGCCGCCCGAGACGCGCGCCGCCTCGAGCGTCGCGAAAGTGATCAGCGCGCGGGTCCCGTACTCCTTGTTCAGTCCCTCGAGGCGGGAGGCGAGGTTCACGTTGTCGCCCATCACCGTGTAGCTGAAGCGCTGCGCGGATCCCATGTTGCCCACCACCATGGGTCCGGAGTTGATCCCGATGCCGATCTCGATGTCCGGCAGGCCGGGATCCTCGACCCGCCACCTCTCTTTGAGGCGCTTCAGGGCCTGCAGCATCTCCAAGGCCGCCTCGCAGCAGTCCATCGCGTGCAGAGGGTTCGAGAGCGGCGCGCCGAAGAAGGCCATCAAGGCGTCGCCGATGTACTTGTCGAGGGTGCCGCGCCGGCGGAAGACGATGTCGGTCATGGGCGAGAGGTACGCGTTGAGGAGGCGGACCAGCGCCTGCGGGGAGAGCTCCTCGGCGATGCCGGTGAACCCGCGGATGTCGGCGAACAGCACGGTCAGCTCGCGCTCCTCGCCGCCCAGCTGGAGCTTTTCCGGCTCGCGCACCATCTCGTCCATCACGTCCGGGTTGAGGTACAGCTGGAACGCCTTGCGCAGCTGCTGGCGCGCCCGCTCCTCGGTGGCGTAGCGGTAGACGGTGACCAGGACGAACATCGAGCCCGTCTCCAGCAGAGGCAGCGCGGCGATCACCTGGTACCCCGCGCGGAACAGCACCGAGACGGCCACCCACACGCCGGCGGCGGCCAGGAACGCGGCCGGGAGCGCCATCCGCACGCGCACTCGCGCGAACAGCCAGGCGAGGGCGAGCGCCAGCGCCGCCAGCGCCAGCACCTCGAGCCCCTGCAGCGTCGCGTCCCGGCGGAGGAACGTGCGCGACAGCATGGTCTCCACCGCGTTGGCGTGCGTCTCCACGCCGGAGGCGATGCGGCTGAAGGGCGTGACCCGCTGATCGAAGGTGCCTTGCGCGGTCGCGCCGATGAGCACGATCTTGCCCCGCAGAGCACCCGGCGGAAGCTTCTTCTCGACCACGTCCGCGATGGAGTAGTTGGTGAACGTGCCGTCCCCTCCCGCGTAATTGATCTGCAGGAGCCCGCGGAAGTCGGTGGGCACGAACAGCTTGCCCCCGAAGTCCAACCCGTCGAGGTTCGCCCGCCCCGCGGCGCCGTCGTCCGCCGTCACCGGCGCGATGCGCGACGGTGGCAGGCCGAGCACGGCCGCCACCAGCACGGCGTCGAGCGAAGGCAGGTACCGTCCGCGCACCAGGATCGCGAGCGCCGCCTGCCGGATCACTCCGTCGGTGTCGGGCAGCGTGTTGAAGAACCCGAACGAGCCCGCGGCGGCGGCGATCGGCGAGAGCGGCGCGCGCAGGCCCGGGTATTCCTTGATCCAGGTGCGGGCGACCGGGTCCGCCTTGTCGGCTCCGCCCGCCAGCCGGTAGCGGAACTCGGGCGGCGCGATCCGCGACGGCTCGACCCGCCGGACGTTCTGCTCGACCTCGGCGTCCTGGAAGGCGCCCATCTCGGGCACGGTCTGGGCGATGAACCCGAGCGCGACCTTGGCCGAGGCGCGCCGGATGGAAGCGGCGAGCGCGTGATCGGGGTCGAGGCCGGTCAGCTCCCGCTCCAGCTCGGCGGCATACGCGGCGTGCTCTTTCACCAGCGCATCGAGCTGCCGCCGCGAATCGCCGAGCGCGCGGCGGCCGTCCTCCAGGCGCCCCTTCACCACCCGGTAGAGCGCGTCGCCGCCCGGCTTCAGCTCCGTCCGGAGGGCCTGCAGGGCACTCGCTGCTCCGGACACGTTCGCGTCGGCGTTCCCGAACCGGTCGACCGCGGCGGAGCCGCCCGGCTGCGCCAGCGAGATCTCCTCGAACCGCTTGTGGAAGCGCTTGGCCCCGGCGAATTGCGCGCCCAGATCCTCGTCCGAAAGGCTCATGTCCAAGCCGATCGCGGCGGCTCCTTCGGCATCGAGCCGATCGACCAGCTGCGCGAGGACCCGGCGGTCCCAGGGGAAGCGGCCGAACTTCGCGATCGCCGCCTCGTCCACGGCGGCGACCACCACGCGCCCGGAGTGCGGCGCCTGGCCGCGCTGCCGGAATTGCGCGTCGAGCAGCGCGCCTTCGACCCGACCGACGAGCGGCAGGTCCTGCCGGCTGCCCACCTCCCAGAGCTGGAGCAGCGCGAACAGAAGGCCCGTGGCGAGGCCGATGCGGAACGCCGTGAGGCGCTTCAGCCAGCGGACGATCCGGCGCATGGCGGGCAGTAAACCAGCACGCGAGGGCTGCCAGCCAACTCCCGGCCGCCGCCGCTCAGCCGTTGACGCAACGCGCTACGCGCCCGACGCGAGCCGGCTTGACGAGCGCCACGTATCGCGCCAGATGTGGGCGCACGTACGGAAATGGACGCTTCCGAGGAAGCGCGGAACCCGCCGTCCGGCAACCCACCAGAGGGAGGACAGCACGAGGCGCAAGCCGGTGGCGGAGGTCCCTTCACGAGAGGAGGTGGGCGCACGGGAGTCCCGCAAGACCGCGCCGCGCGGGCGGCGCGGTTCCTGGTAGCCGCAAACAGGGAAGCACGGAAAGGGGATCGACCATGGTTTTCGCATCGTGGGGCCGCAGGGCGCCGTTCGCGGTCGTAGCGCCCGCATTCGTCCTGGCATCGAGCGCCGCGGCGGCGCCGATCCAGCGCACCAATCCGAACTGCCCAGCCAACACAGCCTTCTACAATCCCAGCCACGGCGAAGACATCATCGTCCCCAAGGGCTTCAAGGTGGACGTCTTCGCGAAGGACCTGAACCAACCGACCGGGCTCGCCTTCGTCGGAAACGGGGACAGCTTCAAGGTCCTGGTCATCGAATCCGGCAAGGGACTGCCGGGCAACTGCAACAACAACGACGGGCCGGGCGTCGGGGGAGCGGCCGGACCCACCTCGCCGATCAATCCCTTCACTCCTGACCTGATGATCTTCGACAGCCGCGGAAAGTGCCTGCAGGGCCGCGCCGACTTCGACGCGGGGTGCACGAACAAGACGCCGATCGGGAAGCCGAACGCTGCCGGAAGGCCGAGCTTCCAGGTCGACGGACCGGCCATCGGGCTCGCGTTCGAGAACGGCTTCCGGGGCGGCACCCTCTTCGGCACCGACTCCAACCAGGGCGCCCGCGGCGCTGCCGCAGGCAAGGGCGGAGGCAACAACACCTCCCGCGTGGTGACCATCGACACCGACGCCAACACGGTGAAGACGCTCATCGGCGGTCTGCCCACCGGCGACCACCCGACCGAGCTGATCGTGGTGAAGGACGGATTCCTCTACTGGTCGCAAGGCTCGGCGACGAACTCGGGAGTGACGGGCCACGACAACGGCAACGGAGGCAACCAGCACGACATCGCCTGCGAGAGGATCCAGCTGAGCAAGAACGTGTTCGATTCGGGCGACGGCCACATGACGAGCGGATACTCGAACCACAACGTGAGGCGCCCCAACCAGTTCGTCGACGCGTTCGAGGACGCCACCGCACCGGGAATGTGCACGGGCGCCATCCTGCGCGCGCGCATCTCATCGCATCCGAAGGTCGAGCCGTTCTCCTGGGGCTACCGCAACCCGTTCGGGCTGCAATTCGCTCCCGACGACCACGCGCTCGAGGGCAAGCTGTTCGTCACCGAGAACGGCGAGGACGAGCGCGGCGCCCGCCCGGCGAACAACTCTCCGGACCGCCTCCAGATCGCCCAGCAGCACCGCGACGGCAGGCCCGACTTCCATGGCTGGCCGGACCGGTTCGGCTTCCTCGACTCGACCCAGGCCGTCTTCAACCCGGTGGGCGGACCCGGTGACGACAACGCCGCGGCGGTGGTGGGCAGGCCCGTCCTGCCGGTGCTCGACCACTTCCCGCAGCCGCCGGTCGCGCCGATCGCGCTCGAACCGGCCGACGTGGCCGCGGTTGGCCCGGACTTCGCGCCCGACTCCTTCACCGGTGGAGTGGTGAAGAAGGGCGCCGCGCTGGTGGGCCGCGAAGGGGACTTCGGCTTCTCCAAGGGCAACGGAGAGCCCGAGGCGGGGCACGACGTCGAGCTGGTGAACTTCAGCAAGCGGGGCGAGCCGCTCCAGCTCTCGCTGTCGCGCTTCGCGTTCAATTGCCGCGCGGCGAACCAGCACCTGAACCCCGACGGCAGCCCCAGGTGCAGGAACGCCGCCGGCGACGACGCCTCGGCTGAGCAGGCCTTTGCGGAGATGATCAGCGGCATCAACCGGCCCATCCAGGTGCTGTTCGGGCCGGACGGGGCCTTGTACCTCGTCGACTACGGCGCGGTGCGCGACTTCGGAGTCTCGGATCCGAGGACCCGCTTCGTGGGCGGCCCCGCGGACGGGCCGCTGATCGAGATCCCCAAGACCGGCGTCATCTGGAAGATCACCCGCACGGGAAACAACGACGGCAACCCCGACAACGACTAGCGGGCCGGTGATGCAAGAGGGGGACACCATGAGTACATGGTGTCCCCACCGCTATTGTTCGCGCTGGCACGCGGGCCCGGATCCATCTAAGGTGCGCCCCGGCCATGGGCCTCACCTATCGCGACTCGGGCGTGAACATCGAGGAGGGGGACGCGCTGGTCGAGCGCATCAAGCCCCATGCGCGCCGCACGCTTCGCCCGGAAGTGCTGGCCGGGATCGGCGGGTTCGGCGGCTTGTTCGAGATCCCCAAGGGGTATCGGGAGCCGGTGCTCGTCGCCGGCACCGACGGAGTGGGCACCAAGCTGAAGCTCGCCTTCACCAGCGGCCGGCACGAAACCGTGGGCATCGACCTGGTGGCGATGAGCGTCAACGACGTAGTGGTGTGCGGCGCCGAGCCGGTCGCCTTCCTCGACTACTTCGCCACCAGCCGGCTGCGCGCGGACCAGGCGGAGCGCGTGATCGCCGGCATCGCGGAGGGCTGCGTGCGCGCCGGCTGCGCGCTGATCGGAGGCGAGACGGCCGAGCTGCCCGGGTTCTACGCCGAGGGCGAATACGACCTGGCCGGCTTCTGCGTGGGCGTGGTGGAGAAGTCGCGCATCCTCGACGGGTCGCGCGTGCGCGCCGGCGACGCGGTGCTGGGGCTGGCCTCGAGCGGCTTGCACTCCAACGGATACTCGCTGGCGCGCAAGGTCTTCGGCGACCGGCCCACGGGCGAGCTGCTCGACCTGCTGCTCGAGCCCACGCGCATCTACGTGAAGGACTGCCTCGCGCTGCGGGCAGCGATCGACGTGCACGCCTTCGCGCACGTCACCGGGGGCGGGCTGCCGGGGAACCTCCCGCGCGTGCTGCCTCCCGAGCACCGCGCCGTGCTGCGCCCCGGGAGCTGGCCCCGGCCGCGCATCTTCGAGCTGCTCCAGAAGACGGCGAAGATCGACGATGCGGAGATGCTGCGCACCTTCAACTGCGGGGTCGGCATGTGCGCCGTGGTGCGCCGCGAGGACGCCGCCGCGGCGCGCGACCTGCTGCAGGCGCGCGGGCAACCGGCCTGGGAGATCGGCGTCATCGAGGCCGCCCCCGGGCTGGCCGAGCCCGAGGTGGTCTTCCGCTGATGGTGCATCCCCTGCGACTGGGCGTCCTCGCTTCCGGATCGGGGTCCAATCTCCAAGCGATCCTGGACGCGTGCGCAAAGCAAAGCATCGCGGCCGAGGTGGCGGCGGTCATCTGCAACGTCCCCGGCGCGCCGGCGCTGCAGCGCGCCCGCGAGGCGCGGGTGCCGGCGGTGCTGCTGCCGCACCAGGAGCATGCCCGGCGCGAGGACTACGACGCCCGCCTGGTGGCCGAGTTGCGCTCGAGGGGCGTGGAGCTGGTGTGCCTGGCCGGGTTCATGCGCATCGTCACGCCCGTGCTGCTGTCGGCGTTTCCGCAGCGGGTGCTGAACATCCATCCTTCGCTCTTGCCCTCCTTCCCCGGGATGCACGGCGTGCGGCAGGCGCTGAGGGCGGGCGTGCGCGTCTCGGGCTGCACGGTGCACTTCGTGGACGAGCGCACCGACAGCGGGCCCATCCTCATCCAGGCGGCGGTGCCGGTGCTGGAGGGGGACACCGAGGAATCCCTCGCTGCGCGCATCCTCGCGCAGGAGCACCGGATCTATCCGCGCGCCATCCAGCTCGTCGCCCAGGGGCGCGCCGAGGTGGAGGGCCGGCGGGTGCGCATCCCGGGACCGCAGGGCGACGACGCGCGGACCCTGTCCTCTCCCCCGGTGGACGAGCCTTGAGCGACACGAGCAAACCACCGCCGATCGCGGTCCCGCCCCCGCCCGGGCCTCCCTCGTTCGTGGCTCGCCGGGTCCCCACCCTGCCCGACAAGCCGCTGCAGCGGCGGGTCTACGACGTCGCCATCATCGGCCCCGACCTCGGCGGCGCGGCGGCGGCGGCGCTGCTCGCCAAGCGAGGGCTGCGCGTCCTCATGGCGCCCCTCTCGCAGGCCGGGGTGGCGCGCGACAGCGACGGCTGGCTGCTTCCTGCCGCGCACCCGATGATCCCGCCGCTGCGGCAGCTCTCCGGCAGCATCTTCGCCCTCGACGAGCTGGGCCTCGCCGCGGACCTGCAGCGCCAGTCCGCGGGCACCGCCACCGGCGCCTTCCAGCTCCTCGGCGAGGAGCTGCGCCTCTCCCTGCCCGCCGACCAGCTCCGGCGCCGCTCCGAGCTGCGCCGCGAGCTGGGCGACGAGGCCGCAAGCACCGAAGCCGCGCTCGAGTCGCTCGAGCAGCTCGGCCGCGCCTGGGACCCGCTGGTCTCCGAGCCGCCTCCCCTCCCCGCCCGCGGCTTCTTCGAGCGCCGCAAGCTGCGGAAGATCCTGCCAGACCCGCTGCCCGAAGTGCCGCAGGGGATCGTGGGCGAGGCGCTCCACGCGCTGGCTCCGTTCGCGGCGTCGCTAGTGGGCGACACGGCTCCGGAGGCCACCGCGCGCGAGGCGGCGGCCCTCTTCCGCGCGCCCCTCCGGCTGTGGGGCGGCGCGGCGCAGCTCGCCGACCTCCTGCGGGCCAAGGCGGAGACCGCCGGCGCGCACCTCACCACCGAGAGCTGCTCGCGGCTGCGGCTCAGCCGCAAGTCGGCCATCTTCGAGCTGGCGGGCGCCGAGGTGCAGGTGAACATGGTGGTGCTCGCCTGCGCGCCCGACACCATCCGCCAGCTCTGCGACGGAGGTGGCCGCCCCGAGCGCGCCGTCGCGGACGAGGCCGATCTCAAGGTGGAGCGCAAGGAGGCCCTGGCGCACTTCGTGGTCCGCCCCGAGGGGCTGCCGCAGGCGCTCGAGGAGGCGGCGCTGTTGCTGGGAAACCCGCTGGGTCCGCTGCTCATCTCGGCGGTCCCCGCGCGAAGGGCCCGGGGCGAGGTGGCGGGCGAGCGCCTGCTCACCGTGGGCCGCCTGGTGGAGGCGGGGTTCTCGGACGGGCAGGCGCTGCTCTCGTCGGTCCGCCAGGCGCTGGACCCCGTGCTGCCGTTCTTCGAGCGCCACGTGGTGCACGAGTCGGCCGAGCTGGACCCGGTGCACGGGCAGAGGATCCTCAAGCCGCACGAAGGGCTGCATTCCGAGCCCATCGGCCTCCGGCCCGTCTCGGCGGCGCACGAGCGGGTCCTGTTCGCCTCCCGCGAGGTGTACCCGGGGTTCGGGCTGGAAGGGGCCATCCTGGCCGCGCGCGCCTGCGCCGCGCAGGCCCTGGAGCTGAGCGGGCGCAAGCAGGTCTCCGCGACTTGACAGGGCGGAATTCCCGGGTAAGTTGCGCCGTTCACTGTGGAGGGGACACCATGTTTTTATGGTGTCCCCCAAATGCGATTTGATGCGATTTTGCGAGGACAGATGGCTTTCAAGTGCGACGTGTGCGGCAAGGGTCCACTCACCGGCAACCAGGTGAGCCACGCGAACAACAAGACGAAAAAGCGGACCCTGCCCAACCTGCAGCGCGTCCACGCCATCGTCGGGGGCCGGCGGATGCACGTGCGCGTCTGCACCCGGTGCCTGAAGGCCGGCAAGGTGGTCAAGGCCGCGTAGCGCGATGAGCACTGGCAACGGATCCGTTCTCCTCGATCCGCGCTCGGCGCGGCAGGCGCTGCAAGCCGCGCGCGGCGAGGACAAGGTCGACCTGCTTCTCTCCGCGCCCGACCCGGAAGCGCTGGTCCAGTCGATCCCGGAGCACGAGCTTTACCTCGCGGTGCTGGAAGTCGGCCCCGAGGACGCTTCCGAGGTGGTGGCGCTCGCCTCGCCCGAGCAGTTCCGCCATTTCGTCGATCTGGGGGCCTGGCCGCGCCGGGACGAGGGCCCCGACCCGCGCGCGGTGCTGCACTGGCTGCACCTCGCGCGCGAGGGAGGCGGCCATTCCGACCGGGCGCGGCAGCGCTACGTCGACAAGCTGGCGCACCTCGACGCGGAGATGCGCTCCCTGGTGCTGCGCAAGGCAATGCGCGTGCACGACCTGCAGGAGGAGGAAGAGCCCGCGATCGCCGAGGACGGGCGCACCTTCCGCACGCCCGAGGGGCGGTACCTGGTCGAGTTCCTGCCCGAAGGGGGTGAGTACGGGACGCTCAAGCAGCTCCTCGACGACCTGTACGCCGAGGACGTGCTGGGGACGACGCGGCTGCTCGAGTCGCTCCGCTGGGAGATGCCGACCGAGCTGGAGGAGACGGCCCGGCGCTGGCGCGACGGCCGCCTGCGGGACCTCGGGTTCCCCGACCTGGAGGAGGCGCTGGCGTTCTATGCGCGCCCGGGCCGCGCGTCGTCCTCGTCCTCGTCCTCGTCCTCGACCTCGACCTCGACTCCGACCCCGACCTCGACCTCGACCTCGACCCCGACCTCGACCGCGCTCACCGGAAGGCTCGAGCCCCAAGCCGCAACGCTCCTGGAGTCCGGGCTGTCTCGCCTCGGTGGCGACCCCCGCGACCGGGCCGAGGAGGGCCTCGTCTACGCCCTCAACGCTGCCCTGGTCGCCTCGGGAGTGTCGATGGACGAGCCGGAAGAGGTGCGCGCCGCCTTGGCCGACGCGAGAGCCACGCTCTCGCTCGGCCTGGAGACGCTCTCCGGCGGCGATCCGGACCGCGCGGCCGCCGCCCTGGCCGAGCGGCCGATCCGGGAGATCTTCCAGGCCGGCCTGGCCGAGCCCTACCGTCTGCAGTCGCGGGCGCGGCGCATCGCCCAGTCGGCGCGCCTGCCGCAGGCGCAGAACGTCACCCTGCTCGACCGGCCCCTCTCGGACGTGGTGGACTCGCTGCAGCGCAAGCGGCCGGTGTGGCCCGATCCGTCGGCGCCCCGCAGCCGCCGCGCCCTGGGCAGCTCCGCCGAGGTGAGCGAAGCGGACCGGCTGTTGGACGAAGCCGAGAGCGTGGTCGCGCTGCTCCGCGCGCTGGGGCTGTCCCCGGCGGAGCTGGGACCGCGCGCCGAGGCCGCGGGGATCGCGCCCACCGCCCTGAGGGCCAGCGACGCGGTCCGGGCGCTGGCGTTGCAGCGCCTGCGCGGAGCGCCGGAGCTCCCGCTCGCGGAGCAGACGGGCGCCGCGCCCGACGGATTCGAGCGCGCGCTGGACGAAGTGCTGCGGACCGCGCGCACGGACGAACCGGGCGCGGACCCGTCCCGCGCGGCGCCGCGCTTGCGCGAGCAGGTGCTCAAGTCGTTCAGATAGCGCGCGACGCTCGAGAGCGCAGCGCTGCCCTACGGGCGCCGGCTGACCGCTGCCTCGCAATGCGCCAGCTCCACGGCCAGGCCCCGCGCCGTGGAGTCGCTCTGCATCGACGAGAAGAAGAGCGGATCCGCGAATACCTGCAGCGCGGGCACGCCGTCGCCGGTGAAGTAGAGGTTCCGCGTGACCCACAGCGCCACGTCGGGATCGACCTGCACGCCGCGCAGCTCCAGGAGGCGCGCGGCGAGCTGCATTCGCAGGTCCTCGCACGCGGCCCGGCGCCGCTGGGCGGATCGCAGCGCGGCGCGCGCGCGCGATTCGGGCTGATCGTCCGAGGCGGCCTGCGCCTGCTGCGGCGCCGCCGGGGGCGGCTCCATGTGCATGACCACCAGCTCGCCCGGAGGCTGCTCGTCGTCGCCCGGCATCACCTCGTAGCGGATGTAGCTGCCGCCGCCGAGCTGCAGCGTGCGCGTCTCGCGCTTCTCCACCGCGGCCTTGTCCTTCGCCGCGGAGTCGGGCTGCGACTGCGCCTGTGGTCCGGTCCCTGGCTGCGTCCCTTGCGCATCTGCCCACGCCGTGCCCGCAGCCAGGCACAGCAGCGCTGCGAAGACCCGTGCGAGCGACATACGGCTCCCAAGGCGCCGGTGGCGCCAAGGAGAACTTGCTCCCGCGGGCGCGCGGGCGCAAGCCGGGCCGCCCTCCGGGAGCGCGACGGCGTGCACGGTGGCGCCTGCCAGCGCCTAGTGCAGCGAAAGGCCGCGGCCGAGGCCGCTCGAGGCGCCGGTGACGAACACGGAGCGTGGTGTCATGCCCGGCCTTCTACTACAGTGCGCGCCCGCACCGAGGAGGTCCCCCGATGATCGACCACGTCTTCATGCACGTGAAGGACTACGACCGGAGCAAGAGGTTCTACACGGTGGCGCTGAAGCCGCTCGGGTACGAGCTCCTCAGGGAGGACCGCAAGACCGCCGGCCTGGGCATCGGGGGCAAGCCGGACTTCTGGTTCGGCGAGGTCGAGAAGCCGCAGACCAGAGTGCATTTCGCTTTCAACGCGCAGACGCGCAAGCAGGTCGACTCGTTCTACGAGGAGGCGATCTTCGCCGGGGGGAAGGACAACGGAGCGCCGGGCCTGCGCAAGCACTACCACCAGAACTACTACGGAGCGTTCGTGCTGGACCCCGACGGGTACAACGTCGAGGTGGTCTGCCACAAGCCGGAGTGAGGATGACGGCGAGGATCATCGACGGGAAGGCGATCGCCGCGCGCGTGCGCGCCCAAGTCGCCGAGGGCGTGAAGGAGGTCGTCGCGCGCGCCGGCATGCCGCCGGGGCTGGCCGCGGTCCGCGTCGGCGAGGACCCGGCCTCGGTGATCTACGTGCGCAACAAGATCAAGGCGTGCAAGGAGGCCGGGCTCGAGTCGTTCGAGCACGTGCTGCCGGAGCGCACTTCCCAGGAAGACCTGCTCGGGCTGGTCTCGCGCCTGAACGCCGACCGGCGCGTGCACGGCATCCTGGTGCAGCTCCCGCTGCCCAGGCACATCGAGGCCGACCGCGTGGTCGACCTGGTCGCGCCGGAGAAGGACGTGGACGGCTTCGGCCCGCGCAACGTGGCGGCGCTCACCATGGGACGGCCGGGGCTGCGTCCCTGCACTCCGGCGGGGTGCTTGCGGCTGCTGGACGAGGCTGAGACAAAGCTCCTGGGGGCGCGCGCCCTGGTCGTGGGGCGGTCGCTGATCGTGGGCAAGCCGATGGCGCTGCTGCTTCTGGAACGGCACGCCACCGTCACCGTGGCGCATTCGCGCACGCAGGATCTGGCGGGCGAGGTCGGCCGGGCCGACGTGCTCGTGGCGGCGATCGGCCGCGCCGAGCTGATCAAGGGCGCCTGGGTGAAGCCCGGCGCCACGGTGATCGACGTCGGCATGAACCGCCTGCCGGACGGCAAGCTGAAGGGCGACGTGGAATTCGCCTCCGCCGCGGAGCGCGCCCGGGCCATTACCCCCGTGCCGGGCGGCGTCGGGCCCATGACCATCGCCTACCTATTGACGAACACGCTTGCCGCCGCCCGAAGCCAGCTCGGACTGCGCGACTCGTCCCGGGACGAGTCGAGGCGGTGACCCCCGCACGCTTTGCCGCGATCCTGACATGGCCCGATTGCCGCCATTGACGCTGGATGGACGACGGCGATAGGGGGTTTCGACGATGGCCAGGGGACTGGGATCTACCCTTCCAATCGCGGCGATCTGTGGGTGCGCCCTCGCCGGGTGCGGCAACGGCGGCGGCCTCGTGGTCAGGACGGTTTCGGAATACGGCGGTACGCCGATCGCCGGCGTGAAGGTCCAGGTCGGCGATCAGCCGTGGACCACCACCGGAAGCAACGGCGAGGCACGATTCGCCCCGGTCGCGCCGCCCTATACCGTCCGCGTCTACCAGGCCCTGGCCTTCATCACCCTCAAAGGGGAAGCGAGACAGCGCGACAAGGTCTGGCAGCTCGTCGGGCAGACGGGGAATCCGCTCGTTCTGGAGGTGGACGGGTCGCTTGCCCAGAGCTACAAGGCCCACGTTTCCGGCGCCGTGGCGGGACGATCCGGCGCCGCAAACACGCAGGTTCTCGTCGAAGGATGGAAAGTGGCGCCCGATGGAACCTTTGGAACCTCCAACGGCCCGGTGATCTGGTGGGAGGGGTCGACGTCCTACGACTTCGTCCTGCGTGCCGTCGAATCGGACACCGAACAGCCGCCAGCGCATTACATCGGTTATGCCGCGAGTCGCGTGAGGGCCACCGACACGACGGGCTTTCTCGGCCCGGGCGGCAACCTGAGCGGCGTGAGCCTGCAGCTGGGTCCGGTGGCGGAGGCCCGCGTCAGCGGACAGGTGACACGAGCGGAGGCGTTTGCCCAAGGAACATTGCTTTCGTCAATCTTGCTGCGCTTCGGGCCATACGAATGGATGGGGCTTGGTCAAGGCGCTCCCTCCGGGCAGCCTGCGGCATTCGACTACGCCGTCCCACGCATCGACGGCGCAGCGCCTTGGCTTCAGTTCCTGGCGGCTACGGGCAACTCGCTGGACGCGGCATATGGCTGGCACGGCCGGGAGGTCGGGTTTTCTTCGACCGGCCTGACCTTCGACATTCCCGCGCCGGTCTCGCTGACGGACCCGGTGAGCGGCGCGACCTTCGGCCCCTCGACGCTCTTCCGCTGGAGCGCGGGTCCGGCCGGAGGCAAGTACTCCCTCGAGCTCGGTTGTGACGACTGGAACGAGGGTGCGCTGACGAGGAACATCCACTACCGCGGGGTGGAGACGACGTCGACCGAGGTGACGCTGCCGGCGATCCCCGATGTCGCGGTGCCGACCGGCGCCACCTGCAGGTGGTCGGTCGCGTGGATCGCGCCATTCAATCCCGCCCTCGAGAACAGAGGCTCCCGGAGCTTCGAACGCGCATCGATCGCACGGTAGAACGAGGGCGGTTTTGTCGCGTCCCCTACCAGTAGACGCCGCTGCTCACGCGTCGAGCCACGGTTCCGAGGCGCGCAGCGCGGCCAGGATGGCCCGGGTGGCAGGCGATCTATTCAGTGTATAGAAATGGATCCCCGGCGCGCCCCGGCGGAGCAGGTCGGCGCACTGCAGCGTCGCGTGCGCGACGCCGAGCTGGAGCGCCCCCTCCGGGTCGTCCTTGCGGACCTTCATGGCGGCGGCGAGCTTGGCTGGAACGTGCGCTCCGCACATCGCCGTGAAGCGCTGCACCTGCTCGACGTTGGTGATGGGCATGATGCCCGGGATGATCGGGACCTCGATCCCCGCGGCGCGCGCCCGGCCTACGAAGTCGAAGTACCAGCGGTTCTCGAAGAAGAGCTGGGTGATGAGGAACTGCGCGCCGGCGTCCACCTTCTTCTTGCAGTTGCGCAGGTCGGCCTGCAGGTCGCGCGTCTCGACGTGGCCCTCGGGATAGCACGCGCCCCCGACGCACAGCGGCCGGCCCTTCGCGTCCGAGACTTCCCGCACCAGCTGCACCAGCTCGCTCGCGTAGCGCAGGCCGCCTTCGGTGGGCACGAAGGTGGGTTGGCCGCGGGGAGGGTCACCGCGGAGCGCGAGCACGTTGTCGATCCCCTCGGCCATGACCGACTCGACGGCCGCCTTCAGCTCGTCGCGCGTGGCGCCGGCGCAGGTGACGT
Organism: Myxococcales bacterium; assembly: GCA_035635335.1. Lineage (GTDB taxonomy): Bacteria > Myxococcota > Myxococcia > Myxococcales > 40CM-4-68-19 > VBKO01. Next base: position 6,082 of record DASQBG010000165.1, on the reverse strand, counting down.
GCGCCATCGCCTCGATCTCCAACTCGCGCTTGATGCGCGTGACCATCTCCAGCGTGCGGCCACGGGTCGAACCCCCCGCTCCCCAGGTGACGCTCACGAACGCGGGCGCGAGCGGGTGCAGCTGGCGGACCGTCTCGAACAGGGCCTCCACCCCCGCGTCGGTCTTCGGGGGGAAGAACTCGAAGGAGAACACCGGCTCGCCGCGCTCGCGCGCGAAGCGCAGCAGATCGCAGATCCTCAAGGCGCCCCCTTCGCCGCCAGCGGCGCGCCGCACGGCTCCTTGCAGCTGGACAGGGTGAAGGAGTCCAGCACCCGGCCCGCGATGTCCTTCGCCTTGCCGGTCACGTGGCAACCGCACACGTCCAGCGTGACGAAGGAGAGCGCCTTGTGCGCCGACTCCACGGTCGGGAAGGTCGGGTCGGGATCCTCCAGCGGAGCGCCGCCGCCGCCCACCACGAAGTACCGAAGCCCGTCGACCTCGCCGCGCTCGTAGAAGTGCTCGTGGCCGGCGAACACCGCCTCGATCGGATGCCTGCGCGCTCCCGCCTGGATGGCGAGCCGCACGCGCTCGCTCCCGCCATGGCCGGGCCGCATGCGCGCCGGGTGGGCGAAGGGGCCCTGGTGGACCAGCACCCAGACGTGCTTGTCGGCAGGGACGCCGCGCAGGTCCTCCTCCACCCATGCCAGCTGCGCGTCGGAGACTGCGCCCGCATGCGGATCGGCGCCGGCGCCCGTCTCGAACGAATCGAGCACGACCAGGTGCACCGGGCCGTACTCGAGGGAGTGGTACGCGGGGCGGGAGGGCTCCTTGAAGTACCGGCTGTACGAGACGCCGTTGTCGGTGATCTCGTGGTTCCCCAGCGTCGGCACGAGCGGCGTGCGCAAGAGGAGGTCCGCTTCCTCGGAGAACCAGCGGTCCCAGAGCTGGTCGTCGGCCGCGTTGACCACCATGTCGCCCGTGTGCAGCGCGAGCCGCGCGCCCTCCGCCGCGGCTGCCCTCGCGACCAGGGCGTGATCGCCGCCGTTGGTGCGGTTGTCGCCGTAGACCAGGACGCGGAAGGCCGATTTCGGGCCCGGCGCCGTGAGGAAGCTTCCCGCGACGGGCGGCGAGGCCTCGATGCGGTATCGCACCTCCGCATCCTGCGGCAGCGAGCGCAAGGTGACGCGGTGATCGGTGCGGGCCGTTTCCTCCTGGGCGAGTCGATCGTCGAGGTACCAGACGCGGCCCTTGACGGGCTCGGCGGTGGTCCAGGCGACGGTCGCCTGGCCGGAGGCGGGGTCGAGCAGCCAGGGACCCATCGCGATCTCCGGCGGCGCGGCGGCGGTCCGGGTCCGCGGAGCGAAGAGCGCGTGGACGGAGTCGCAGCCGCAAAGGGCCAGGCAGAGCACGGCCGCGACGAGGCGCATGGCGGGACGATACCCGGGGAAGGCGCGGCCGGGCCACTGAAATGCCTCGGCCTGGCGGGACCGTGCCAGGCCATGTCGGACCCCCGTGGTAGGACGGATGCCGTGCGCAGGGTGGCCCAGCTCAGCTTCGACGACGCCCGGCGGAAGGCGCCGGCCGGGCCCGCCCTGACGGTGCTGCCCGATGCGGCACGGGTGGAAGAGCACCTGGTCCGGAGGGCGGCCCCATTCGTCGCGGGGACAGTAGCGTGCACTCTCGCGCAGCTCGAGCGCGAGCTGGTCCGCGAGGCCCGCGCTGCCGGAGCGTGCCCGAAGGTCGCTTCGGGAGAGGCCCTGAGTCTCCTCTTCCGCGACGTCTGCCGGGAGGAGACGCCGCGGGAGGGGCCGTTCTGGGGCATCCGCGACCAACCGGGGTTCGCGCGCGCCGTGCAGGACCTGCTCGCGGCGCTGACGCAAGGGCTGCTCGAGCCCGCGGAGCTCTTGCGGCTCCCCATTCCCGAGACGGCCCGGGAACGGATCGCGCCCTTGGCCACGCTGCTGGTCCGCGCGCGCCAGGCGCTCGACAGGCGTGGGCTCGCCGACCCGAACCGCGCCCTGCGGCTTTCGGTCGACGCGCTCGCCGGCGGCGGGGAGCTTCCGCCGGTGGTCCGGAACGCGCCGGAGCTGACCTTCGATGCGATCTTCGACTGGACGCCCCTGCGCGTCCGGATGGTGGCCGCGCTCGCGGCGCGAACGCGGGTCCGCGTGCGGCTGCCCTGGTCCGCCCAGCCCGACCTGCGCGAGGCCGTCGAGCCGGCGCTGCGCGCGTTCGAGGCGCTGGGCGGGGCGCAGGCGGCCCCCGAGCTGGAGCTGTTCGATCCCGCGGGCGAGGGCCCCCTGGCGGGCTTCCTCCATGCCTTGTTCGGCGGAGCAGGTCCTGCGCGCTCCGCACCGGTCACCTTGCGGGCCTGCGCGTCGCCGGCCGCGCAGGCGCGCGAGGTGGCGCGGACTTGCGCCGACCTGATCGCCGCGGGCACCCCTCCCGACTCCATCGCCATCGCCGCGCGCACCCTGGCGGGCGGAGTGGCCGAGGAGCTGGCTGCCGCTCTCGATCGCCTGGGGATTCCCTGGCGCGAGCGGCGTGGGCGCCCCGCATTGCCCGCGCCTCCGCTCCAGCTGGCGCTGCGGGTCCTGGACTTGCCCGCGCGCCAGTTCCCGCGCGAGGAGCTGGAGCAGGTCCTCAGCTCGCGCCTGCTGTGGCTGTCCGACCACGGACGCCCTCTGCCGCCCCAGGCGGCGGTGCGCTGGCTGCGCGAGGCGCACGTGCGGGACGACGCGCTCGACGGCGGCTATGCGGAGCGGCTGCGCGCGCTCGGCGCCCGCCTCCAGACGCGCGCCCGGTCGCGTGCGGAAGGCGCGACCGACCCGGCCGCCGCCGCTTCCGCCCTTGCCGAGGCCGCGCGGGCGGCCGCCGACGTCGAGGAGGTCTCCGCGCGGGTCCAGTCCATCCTCCGGGACGTGCGTTCCTTGCCCGAGCGGGCTCCGTTGCGCGAGCACGGGACGGCGCTGCTCCAGCTGCTCGACCGCTGGGGCATGCCCAGGCGGCTCAGGCGTGGCGAGCACGAGCCGGGCAACGACGAACCCGGACCGTTCACCCGCGCCGCGGCCACGGCGCTGGCGCGCGATCAGGCCGCGCTGCGCGCCCTGGAGGAAGCCTGCGATGCGGTGGCCCGGGCGGCGGCGACGCTCGGCGACGCCGAGCGCGCCTTCTCGCGCGCCGATTGGGCGCAGCTGCTCGCCTCGGCTCTGGCGGGCGCCTCGCTGCCCTCCGGCGGCGCGCGCGGAGGCGCGGTGCAGCTCGCCGAGCTGCGCGAGCTGCCGGGGCGGAGGTTCGATCACGTGCTGGTGGTGGGACTCGTCGACGGCGAGCTCCCCGCTGCTCCGGCGGTCGACCCGCTGCTCCCGGACGACGACCGCCGCGCGGTGAACCGGGCCGCCGGGCGGGGCGTCTTCCGCGCGCCGCCGGCCGAAGGAGAGGCGGTCCTCTTGCCGCCGCGAAAGGCAGAGGAGCCCCTCCTCTTCCAGCTCGGCCTCTGCGCGGCGCAGCGCGGAGCATGGCTGTTCTGGCCGCGGACCGACGCGCGGGGCCGCCAGACGCTGCGGTCTCCGTTCGTGGACGAGTCGGTGCGCGCCCTGGGCCTGACTCCCGAGGAGGACCGCGCCGCGGCCGCGCCCCTCTCGCCCGTGGCTGGCCTGGACGCCTGCCGATCCTCCGCCGATCTGCTGGCTCGCACCGCGTTGGAGGCGTTCGCGGATCCGGCCTGGCGGGTATCCGCGCCGCTGCCCAGGCGGGAGGCTTGGGCGCTGACCGGCGCGGTCGCGGGCTCGCCTCTCGGGAAGCGGTTGGCGCGGGTGGCTCGCGCGGCGGCCGCCGAGCGGGAGCGGCTGCGCGCCTTCGTGGGGGAGATCGAACCCGGCCGCTTCTCCGGGAAGCTCTCCGGCGCGGCGCTCCAGGCGATCGAACAAAGGATCAGCTTCGGCCCCGACGCGCCGCTCTCGGCCCACCAGCTCGAGGAGCACGCCACCTGCGGCTTTCGCACCCTGGCGCACAAGCTGCTCGGCGTCGAGCGGGAGGAGCCCGGGGAGGACGACCTGGCGGCGCGCGAGCGCGGCTCGCTGCTCCACCGCTGCCTCGATTCGTTCTTCCGCAGGCTCGACGAGGAGGGCCGACTGCCGCTGCGGGGCGACCCGGCCGAGCTGCGGACCCTCACCGAGGTCGCGGCGGAGGAGATGGAGGCGTTCGCCGCCGAGGAGCACGTCGGGCGGCGCGCGCTCTGGGAGCTCCGCCGCGGCGAGCTCTTGCGGACCCTGCAGGACATCGTCGAGTCCGAGACTTCGGAGCGCGGGCGTCCCACCGAGTTCGAGCGCAGGTTCGGGTATGCCGACTCCTGGGAGGCGCTGCGCATCCCCGATCCCGCGGGGGCCGAGATCGCCTTCGTCCGCGGCGCCATCGACCGCATCGACCGCGGCGACGGCGGAGCGTTGCTCGTCATCGACTACAAGTCGAGCAGCCGGCAGACGCTGTCGCGCAAGCTGCAGCCCGCCGGGCTGCTCGCGCCGGAGTTCCAGCTCGCCCTGTACGCCGCCCTGCTGCGCCAGCGGGAGCCCAGAAGCGACGTCGATGCCGGCTACATCAGCCTCCGCGATGCGGAGCGGTCCGCCACGCTGCGAGAGGCCACCGCCAAGGCCGTCGACTTCGACGCGTTGCTCGAGATGGACCCCGGGCGGCGCGCCGAGCTGCGCCGCCTCCCCGGCCCGCCGCTGAACCTCGCGGACGAGGTCTGGGCGCGGGTGGGCAAGATGCGGCAGGGCCTGTTCCCGGTGCAGCCGCTGAGCTGCGACTTCTGCGAGCTGAAACCGGCCTGCCGCATCGTCGCGCTGCCCCCGGACCCGGAAGAGAACGGCGGGGCGGCCGGCGCCGCGACCCCGGGGGCGAACGAGGTGCGGCGTGTCTGAGCTACAGCCCCTGTTCGCGCTGGCGGAAAGCGCGGTCGTGCAGGCCGGCGCCGGGACCGGCAAGACGCACAGCCTGGTCACGCTCTGCCTGCACCTGCTCGGCGGGGTCGGGAGGGCCGAACCGCTTCCCGCCGCGCGCCTGTGGGCGGTCACCTTCACCGAGAAGGCCGCCGCGGAGCTGAAAGGGCGCATCCGCGAGCGGGTCGACGCGCTGGCGGAGTGCCCGCCCGAGGAGGTGGCCCGCATCGAGCCGGAGCTGGCCGCGTCCGGCGCGCCGCCGCCGGAGCTGTGGCGGCGCGTGCGCCGCGATCTCGGGGCGGCCCAGGTGGGCACCATCCATGGCCTCTGCAGCCAGATCCTGCGCAGGCACGCTGCTGCGGCGGGCCTCGATCCCGACTTCGCCGTGCTCGACGAGGTCGACGCCCGCCAGCTGCGAGCCGACGCCTGCCTCGCCGCGGCGCTGGAGGCGCTGGAAGGGACGGGCCCTCTCCGAGACGCGGCGCGCAGGCTGTGCGCGGAGCTGGGCTTCCGCGGCGCCGGCCGGTTCGGCCGCGGCCTGGCTGACGAGCTGTCCTTCCTGCTCGCCGCGCTGGGCGAGAGCGGGCGGGAGGTCTCGGAGGTGGTGGACTCCACGCCCGCGCTCCACGCGGCCAACGCGGTCGCGGGCGAAGGCGAGGCGCGCCGCGCGTTCGCCGCCGCGCTCGACGATCTCGAGTCGGAGCTGCGCGCCGCCCGCCTGCGCCGCGCGCCGAGCCCGACCGCCATCAAGGCCCTCTCCGGGATCGAGGATTACCGCGCGCGAGGCGCCGCCGCGGTCGCCGCCGCGCCTCCGGGTGAGCTGGCGCAGGCCTGGAGGCAGCTCCGCGGGCTGCGAGGCTCGCTCCCGCGGTCTTTGGCAGGCCGCGCCGGCGAGCTGATGCGCGCCGCCCGCGAGGGGCTGGAGACGCTCCTCGAGGCCGACGCCCAGGTGCGCTCGGCCAGGCTTTCCCGCGAGCTCGCGCTCATGGCCGCCGAGGCGCAGCGCCGGTATCGGGCCGAGAAGTCCCGCGCCTCGGCGCTCGATTTCGACGACCTGACCAGGCTCACCCGCGATCTGCTCGCGCGCGACCTGGCGGTCCGGCGGCTGGAGAAGGCACGGCTCGGGGTGCTGCTGGTCGACGAGTTCCAGGACACCAGCCGGCCG
>DASQBG010000164.1:0-17094 GCA_035635335.1 Myxococcales bacterium | reverse complement strand
GAGCGCGGCAACACCCGCATGATTGGCGGTATTGCGGTCCCTCATTGGCACCGTAATTACTTCGTAGCGATTGGGCGGGGTGCCGCAAGTATTACCCGTTACATCGTTGCGGACCGAACAAGATACGGTAACTCATTCAGGTGTTGAGGCCCTCGTAGCTGAAACGCATCCAGTGTAATCGCAGACCTAAGTCGCTGGCGGCAAGGTTGCAACGCGGGCCTGCGCCGCCGCCCCTTTCCGCCGCCCCCGGAAACCGCTCGCGTCGGCCGGGAGCGTGCCCATGTCAAAGACTGCGTGTTGGTCATTTGCGACGATCGTGCTCGCCGGAACGACGGCAGGAAGCGCGCTGGCCGCGCCAGTCGTCATCCAGGGGAACAAGGTTGGCTACGATTACTCGCCGACGAACGTGCCGGTCACGACCATCAGCGTCACTGCTGACTTCTGCATCTACTCACCGCCGAACACGGGGCACTTGGAGCTGGGAAGCAGCAGCGCCAATCCGTACAGCATCTCGTTCAACACTCCGGAAGACGGCCACTGTTACGGAGCGAGCTCGTCCATGCCCGCAGGCTACGACGTGCAGGCGTCCGCTTGCGTCAATTGCACGTCGCATCCGCCCGATAGCTTTGTCGACGTCGGGCCTAGCGGTGGCCTGCGTACCCTGGGAATGCTGGGCTCGGTGAGCTATGTGGACATCCAATGGAGATATACGATCAAGCCGACCATCAGCGTGGCCACCCCGATGGTCAAGATCGTACCGGCGGCGGTCCCTCCGTACCCGATTACGGAGGAAGGTGGATCGACTTCCAACACCGCCTGGCTGACGGCCGCCCGCAACGAGTTCGAGGCATTCCAGGTCGTCATCTACAACAACCGCGACACGGATTTGCCGGGCATCGACGTTTCAGTCGACCCACTCGGTGGACCGAATCAAGCAGTGATTCCGGCCAGCAACATCAGGGTGTACCGAGAAGCATATGTCCAGACGCTGAAGCCGAGCAATAAAGAAGCTCTGCTGCCTGGGCCGATACCGGATCCACTCGTACCCTTGGTGGACGAAGGCTATGGCGGCGCACCGGAAACCCGCTCGGCATTTTATCATTTTTCACCCGAGTCGCTCGTTGACGAATACAACCAGGGATGCACATCGCCTTCGCCGCCGAGCGCCTCTACCTGCAACCGCATTCCGCCGAAAAAGAACCGCGTTCTATGGGTAGACGTATTCGTGCCGCCGCGCCTCGGAGGCCAGCAGACGCCGGCCGGGTTGTATGGGGGCGGCATGACCATCAAGTACGATGGCATGTCGGTAGTGCTGCTTCTGTACGTGACCGTCAGGGACTTCGAGCTGCAATCCACGGCGACGCTCGCTTCTCGCTTCAACATGTCAGGGAATCAGATCTGCGCAGCCCATTTCGGCTCGGCGCCGTGTGACGAGCCGGCGATGCGCCGCCTTTACGGACGGCTCTTGCTCGATCACCGAGTGAGCTCGGAAGTCGCGATGAAGAACGACAATACCCCGTGGGACCAGTTCCGGACCGACTATTTGCCCCTCATGAACGGCACGGATCCCCTGCTTCTCTTGAAGGGTGCCCAACTAACGACGCTCAACTACGTTGGCGGCAACTTGGACGTGCGCGATCCGACGCTGAACAATCTCGACCTCACCCGACATCAAGCGTGGGCAAGGGAGCTCGACGGTTCGCTGTACACGATTCCGCGCACAAATCCGAATCTGACCTGGTTCAAGCGGACGATGGACTACATCTGCGACGAGCCATCGCGTGCCAGCTCTACATGCAGTTGGGCACTGACGGGCCAGACGGATCCCAGAGCCGCTTGTCCGACATCGGCCAACCCGCCAGCGCCGACGATTCTGCGCCTGCGCGCGCAGAACGCCAATCCTCTCGGGTTCAACACCTTCACGGCAGCCTCGATCGACGATGTTCAATGTCGAGATCTTTCGTATGCCTCGGACCTGAAGACAATAGGCCCTACCGTCACCGGAATGGACGTCAAGAGGCCAAACGAAAACAGGGAAGAAGCGATCGATCTCATTACGCGCACGGCCAAGGACGGCCGCCAGCGCGACAAATATCCGGGCGTCCCGTTCACCTGGTGGTACCAGAGCTGCGCCCTGCAGGGCTGCAACCACAATTTCACCGCGGCCCTGAATCCCGACTTCTACGACAACTGGCCTAGCTACTACGTGGACGCCCCGACCATGCACCAGCACAGGGCGCTCGAGTGGCTGTCGTATGCGAATGACATCTCCGGAGAATTCTACTGGGACGTGGTGAGCCAACTGCCGAACGCGTGGAGCAGCATGCCTTTCTCTCCCGACGTCGGTCCCAACGGCGATGGCGATCTGATGTACCCGGGTACTCCGGTCGCGCCGTCCACCAGCGGCTTGTCCATCGGCGGGACGCGTCATATCCCCATCGCGAGCCTCCGGCTGAAGATGATCCGGGAAGGAATGGAGGACTACGAATATCTGAAGATGATGGAAAAGCTCGACCCATCCGGGGGAAGGTCGAATGCTCTCATGCAGGTGACGCCTTTGTTCGCTCCTGGCGTCCCGCTCGGGACCGCGACGACCAGCTACCATGCGTTCAATTCGGGCAAGGGTGCCGGCATGTTGGCCACGAGGACGCCACCGAACGATCTCATGAGCGCACGGCGGAACCTCGCGGACCAGATCTTCGGGCTGTCCGTTGCGCATGCGATCACTCTCACGCTCACCGGCCACACCGCGAGTTCGTCCACTTATCGGGTAGAGGCGACGTCGACGCCGGGCGGCGCCCCGCTTCAGCTGGTGGCGTCATCGCCGGCAGTCCAGCTGAGCACCTCCTCGATCACGGCGGGCACGACGACGGCCGTTGCCACGGTGAGCGCCGCTTGCCCGACCGCGCAGAGCTCGTCCTTCGCCGTGACGGCGACTCGCAGCGCGACGGGTCAGGAGCGTTCCACGGCGGCCTCGCTACCCCAGACGTTCTCGGCAGCCGTGTCGCCGGGCTCGGCGACCATTCCACCAGCCGGCACTGCCTATTACACGATCTCTACCGCCACTGCAGGATCGCCGCAGCTGATCTCCTGCTGCTCGATCACCGGGTTGCCGGCGGGGGTGACCGCGAGCGTCAGTCCGTCGAGCTTCACCGCCGGTCAGAGTGCCACTCTGGCACTGACCGCACCCGCCAATTCCTCCAGCTCGACAGGGACGTTCACCGTGACCGCCAGCGGCTGCGAGCCGAAGTCGGCATCCGCGGTGCTCAGCGTGTCCAATCCGTGTTCCGCGCCGTACTCGTACTGCCCGGCGACCGCGACCTGCCGCAATTTGAGTACGGACCGGAACAACTGCGGTGCGTGTGGCTACTCGTGCGGGACCGATGTGTGCTCGGGAGGCACCTGTGTCCCACCGCCGCCGCCGTCATGCAAGCCGCCCTGCGTGACCCCATAGCCCGATCCTGCGAAGGCCTTTCTCGGTGCGTAACTTTATCTCGATGAAACATCTGTCCAGATTCGTATTGGTTCTTCTCCTCGCGTCCTGCGGCGGGCGACCGCTGCAGGACGAGCGGGAAACGCAGCCGCCCCGGTGTGCGAGCACGGCGTCCCGGCCCGGCGCTCCCGGTGGCCTGGAGATGACCGCCCGCGTGCGTAGCGTGGAGGCCCATTGGTCGGCTCCGGCGAGCGACGGCGGCTGCGCGATCACGTCCTACAAGATCAGGGTACACGCTACGGAGAGCGCGGCTCGTGTCGTCTCCACGTCGGGGACCTCGCTGGTAGTGGATGGCTTCGTGAATTTCGATCGCGTGTGCCTGTACGTATCGGCGGTCAACGATGTCGGCATCGGCCCGGACACCTCCGCTGCGAATCCCTTCCTGTATCCTTGTGTTCAACTCGCCGACATCCCGTTCGACGCGGCAAACGTGGCGGCCTTCCTGGAAGGCCATTCCGTGAATCTCTCGTGGACGCCTCCGGAGCGATGGCAGTACCTGAATCAGCCACAGCACGCGATGCTGCCGCTCCTGGACTATCGGGTCGTCGTAGAGCCCACTGGTACCGTGTTCCGGACACCGGATGGCGCCACGACCGAAATGACGATACCGGGGTTGCAGGACGGCACCGAGTACACCTTCGTCGTGCAGAGCGAAAATGCCGCCGGACTCAGCCATGAGGTGCGTAGCAACGCAATCCGGCCACCATTGAGCACCTGGAAGCGGGGACCGAGGCTGCCTGAGGGTGAGTTCGGCCATGCGAGCTTCGTCTGGAACGGGGCGCTGTACACGGCCGGGGGTACAGCTGCATCGCTCACACCCGTTCAGGCTTGGTACGCACCGCTGGATACGAACGGGGTGCCAATCTCGTGGCAGCCGGCGGGCAGCTTTCCGGCTGAGGAACTTTCTGCGACCGTGTTCGCGACAACGCCGGATGGACAGCGTGCATTCGTGTACGCCATCAGCGGCCCGACCAGTGGCCCGGCGATACTGCGTTCGGAGATCGGTCCCGATGGAACGCTGTCCAGTCCAACTCGTCTTCCCGACTTGCCCTTTGCACGCGGGTACCATGCCGCCGTTGCGCACAACGGGGTGATCTACGTGCTCGGCGGCTACGACCCCCTCGCTCCGCGGACCGGTCCGAGGGAGAGTGCCGACGTGTTTCTTGCTCGCATCGACAGTCAGGGCGGTGTGGGCGAATGGTCCCGGACCACCTCGATGCCTGAGCCACGCGAGTTGTTCGCGGCAGCCTTCGTCGGCGATTTCCTGGTGGTCGTCGGCGGCGAGCATTCATGGACTGACGTTTCGTACGCGAGAGTTCGGGAGGATGGCACTCTCGATCCGTGGCAGCGTGCGCCATCGCCACTCCCCAGACGACTCACGAACGCCGCCGCGCTGGCGGTCGGTGCTCGCCTCTATGTTGCGGGAGGGGACGCGGGCGGCTCTTGGTGGAGCGCGAGGGTCCTGATGGCAACCATGGACCAACTGACCGGGAAGTTGTCGCCCTGGGAAGACGCCGATCCCATGGTCGGGCCGCGCGAGCAGCTCGGGTTCGCGGCGAGCGGCTCGTCCCTCTATGTCACGGGCGGCAGAGCGGAGGCTGGCGCAACACTCTCGACCGTCCAGTACGCCCGGATCGATCCACAGACCGGCAAGCTGCTGCGCCAAGAATGACGGCCCGCAGCGCACGCGCCGCGGGCCGCCGATTGATGAGCCTATCTGTTTTTTACGTGACGGGCATCTGGGAGCGGCTCGGGCTCCCGAACCCGCCCTCGTTCTGCTGCAGCTCTTGCGCCCTGCGCCGGACCTTGTCGCCCAGCTCGTTGCGCAGCTCGTCCCCCGACTTCGGGGCGAACGCCAATCCGATGCCCGCGCCGACCAGGCAGCCGAGCACGAAAATGCCGAGGCTGCCCAGCGTCGTCGCGAGCGCGCTGCGGCGCTCCTGCAATCCGATGGATTCCAGCACGTCGTCGCGATCGATGTCTTGCAGATACTTGAGCGCCTTCAGGCCGCTCTTCTTGAGATTCATGCTGAGCCTCCTGCGTACGAGAAAAAGTCTGTCCGCTTCCGCACGCAATCTGCGCACGCCCGTCGCAGGGTGCCGTGCGGGTGCGGCGCGCCCGCTAGACCGCGGCGCCGCTTCCGGACGAGCGCTCGCTGTCGCTTCCGCCGGCCAGCCCGCCGATCTGGCTCTTGATGAGGGGCACCAGCGCCAGCCGCATGCCCACCTTCAGGAGGCGTCCGGTCATCGGCGAGAACAGTCCGCCGCCGAGCACGTAGCCGACACCCAGGGCGGCGAACATCATGCCGATCGGGTGGCGCTCGACGCGCCCGCGCAGGTCGATGGACCGGCTCAGGTTCTCCATCGATCCCGACACCGCGCTGCCGAATGCACGGGCCTCTTCCACGGCCCGCTTCGCATGCTCGAACGCCTCGCCGTTACCGCCCGAGCCTTGGTAATCCGTCTCGATCGCCACGCCGTCCTCCTTGCGCCTCAACGCGAGACGATCTTCCCGATCACGTACCCGAGCGCCAGGGCGCCCGCGAGGCAGACGATGGGGCGCTCGCGGATGAACTCCGAAGCCTGGTCGAGCGCCTGATCGACGGCCACCTTCGTCTGCTCCATGATGCGCTGCGCGTCCTGCGCGCTGAGGTCGCCCAGCATGCCGGCGCCGAAACCGTTTCCCGACTTCTCCACATCGATCATTGGGAACCCTCCGACGGCGCGAGGATGGTGCCGAACGGATCTCAGCCCGCGCCTGTCGGGCAACCTAGGCACCGCGTCCGCCCGCCGCTACTGCGCCGGGACGGCCGCCTGCCGTGCGGAAGCGAACGCGGGCTGGCGCGGGAGGAGGTCGAGCCACAGGGGCAGGTGATCGCTCGCGTTTCGCGCCTCGCCATCGTCCAGGACGCCGGAGGCGAGCACCTCGATGCCACCGTCCACGTACGCGCGATCCAGGCGGAGCACCGGCCAGCGCGCCGGCCAGGTGGCGCGCCGCGCGCCCGCCAGGTACGCCGCGTCGCGCAACGAGCGCCGGAGCACACGCGCGATCGGCCCCGGTACCGGGAACCACATGTTGAAATCGCCGCACACCACCAACGGCGCGGTGAGCGCGGCGTCCCGCAGCAGGTCGGCCGAGAGCAGCATGCCCGCCTGGCGCCTGCGCTCGCCTCCGGAGAGTCCCAGGTGCAGGTTGAAGAGGTGCAGGACGCCGCCGTCGATCTCCAGATCGGCGCGCAGGCAGCCGCGCGGCTCGCGCCCGCGCACCGACAGGTCGTAGTTCTTCACCCGCACGATCGGGTACCGGGAGAGCACGGCGTTCCCGTACGGCCTCCCCGCCAGGACCAGCGTCGGGCCGTAGGCGACGTACCAGCCGAGCAGCTTCCCGAGGTGCGCCGCGTGGTCGGCGACCTCGTGCGTGCGGTCTTCTCCGTCCTGCGCGCGGTGGGGCTCGCCCACTTCCTGCAGCGCCGCCACATCGCAGCGCGCGTCGGCGAGCACGCGCGCGACGCGGCCCAGATCCCTCCGCCCGTCGCGTCCCACGCCGCCGTGGATGTTCCAGCTCACCACTCTCATGGGCATTACCGGACGACCGCTCGGCGCGCTTCTCCCCGGCGCTCGGCGAAGAGCGTCCGCGCCCGGAAGAAGGCGTGCAAGTCGCGGGGCCGGACGACTTGCGCGAAGGGCGCCTCGCCCAGCTCCGCGGGATGGACCACGAACGTCTCCAACTCGTCGGCGGCCAGCCCGCCGTGGGATCCGAACTCCCAAGGGTAGGCGACGGTCTGCCCGGCGCCGGCCCCGATCAAGATCAGGTCGCCCGCGCTGCGCAGCCCGAGCAGGTCCTTGCAGTACGTCGCCGCCAGCGGGTGGCCGATGAGTCGGGACACCTCGGCCGCGTCGGAAACGCGGTCCAGATCGAACCGGCGGCCGTTGCGCAGGGCGACGGGGCCGTGAGCGCCGCGCACCAGCGCCACGCCAACCACCGGGCTGTTGGCGCAGCGCTCGAGGAACCCGGGATGGCGCCTGCGAAGCTCCGGCTCCAGGCAGGGTTCCGGCACCTCCGTCGAGTACACGTGGGCGATGTCGCCCGCCGGAACGACGAGGAGCGGCCCGTCGGCCCGGGCGCCTTCGGGCTGCGCCGCGTCGAGCGCCTTGGCGGTGTGGCGGGCCCAGCCGAGCGCCGCCATCCCCAGCGCTCCGGGCAGGCTGCGCGCCAGCGCCCGCAGCCAGCGCGCATGCGCCGCGGCCGCCGCCGCATCCCCGCCGCCGGCGCCGCCGAAGGCCACCGGCCGCAAGTGCTCGCTGCGCGAGGGAGTGTCGGACAGCAGGTGCTCCCCGAGCGACTCCCCGACGATCTGCTCCGCCGGCCTGGTGGCCGCCTGGCCGTGATCGCTGAAGAGATAGACCTCGTAGTTCAGCTCGGGGACCGCGTCGACAGCCGCCAGGATCCGGCCCAGCGCGCGGTCCAACTCGAACAGCTTGAGCATCGCCATCCGGCTGTAGGGCCCGCGCCGGTGGGCATACTCGTCGTAGCCGATGAAGCAGGCATAGACGATGGGGGTCCCACGCGCGACGTCGACCACGGTGGCGTTGGCGGCGAACTCGGAGAAGAGGCACTCGGTCAGCACGCGGTGGAAGAGGAACTGGGGCTCGTGCTGCAGCGATCCGACGTGCGAGGCCCAGCGCGCCGTCTCCACGATCCCGCTCGCCACGTCCACCAGCAGCGCTCCTCCGATGCGGCCCGCGGTGGCGGCGTGTACCAGCGCCGCCGCCGAGAGATCGTGCAGCAGCGAAGCGGCGGGCGCGCCCTTGTCCCAGCCGAAATCCTCCGGACTGAGCTTCTCGAAGATGCCCGACAGCGCCCAGCGCCGGGGCGCGCCGCCGGAAAAGATGGAGCAGTACACCGAGCCGGCCGAAAGCAGGGGATCGCCGCGCCGGTGCAGGTCCTCCTCCACCCTGCGGGCGTCCTCGGAGGAGTCCATCCGCACCGCGCAGCGCCGGCGCTTGTCGTACCAGGTGTATCCGGGGATGTCGCCCTCGCAGCCGTACAAGAGGCCGGCCTGGAACGCGGGAGTCGAAGTGGGCGCTCCCGCGCGGCACGACGAGACCCCGTAGCGCCCCGAGTCGAGCAGCTGGGCCACGTTGGGGACGTAGCCCTCGCGCAGCGCCGCGTCGAGCTGCGAGCGGCCCACTCCGTCGAGGTGCAAGAGGAGCAGGCGACGTCCCGAGGGAAGAGGCGAGCGCGCCTTCCGCCCTCTGGCGGCGATGGGCCGCAGCACCTCGCGCACGAGCGACCTGACGGCGCGCGACCGCAGCCCCTCGGGGCCGCCCCAACTCCACCTGCCTGGAACGTGTCCCATCGCGTCCGCGTGTGCGCCGCCGGATCCGGCGGCCGCTACGCGGTCCGGCGCGCGATCACGATGCGCACCAGCGCGAGGGGCGTCTCCAGCACGCGCCCGACGAGGTGCGCGCCGGCGCGCACTGGCCAGAAGACCATCCCCATGGCGCGCTCGGTGAGACGGACGGCGCTCTTGAAGGGCGCCGGCATCTGCTCGAGTCGCTGCTCCGCTTTCGCGCGCAGGGCCTCCAGCAGCTCGGGTCCGCGCTGGCGGATCAGATCGATGCCTTCGCGCCAGCTCGTCGGAATCTCGATGGGGGGCCGCTCCTGCGCGCGCTCCGCGCCCGCCTGCGGGCCTCGCGCGGACTCGGCCCCGGGCGGCCGGGCCACCCCGGAGACCGTCTCGAGCTGCTCCGCCATCTCCTGGACGACTTCCTTCTCCAGCTCCTCGTGATCGCGCCGGATCCGCTCCTCCTCGACGGTGCGCGACCGCTCGCGATCCGGCTCCGCCTGACCGACGAAGTCGTGGTGCTGCGTCGCCTTGCGCGACAGCACTTCGTCCGCTTTCGTCCTGTGGCCCCGCTTGCCGGTGGCCTTGGCCATGCCGCTCCTCCGCTGGGTATAAGTTCCGGAAGAAGCTATGGATTCACCCCCGCGCCTCGCAACGCGCCGCGTTGCGTCGCCGCCCATCTGAACACCGGTTCCGGTGACCGGACGGATCCGTGCAGTGTCGTCGGGGTGTTCGGCTATGCTCGCCCCCGATGCCGCTCGAATTCGCCGGCGCGACCGACGTCGGGCGCAAGCGAGACCACAACGAGGACGCGCTGCTGCTCTTGCCGCAATTCCAGCTGGCAGTGGTCTGCGATGGGATGGGCGGGCACCAGGCGGGCGAGGTGGCGAGCGGCATCGGCGTCGAGACCGTCCGCCGTTTCTTCGAGCTCGCGGAGGATCCGGACGCCACCTGGCCGTTCGGTTACGACCGTCAGAAGGACGAGCCCACCAACCTCCTGAACGTCGCCGCGCAGTGGGCCAACCAGCGCATCCGCGAGGCTGGCGAGGCGGACAGCGGCACCCGCCGCGGCCTGGGGACCACCTTCGTGGGCCTGTTGGTGCGCGGCGCCACCGCGCACTTCGGGTGGGTGGGTGATAGCCGCGGTTATTTCTGGCGGCGGGGCGAGCTGCACCCGGCGACCAGCGACCATTCCCTGCTGAACGAGCTGGTCAAGACGGGCCGGCTCGCCCAGCACGAGATCGACAGCTTCCAGCACAAGAACGTCATCACCCGGGCGCTGGGCATGGCCGACCTGACCCCGATCGACGTGACCCAGGTGGATCTGTTGCCGGGCGACGTGTGTCTGCTCTGTTGCGATGGGCTCACCGGCATGGTGAGCGACGCGCGCATCGCCGAGATCCTCGGGGCGGAGAAAGACCTTTCCAGGGCCTGCGCGCGGCTGATCGACGAGGCCAACGCGAACGGCGGCGTGGACAACATCACCGTCGCGCTGGTCGGTTACGCGCCCTGAGTGCGCGCCTTCCGGCGCCCCGGGGGGAATGTCGGTAGCGCGCGCCTGCCCGCCCGTGGACAGCAGCGGCGCCCACGGGGCAGAGTGGTCGCGGAGGCCAGCCATGGGTAAGAACGGCCACGTCCACTTCTCCGACGAAACGCGACAGGCGGCGCTGTTCGAGACGATGATCCTCGCCGCCGGGTCGGACGGAGACGTCACCAAGGTCGAGGTGGAGGAGATCTATCGCCGTGTCTTCGAGCGGCCCGAGTTCCACGGCATCCACGCCAACGACCTGCGACAGGCGATCTCCCGAGCCGCGCAGCAGGTCGCCCAGGTGGGAGATCTCTCCTCCATCCTGAGCTCGATCGCCGAGCGGCTGCCCGATCGGGCGTCGCGCGAGCTGGCGTTCGGGCTCGCCGCGTCGGTGGCGTGGGCGGACCGGCGGACCCATCCCCCGGAGGTGGAGCTCCTCAAGGCTCTGCAGCAAACGTTCGAGCTGGACGACGCCGAGGTGGCCCGTCTGTTCGAGCTGGCCGGCGAGATGGCCCCCCTTCCCCCGACCGAGGCGCGCTGAAGCAGCCGCCGCCGTATTCGGCGGCGCTGTGCTTTTTCACGACACGACCGACTGGGACGCGCTGTAGAAGCCGTATATGGCGCTCCAGATCCCGTTCTTCATGGCGCCCGAGGACGAGCGCGACGTGTTCCGCCGCCTCTCGGGCCTGCGGCTCGAGCTGTGGCCGGAGCTGACCGATCCACGGCACCGCCCGCCCCTGGCCGATCAGGACGCTCCGCTCGTCGAGCCTGCCTATTATCTCGCGGCCGGCGACGTGATCGCCTATCCGCTCAAGCGCGGCCAGAACCGCGGCCGCTGGAAGATCGACGAGGTCAAATCGCCCGTCGTCTACTTCTTCCGCTCGCAGCTGGACGAGGAGGGGCAGCTCCGCTCGGGGTATTTCTGGGCGGAGACCGAGACGGGCGGCGATCAGTCGCGCATCGGCGGGAAGCCGTCCCGCTTCCGGCACGCGGTGCGCGAGCTGCAGGAGGCGTTGAAGTCGCGCTTCCGCCGCAGCTCGCCGGTCAAAGGCACCATCTACTTCGTCGGGCCCGCGGCCGCGCGCCTGGCGCACGCCGGCACGCCGCTCCGCGAGGCGGGGCGCAAGGGAGAGCTGGTTCGCGTGTATCGCTAAGGGGCTTGCTTCGAGGCGCCGACCCGGACCAGCTCGGCGTAGAGGCGGATCGCGCTCCTGGTGGCCTTCACGAAGTCGCCCAGGTGCAGGCTCTCGTTCTCGGAGTGCGCGTTCGTGTACGGATCCTCGACCCCGATGAGGAGCGCGGGCACGCCGCCCAGCTCCTTGCTGAAGGGGTCGACGAAGGGGATGGACCCGCCGCAGCCGATGGTCACCGGCTCGGCGCCGTAGCCGTCGCGCAGCGCCTTGAACGCCGCCTTGAACGCCGGCGCCTCGGTGCTCGTGTACCACCAGCTCCCCGCGCCTTCCTTGTGGACCTGGACCTTGACGCCCCAGGGAGGATCCCTGGTCAGCGCCTCGGTCAGGCGCTTCTCGACGTCCTTCGGATCCATGTCGGGCACGGTGCGGAGGCCCACCCGGGCCCAGGCGCTGTCCACGATGATGTTGCGCGCGTCCTTGCGCGAGCTGGCCTGGATGGCGTTCACGGCCAGGGAGGGCTGCCGCCAGTTCATCTCCCACGGGTGCCGGCCGCCGAGGAGCTGCACCCCCTCGTGCATGCCGGCCTGCTTCCGGAAGAGCTTCTCGTCGGAAGGCAGCGCGGCGATGCTCTTGCGCTCCTCGTCGGTGAGCGGCTTCACCTTGTCGTAGATGCCGGGGATGGCGATCGACCCGTCGTCCTTCACCAGGCGGGCGAGGATCTTCGAGAGCGCCATGGCCGCGTCGGGCACCGGGCCGCCCCACATGCCGCTGTGCACGGGCTGCTTGAGCGCGCTGACCTCGACGTTCACGACCACGATCCCGCGCAGCGCCGTGGTGATGCTGGGCAGGCCGGTCTCGAAGTTGCCCGTGTCGGTGAGCACGATGGCGTCGGCCTGGAGCATCTTCCGGTGCTTGCGGAGGAAGTCGCCGAGGGACCCCGACCCGGCCTCCTCTTCGCCCTCGATGAGGATCTTCACGTTGACCGGGAGCGACCCGGCCGTCTTCAGCCAGGACTGGATGGCCGCGACGTGGACGAGGATGCCGGCCTTGTCGTCGGCGGCGCCGCGTCCCCACAAGCGCCCGTCCTTCTCCACCGGCTCGAACGGCTTGGTGGCCCACTTCTCCTCGTCACCGGCGGGCTGGACGTCGTGGTGCGCGTAGAGGAGCAGGGTCGGCCGCCCCGGCGCCTTCAGCCACTCGCCGTAGGCGTAGGGGTGCGCGCCCGGCATCTCCAGGAGCTGCACGTTGTCCAGGCCGATGCGGCGCAACAGGTCGCAGGTGGCCTCGCCACTCTTACGGACCTGTTGCTTGTCGAAACCTTCGAAGGAGACGCTGGGGATGCGCACCAGCTTCTTCAGCTCTTCCAGGTAGGTGCGCTGGTTCTTCTCGTACTCCGCGAGCGCCTTCTGGAGGGTGCCGTCGTCTACCGGAGCGGCCTTGTCCTGCTGGGTCGGATTCGCCATGGCGGCGAACCCTAGATCGGCGGCGCAGCGGAGGGAAGCGCTTCGGCGGCCAGCCACCGCAGGAACCAGCGCCGTGCCAGATCGGCCACCTGTTCGAGGGTGCCGGGTTCCTCGAAGAGGTGGGTAGCGCCGGGGATCACCACGAGCGCCTTCTCTCCCTGCAGCTTCTGGAGCGCCTGCCGGTTCAGCTCCAGCACTTCCGGATCATCGCCGCCCACGATCAAGAGCGTCGGCGCCCGTACTTGCGAGAGCGCGGGACCGGCCAGGTCGGGACGGCCTCCGCGCGATACGACCGCGGCCACCGACGTCGGGCGGGCGGCGGCGGCGACCAGTGCCGCCGCGGCGCCGGTCGACGCTCCGAAGCAGCCGATGCGGAGGTCCGAGGTGCGCGCTCTCCCCGCGAGCCAGTCGATGCAAGCGACCAGGCGCGTCGCGAGCAGCCGGATGTCGAACCGGAGGTGCCCGGTTCGCGCGTCGACCCGCTCTTCGTCGCGCGTGAGCAGGTCGACGAGCAGCGTCCCGAGCCCGGACGCGCGCAGCGCCGCGGCCACCGCGCGGTTGCGGGGGCTGAAGCGGCTCGACCCGCTCCCGTGCGCGAACACGACCACGCCTCGGGCGCCGGAAGGGAGCGCAAGGTCGCCTTCCAGCTGGACGCCGCCGGCGTCGATGCGGACCGTCACGCCTTCGCTGGTGGAGGCGGCCTGCGCGGCGTCCGCACGGTCCTGCGCTTGCGAGAGGATCGCCCCGACGTCGGCGTCGGTGGTCTGCTCGAAGTTGTCGTACCAGAGCCCGACCGCGCGGAAGGGCTCCGGCGTGCGCCCGCAGACCACCTCGTCCGCGACCTCGGCCAGCTCCTCGCAGCTCGCGCGGGCGGCGACGGGGACCGCCACGATGACCCGGGCCGGATGCTGCGCCCGGACGGCTTCCACCGCGGCGCGCATGGTGTTCCCCGTGGCCAGGCCGTCGTCGACCAGCACCACGGTCTTGCCGCGCAGGTCCGGCGCGGGGCGCGTGCCCCGGTAGGCCCGCTCGCGCCGTTCCAGCTCGTTCTGCTCGCGGAGGGTCGCGGCCTCGATGACCTGGTCTGGGATGCCCAGCTCGCCGATCAGGTCCTCGTTGAGGACGCGCACCCCGCCCGAGGCGAGCGCGCCCATCGCCAGCTCCTCGTGCCCGGGGACGCCGAGCTTCCGCACCACGAAAACGTCCAGGGGCGCCCCCAGCCGCCGCGCGATCTCGTAGCCGACCGGTACCCCGCCTCGAGGGAGCGCGAGCACTACCAGGTCCGGCCTCCCCGCCAGGGACTTGAGCTTCTCGGCGAGCACGCGCCCGGCCTCGGCTCGATCGGCGTAGCGCCCGTCCATGGGGGACCTCCGGGGCGAAGATAGCCATTACTGGGCGAGGAAGTGCTCGGTGAGCGCGCGCACGGTCTCCTCCTCGCGCTCGAGCGGAAAGACGTGACCCGCGCCGCGCAGGACCCGCAGCCGCGCGTCGGGGATGCCTGCGGCCAGCACCTCGGAATTGCGCGGCGGGACGAGCCGATCGGCGTCGCCGGTGATGACCAGGGTGGGCGCCCGGATCTGCTCCAGCCTGCGCAGCGTGGCGTGGCCCAGGATGGCGGCGACCTGCGCGGCGGCGCAGCGGACCTCCGCCCGCCCGGAGCGCGCGATCCACTCCAGGGCGCGGGTCGGATTCGCCTTGTGGAACTCGCGCGAGACCAGCAGCCGGCCGAGCCGCTCGGCCGGGACGCGCTGGCGCTGCAGGATGAGCAGGAGCAGGTCGAACGCGGTGCGCAGCGAGGGTTTGTCTCCGCGCAGCCAGCTCGCGAAGGTCGCGCCGAGGGCCAGGCGGCGCACCCGGTACGGGTGCCGGATGGCGAGCTCCTGCGCGATCATTCCGCCCATCGAGATGCCGAACACGTTCGCCTGCGACACCTGGACCGCATCGAGCACGGTGACCGCGTCGTCGGCCAGATCGCGCATGCGGTACATCCAGCCCCTGCGCCCCGAACGTCCGGTGCCGCGGTTGTCGAACACCAGCACGCGGAACCGCTCCGACAGGCGCGCGGGCAGCGACTCCCACGCGCGCGAGGAGAGCCCCATCCCCATGATGAGCAGGAGCGGCGGGGCGGACGGATCTCCGATCCCTTCGTAGTGGATCGTGTGCCCTGCGCGCTCGGCGACCGGCATCAGATGCCCGGTGTGCGCGCGGGATCGGCAGGGATCGCTTCACGGACCGCGGCGCGGGGCTCGCGGCTCGAGACCGCAGGTGCCTGGGGTGCCTCCGGACCGGGCGCTGCTTCCGTGGCCGCCAGCAGCTCGTCCAGGGACGCGCGCATCGCGTCGCCGAGCGCGGCCACGTCCCGGACGTCGAGATCGGCGAGCAGCCCGACGCAGACGTTCCCGTGGTAGCTGAGCAGCGCCACGCCGATGCTCTGCTGCGCGGCGAGCGGGACCTGCGGATAGCACCCAAGGAGCTGCCGGCCCAGCAGGTACAGCGGGAATTGCGGCCCGGGCACGTTGGTGATCACCAGGTTGAAGAAGCGCGTGACCGCCTGCAGCCGTGCCGCCTGGGCGAGGAGCGTCGGCGGGGCGAAGTCGCTCAGCGAGGCGAGCGCGGCGGCCGCGACCGCCTGACCGCCCTCCTTGATCCCCTTCATCGCCTCGCGCACCTTGCGCAGCCGCTCCACCGGGTTCGCCTCGGCGACCGGGAGCGGGCAGAAGACCGCCGAGACCTGGTTCCCGAAGGTGTTGCGGTCGTGGGCGCCGCGCATGCTGACCGGCACCAGGGCGCGCAAGTCGGGTCCGAGCGATTCGCCTTTCGCTTCGAGCCAGCGCCGCAGCGCTCCGGCGACGACGGCGAGGATCACGTCGTTGAGGGTGCCCCGCAGCCCCCGGCGGATCTTGCGGATCTCGGGGAGGGGAAGGTCGAACATCTCGAACCGGCGGTGGGGCCCGATCGGACGGTTCAACGCGGAGGCGGGCGCCATCCCCATGCCCGCCAGGCCCAGGAGCGGCTTCACTCCGCCCGCGATCTCGCGCAGCAGCTTGCGGGCATCGTTGTTCGACTGCAGCGCCTCGCGCACCACCTGGATGGGGTTGGTGATCTGCTCTTTGAGCGAGGTGGCGAAGAGCTCGGAGGCCTTCGGCGCCGGGCGCGGCTTCCACTCGGCGGGCGCGGCCGGGGCTTCGGTCGAAGGCTCGCTGTCCAGGAGCACGGTGGCGAGGTCCACGCCGGAGATGCCGTCGAGCATGCAGTGGTGGGTCTTGGAGATGATCGCGAAGCGGTCACCGGATGCTCCCGCCTTCGGCGTCCGCCCGTCGCCCGCGGAGCCGTCTCCTCCCAACCCTTCGACGAGCCACAGCTCCCAGAGCGGCTTGTCCCGGTCGAGCGCCTGCGAGAAGAGCCGCCCGGCGAGCCGCTTCAGCTCCTCGTCGCCTCCCGGCGCGGGCAGCGCGGTGTGGCGCACGTGGTACTCGAGGTCGAACTGCGATTCGTCGATCCAGACAGGCCGGCCCTGCTTGAAGGGCACGAACTGCACGCGCTGGCGGTAGCGCGGCACCTGGTGGAGCCGGGCCTCGACGAGCTGCAGGACGTCGCGGTAGGGCGGTGCCTTCCCTTCGAAGACCGCGACCGCCCCCACGTGCATGTGGGCCGTGCGGTCCTCCAGCTCGAGGAAGAGCGAGTCCAGGGAGCTGAGCCGCTCGAACCAGGTCCCCATGCCGGCAGTGTGGCACAAATCCAGACGTTGAGAAGCGAGCGGCGCCGAATCCGGCGGCGGCTGGTTGCGCGCCGGGGAGAAAGAAGCCATGTACAGCGGCCTCATGGACCGGACCGCCCATCCCATGACCCTCAGCCAGAAGATCCTGGCCGCGCACGCGCGCAACCTGCCGCGGCCCTGGGTGCAGGCGGGCGACGTCCTGCAGGTCTCGGTCGACTGGACCATCGCCAGCGAGCTGGCGTGGAACGGCATGGAGCGCACCTACGGCCTGTTGGGCAGGCCCAAGCTCCACGACAAGGAGCGCTTCTTCCTCGCCGTCGATCACACCGTCGATCCGGTCACGCTGGCCAACGACAAGCGCGCGCAGAAGCTCGTGCAGCTCTCGCGCAACTTCGCCCGGGAAAGCGGTATC
>DASQBG010000163.1:0-31532 GCA_035635335.1 Myxococcales bacterium | reverse complement strand
CCGCCGAGGTGGTCGGCGTCACCTTCACGCTCCTCTACCTGCACGCGGCGCTGCGCGCGAAACATCCAGTGCTCGCTGGGGCGGCGCTCGCGTGCGGCAGCCTGTGCCGCACTCCCATCGCCTTCTCGGCCGTCTTCTTCCTGCTCGAAGCAGTCGCGGGCGGAGGCCCGGTCGACCGGGCGAATCTGCGCGCGGCGATAGGAGACCCCGAGCGCCGCAAGAAACTCCTGCACTGCCTGGCGCTGTTCGCCGCGCCCATCGCGATTCTCGCCGCGCCCGTCCTGTGGATGAACCAGGTCCGGTTCGGCAACCCGGCCGAGTTCGGCCACTCGCATCTGTACGCGAACCGCGTCAACCCGGACATCCGCGCGCACGGCCTCTTCAGCTTCCACTACCTGGCGCGGAACGTCCGCTCGGCTTTCCTGCTCTTGCCAAAGCTCGACTTCCAGCCATTCCGGCTCGGGTACGACCCGAACGGGATGAGCCTGTTGGTGACCACTCCGCTGCTCGCCTTGCTCCTGTTCCCGCGGGAGCGTCCCCGTCTCTGGCGCCCGCTCTGGATGACGGCGGCGGCCGTGGCGCTGCCGGGGTTCCTCTACCAGAACAACGGGTGGCAGCAGTTCGGCTTCCGCTTCTCGCTGGATTACACGCCATACTTGATCGTGCTGCTGGCCCTGTCCGGACGGGTGCTCGACGGCCTGTTCTGGCTGCTCGCCACCATCGGCGTGGTCGTGAACGCCTGGGGCGCAGCCGTGTTCAATCGGCCGTGACCTTCGCCACACCTCCACTTGGAGGAATCCGAGCCCGTGCTCGCACGCATCCTCGAGGCGGAGCAGCACCACCGACTCGCGCAGCTCCGCTCGCCGCGCCCTCGCCGCGGGCGCGCCCCAACGCCCGCCGCCCGCCATCACTTCGAGGAGCGGAGGCAAGCCCCGCCCGCCTCCGCTCCCCTGCACGCTGCCCTCCCCACGCCCCCCGCCTCCGCCCCGGGCAGCGACTCCGCCGTCACTCCCAAAAGCTCAGGCAACTGCTTCCAGCTGGGCCGCCGGCGGAGCCACGGCTGCTCCCGCCGCGTCGCGCACGGCCCGCGCCAGCCCGGCGGCCAGCTCACCGTTCTGCTTCAGCGCCTCCGCCGCCTTCTCGCGCCCGGGCCCGAACCGCTCCCCTCCGAGCGTGAACCAGGCCCCGCTCTTCTCGACCAGCCCGCGCTCGCAGGCGAGGTCCAGGAGCTCGTGCGGTCGCGAGATGCCCACCCCGTAGAGAATGTCGAACTCCGCCTCGCGGAACGGCGGCGCGAGCTTGTTCTTCACCACCTTCACCCGCGTACGCGAGCCGATCACCTGGTCGCCTTCCTTGACTGCGCCGATGCGGCGGATGTCGAGGCGCACCGACGAGTAGAACTTGAGCGCGTTCCCTCCGGTGGTGGTCTCCGGAGACCCGAAGACGACGCCGATCTTCATGCGGATCTGATTGATGAAGACCACCGTCGCGCCGTTGCGGCTCACCACCGCGGTGAGCTTGCGCAGCGCTTGCGACATGAGCCGCGCCTGCAGGCCCATGTGCTGGTCGCCCATCTCGCCCTCGATCTCCGCCTTGGGCACCAGCGCGGCGACCGAGTCGATCACCACCAGGTCGACGGCGCCGCTGCGCACCAGCGTCTCGGTGATCTCCAGCGCCTGCTCGCCGGTATCGGGCTGCGAGATGAGCAGCTCCTCGATCTTCACCCCGAGCTTGCGGGCGTAAGTCACGTCGAGCGCGTGCTCGGCGTCGACGAACGCGGCGCAGCCGCCCTGGGCCTGCACCTGCGCGATGGCATGGAGCGTAAGCGTGGTCTTGCCGCTCGATTCGGGCCCGTAGATCTCGACCACCCGGCCGCGCGGGTACCCGCCGCACCCCAGCGCGATGTCGAGCCCGAGCGAGCCGCTCTCGATCACCGCGATGGGCTGCGCGGCGCGGTCGTCCTCGCCCAGCCGCATGATGGCGCCCTTGCCGAATTGCTTTTCGATCGCGCCGATCGCCGCGAGGATGGCCTTCATCTTCTCCGTCACCTTGCTCACGTTCCCTCCGGAATGGCCCCGGACGACGCGTCCGGGGAACTTGCCTGCAACGCCGCGTCGCGCGCGCGATGGATGCTGGGGATCGCCGGCCCTTCGCGTCCTTCGATCGGCCGGTCCAGGCAGCGGTACTGCACCGCTTCCAGCACGTGCCTCTTCTCGATGCGCGGATGATCGTCGAGGTCGGCGCTGGTACGGGCGAGCTTGAGGATGCGATCGTGCGCTCGAGCCGACAGCTGCAGGTCCTCCATCGCCGCAGACAGCGCGGCGCGCGCCTCGCTGGATGGCCGGCACAACTCGCGCAGGGTCCGCCCCCGCAGCTGCGCGTTGGCATACACGCCGGGAAGCCCGCGGAAGCGCTCCAACTGAAGCGCGCGCGCCTTCTCCACCCGTTCCCGCACCTGTGCCGAGGTCTGCCCGGTCGGCAGGCCGGCCAGCTCGGCCGGCTTGAGCGCGCCCGCCTCGACGTGCAAGTCGAGCCTGTCGAGGATGGGACCCGAGACCCGCCGCCGGTAGAGCTGCTTGGTCGGGATGCGGCACTGGCAGCGCGGCTGGCCCTCGTACCCGCAGGGGCACGGGTTCATGGCGGCAATCAGCATGAACCGCGACGGCAGCAGCGCCGCCCCGCGGGCCCGGACCACCGCCACCTCGCCGTCCTCGAGCGGCTGGCGCAGCGCCTCCAGCGCCGCGCGGCCGAACTCGGGCAGCTCGTCGAGGAAAAGTACTCCTCGATGGGCGAGCGAGACCTCGCCGGGCCGAGGCGGCGATCCTCCCCCCACGAGCCCCGCCACCGAGATGGTATGGTGCGGCGCGCGGAACGGCCGCTCCGTCAACAAGCCCTGCCCGGTCCGCAGCCGTCCGGCGATGGACCAGATGGAGGTGGCCTCGACCGCCTCCTCGAAGGTAGGAGCGGGCAGGAGCCCCGGGACGCGGCGGGCCAGCATGGTCTTGCCCGCGCCCGGGGGACCCACCAGGAGGGCGCTGTGCCCGCCCGCCGCCGCGATCTCCAGCGCGCGCTTGCAGCTGCCTTGACCCCGCACCTCGGACAGGTCGAGCGCCGCCTCCGCGCCGGCCTGCGGCGAGGCTGGCGAGGGCGGCAGGGAGAGCTCTCCCGCGAAGACCTGCGCCGCCTCGAGCAGGGTGCGCACGGCGTGCACGCGCAAGTCCTGGGCGAGCGCCGCCTCCGGGCCGTTCTGCTCCGGGACGATGACCCGGTCGATGCCCATCTTGCGCGCGAGCAGCGCGATGGGGAGCACGCCGCGCACCGGGAGCACGTCCCCGGACAGGGACAGCTCTCCCACCGCGAGAGTGGTCCCGGCGGACGGCACGACGCGGCCCGAGGCTTCCAGCACGCCGAGCGCGATGGCCAGATCGAACCCCGCGCCTTCCTTGCGCACGTCCCCGGGCGCGAGGTTCACCGTGACGCGCTTGTGCGGGAGCTCCCAACCGCCGTTGCGCACCGCCGTGCCGACGCGGACCCTGGCGTCGATGCACGCGGCGTCCGGCAAGCCCACCAGGAAGAACCCGGGCAGCCCGAGCGCCAGGTCGACCTGCACCGAGACCGGCAGGGCCGTCGCGCCGAGCAGCGCGGCGCAGTGGAGCGTGGCAGGCATGCGCGCGTGCCTTTGCGAGCCGCGTGCCGCGCGCGCGACGAGGGGAGACGACCTCGCCGACCCGTCCGAAAACGAGAGGGGGTCTCGAAACGAGACGGGCGACGACGACCACCAGCTGGCAATGCGTCCGCCTGGTCAGGGGTCGCTGAGCTCCGCCAGCAGCCGCCTCGCGGCTTCTTGCCGCGGTTCCAGGGCGAGCGCCTCTCGCGCGCTCGATTCCGCGCGCTGCGCGTCGCCTGTCGCCATCAGCGCCGCCGCTTGACCGGCCAGCCAACCGGCGCGGAGCTTCGGTCCAGCGTCTTTGTCCTTCAGCACCTTCTCGAAGGTGGCAGCCGCATCCGCCGGCCGTCCCGCCCAGAGCTGGGCCTTGGCCAGGTTGGCCAGGTCGCCTCTCCGATCTCCTGGCGACACGCCTTGCAGCGCGAGCAGCCGCCGGGCCAGCGAGATCGCGCCGTCGCATTCGGTGCGAGGCACGAAGGCAGACTTCATCGCAGCGCAAGCGGCGAGCTCCAGCTCCAGACGGAACCGGAGTGCCCCTTCGTCGGTGCGATCGGCCGCGCTCGCCAGGATGGCGCGCGCCTCGAGCGGCTGCCGATGCAGGAACAGGGACCGCGCGAGCGCCAGCGCCGCGCGCGAATCGCCGCGCTCCTGGGCGTGGGCGGCGCGCAGGAGCGATTCGCTCAGGGGCTGGTTCCAGGAGAGCGTCTCGGCCAGCGCGAGCACCCGGGCAGAATCCAGCGGCCGTCCGGCGAGGTACTGGCTGAGGAGGAGCTTCTTGTCCCCCAGCTGGCGCCGCTCGTCGAGATTGCCCAACAGGAGAGAATTGGAGCTCAGGAAGAAGTCGAGCGGGGCGTTGAACTCGAGCGCGGGGAACTGGTCGGTGTTGAGCGGGCCTTCGCCCGCGCCGAGCGCCGCCGTCCCTTCGGAGAGCATCTGGTGCGCGAGCAGCGCCACCGGGTCCTTGATGCCGAGCCGCCCCAGGCTGTCCCGCACCTCTGGCACCGACATCCGCCTCTCCATCTCGACCGCGTCGAGCCGTAGCGGGCGGTCGCTGCCGATGAAGAGCAAGTCGTCGGGCAGCGTCTGCCAGACCGTGGTGTGCGGAAACACCTTCCGGAACGTGCGCAGCACCAGCCGCGCGTTGTCGTCGCTCATCTCATAGGTGTGGAACCATTGCGCCATCAGCCCACCTGGGCGAAGCCGCGCACGCGCGAGCTCGAAGTAATCCTCGGTGAACAGACCGCCGATGCCGGCGAGCCACGGATTGGAGGGTTCGCTGACGATCAGATCGCAAGGCTCCGTCGAGAGGAGCAGGAACGTCTTCGCATCTTCGACGTGCACGCGCACGTTCGCGCGATCGAGGGCGCCGCGGTTGGCTTCCTTGAACCAGTGGCGGGCGGCGCGTACCACCTGGGGCTCGATCTCCACGG
Source organism: Myxococcales bacterium (assembly GCA_035635335.1). Lineage (GTDB taxonomy): Bacteria > Myxococcota > Myxococcia > Myxococcales > 40CM-4-68-19 > VBKO01. Next base: position 26,435 of record DASQBG010000163.1, on the reverse strand, counting down.
CATCGACGACGATGCCGGGGTGCATCGCCAGCGCTCCCACCGAGGTGCCGCTTCCCACTCCGACGACCAGCGCGCGATGCGCCGCCGTGGGCGAGAGAAGCGCCGGCAGATGTCCGGCGAGGACCTGGGTGCGCATGTCGACCCCGGTCGAGGCATCGGGCTTTCCGTTGAGAAGCAGCGTACGGCGGCCCTCGCCCTCCACCACCGTCACCGTCGCGTGCGGGCCGTCCGAGTTGAAGAGGACGTGGGTTTGCATGACGTGCTGCTCGAAGTCGGCGTAATCGAGGTCCATGGCGCGGGCGCGGAAGGCTCCCGACGCCACCAGCTGTGGCCGCCACGTTGGTGCCGCCAAGGTCCACGCGGCGGCGACCACCGCCGCGGCCGCGATTGCCGTGGCGGAGCGCCGGCGCCGATCGTCGGACCCGAGGAGCGCCACGGCGCCCGCGGCCACGTACAGGACGACGATGAGCCGCATCGTTCCCTGCAGCCCGAGGCGCGGCAGGAAGACGAGACCGGCCAGCAGGGCGCCGAGCAGCGTTCCAAGGGTGTTGGCGGCATACGTGAGACCGATGCGGCTGCCCAGCGCACCGGTGCTGCGCGCGGCGATCCGGGATGCGAGCGGCAGCGTCGCCCCCATCGCCGTGGTGGGAACGATCATGACCGCCAGGCAGAGCAGGAACGAGACGATCTGGTAGAGGGGGTATGCCCGCGGCGTGGCGCGGATGACCTCGCGCACGGCCATGAAGGCGTAGGGCAGCTTCTCTCCGAAGGGCATCCACAGAGCGAGCGTGCCCGCCACGACGACGAGGGATCCGGCCAGGAGAAGGACCGGATCGTGGCCCGAGAACCGGCGCGAGGCGATCAGGCGGCTGCCCAGCGCGACGCCCAGGATGAAGGTCGCCAGCATGATGGTGAACGCGTAGGTCGAGCCGCCCAGCGACATCGCGAGCAGCCGCGTCCACGCCACCTCCAGCGCGAGCGCGGCGAATCCGGAAATGGCCACCGCCGAGGTGGCCAGGGCGGCGGTGCCGGCGGAGAGCGGCTGCTCGGCAGGATCGCTCGCGGGAACCGCGCCGGCGTCCTCGCCGAAGCGATTGCGCAGTCCGAGGGCGGCGAGACCGACGGCGACGTTCACCGCGGCGGCGAGCGTCATGGACAGGTCGAGCCCCAACCAGGGGATGAGCCAGAATCCCGCGAGCAGCGTGCCGAAAACGGCGCCGGCGCTGTTCACCCAGTAGAGGCGCCCCACCGCGCGGCGCACGCCGGGCTCCAGCCCGAGCAGGAACCGGCTGGCGGCGGGGAGCGTTCCTCCCATGAGGATCGTCGGCGGAAGCAGCAGAAGCGCCGCGAACAGGAGCCGAACGGCGCTGAAGCCGGCGGAATGGGCGAGAAAGAGCGGAGACACGAGCCGCAGATACGGCCCCGAGAGCGCCGCCTGGATGTGCGGATAGAGGCCGCAATACAGACCGATGGATAGCTCGAGCCAGCCGTAGAGCGTCAGGCGGCGGATGGGACGGTCGGCCAGCCTGCCGAAGCCCCAGCTGCCGATGGCGAGACCACCCATGAAGGCGGCGAGCACCACCACGATGGCGATGGCCGAGCTACCGAGGAGCAGCCCCAGGTAGCGGCTCCAGAGGACCTGGTAGACGAGCCCCGAGGCACCGGTCAGAAAAAGTGCGGCGGCGAGGATGGCTGCGGCGCTCCGGGTGCGGATCATCGCTCTCGTTCCTTTCCTGGGCGGCGGTCCCCGCCGGCACCGCAGCATTGCCCCGCACGACCCCGTTCGCCAGAAAGGCGCGCGGCCTTCATCGCAGTGCCGGGTCGTGAAAAGTGGCCCGGTGGCCACTCGCCTACCACCAGCCGCTCGACCACCAGTAGCGGCGCGGCCGCGCGGGCGTGAACAGCGCGAGCAGAACGGCCAGCGTCCCGAAGAACAGCCAGATCGGGGTCGGGTGGTGCGTGCGCAGCGCCGCGAGGCCGGTGCCGCCCATCCACAGCGCAATCGCGCCCCCCACGCGCCAGCGCCAGCGCGGCGGCATTGCCATCACGACGCGCACCCCGAAGGGTATCCCGCCCATGCCGCCGCCCATCCAGGACAGGCGAGACTCTTCGCGCTCCGCCACCTCCTGTGCGAGGACCTCGCCGAGCGCGTAGCGCGGGTCCTGCGCGCGCAGCCGGTCCCGCGCCACATCCGTGTCCGCCGGCGGAGGCGGCTGGTGCATCTTGCGCAACGCTTCTTGCTCCGCGGCCGCCTCGGCGCGCCTCTTCTGCCAGAGCTGCCGGTTGTACAGCTGCTGCTCGGGCGTCAGCAGCGCCGCGCCGCAGTTCGCGCACCGCTCAGCGAACCTCGTGTTGTCCATCTCGCATTGCGCGCAGCGCAGGAACGGCTGCGCATCCGCCGGCTCCTCGTCGGTCTCGATCCCGCTCCCCGGCGCGCGCGGCTGCTCGGGAGCGAACCGCTCCGCGTTGGCCACTGGAGTCTGCTGCTCCCCGCGCTGGTGAGGCCGCTCCAGCCGGAGGAACCGGGTGAACCGACCCGCCATCAGGCGACCTTGGGCGGCTTGACGCGCCCCGAGGCGGGCCGCGCGCGCGTCTTGGCCCACTCACGCTGCCGCGCGATGTCCTCACCCATCGTCGTGGCCAGCGGAATGGTCTCCTGCACCGCCCGCACGACGTGCTTCTGGGCGAGCTCCACGCTCTCGGCGAAGGCGAAATGCAGGCCCGAGATGACCGCCTGCTCGATCTCGCTGCCGCTGTACGCTTCCGAGATCTGCGCCAGCTCCGCGAGATCGAACTGCGCGGGGTCGCGCTTGCGCCGGGAGAGGTGGATCGACCAGATCTCCCGCCGCTCGGCGCTGGCTGGCAGGTCGATGAAGAAGATCTCGTCGAAGCGCCCCTTGCGGAGCAGCTCCGGCGGGAGCGCCTCGATCTTGTTGGCGGTCGCCACCACGAACACCGGCGCCGTCTTTTCTTGTAACCAGGTCAGCATCGCGCCGAACACGCGCGCGGTGACGCCGCCGTCCACCTGCCCCGACGAGGCGGTGCCGGAGAGGCCCTTCTCGATCTCGTCCACCCACAGGACGGCCGGCGCCACGCTCTCCGCCACCCGGATCGCCTTGCGCAGGTTCTCCTCGGAGCTACCGATGAAGTTCGAGAAGATGCGCCCCATGTCGAGGCGCAAGAGCGGCAGCGCCCACTGGTTGGCGATGGCCTTGGCGGTGAGGCTCTTCCCGCACCCTTGCACGCCGAGCAGCAGGAGTCCCTTGGGCGCGGGCAGCCCGAACTTGCGCGCGGGCTCGCCGAAGGCCGCCGCGCGATTCCCCAGCCACTGCTTGAGCGTGTCCACGCCGCCGACGTTGCCCAGGTCCTCGTCCACGCTGACGAACTCGAGCAGGCCGCTCTTGCGGATGACCTGCCGCTTCTCCTCGAGGACCAGCCGGACGTCGTTCCCGCTCAGCCTGCCGTCGGTCGCGATGGCCTTGGCGAAGGCGTTCTCCGCCTCCGACAGGGTCAGCCCCTGCGCCGCCTTGATCAGCTGCTCGGCCTGCTCGCGCGAGAGATCGATGGTCGCCTGGTTGCCTTGCCGCACCACGGTGACGATCTCGCGCAGCAGCTGGTAGAGCTCGCGGAAGCCGGGCAGCGGGACGTCGAGGACCGAGAGCTCCTTCTCCAGCTCGACCGGGATCTGCAGGACCGGGGAGAGGAGGATCACCGTCGTATAGGTGGACTTGAGGTCGTGCGCCAGCTCGCGAAGCGCGCGCACGACTTGTGGCTCGCTCAGGAACGGGTGGAAGTCCTTGAGCACCACCAGCGACGGCTCACCAAGCTTGCCGAGGGTGGCGAGCATCTCCACCGGGCTCTTCTGCGGGTCGAGGTGCGGGACCGTTCGCGCCCCGCCGATGCGGCGCAGGCCGCGCGTCACCGACCACCCGAACAGCACCTTCCCGTGCTGCGCCGCCAGGTCCTGCAGGATACCGTCGAGGCGCTGCTCCTCCCAGGTCACGAGGTAGATGAGCGGGTACCGGGCGCGGATGAGCGTGTCGAGGTCCGCGACGAAGCGCGGCGGCGGCGGAGCGGGATGCTCGGCGAGCGCTTCGGACATCCCGGCCAGTGTAGCCGATCAGCGCGAGGCGGCCCGTTTCAGGCGCGCGATCGCTTCGCCCGCCCGCGACAGAGGTACGTCGAGGTGGGTGACGAGGCGAACGCGGCTCTTCCCGCCCTCCGCGTTGCAGAGCACGCCTTCCGCCTTGCAGGCCGCGGCGAACGCGACCGCGCCCGCCGGCAGGTCCACGTCGACGAAGAGCAGGTTCGTTTCCGGCATCGCGCAGCGCAAGCCAGGGATGCCCTGCACGCCCTCGGCGATCGCCTTGGCGCAGCGGTGGTCCTCGTCGAGCCGCTGGAGGTGGTGGTCGAGCGCATAGAGCCCCGCCGCCGCGAGGATGCCGACCTGACGCATCCCGCCCCCGAGCCGCTTGCGCAGGCGCTGCAGCAGGGGCAACCGCGCGCGTGCAGCGGCCACCAGCGAGCCGGCCGGGGCGCCCAGTCCCTTGCTCAGTGCGACGCTCACCGTGTCGGCGCAGGCGGCGTACTCGGACAGCTTCACGCCCGAGGCGACGTGCGCGTTCCAGAGCCTCGCGCCGTCCAGGTGCACGGCGAGGCCGGCCTCGCGCGCCACCTGCGCAACCGCGCGCATGGTCGCGATCGGCCAGACCGAGCCGCCGCCGCGGTTGTGCGTGTTCTCCAGCGCCACTGCCCTCTGCAGCGGCGCGTGCACATCGCTGGAGCGCCGGAGCACCGCGCGCAGCGCCTCCGCGTCGAAGATGCCGCGCGGGCCGTCGATCACCAGCGTCTGCGCTCCCCACAACGCCGGCGCCGCCGCGCCCTCGTAGTTCACCAGGTGGCTGCCGCGCTCGCAGACGATCTCGTCGCCCTGCGACACCAGCGAGCCGACGGCGATCTGATTCGCCATCGTCCCGGTCGGGACCCACAGGGCGCACTCCTTCCCGAGCATCGCGGCGACGCTTTCCTGGAGTCGGTTGACGGTCGGGTCCTCGCCGTACACGTCGTCGCCGACCTCGGCCTCGGCCATCGCCTTCCGCATGCCGGGCGTCGGCCGCGTGACGGTGTCGCTGCGCAGATCGAGGAGGTCCATGCGGTAGGGTGAAAGCATGCCTCGCGAAACGAAGGAAGCGAAAAGCGCGCGGGCCCGGCGCATCGTCGCGAAGCTCGACACCGCCATGCCGGAGGCGCGCATCGCGCTCGAGTACGAGGACGAGCTGCAGCTCCTGGTGGCGGTGATGCTCTCGGCGCAGGCGACCGACGCGGTGGTGAACACGGTGACGCCGGAGCTGTTTGCGAAGTACCGCACCGCGGAGGACTACGCTCGCGCCAAGGTGCCGGAGCTGGAGAAGGCGATCCGCCGCATCGGGCTGTTCCGCGGCAAGGCGCGCAACCTGCACGCGGCCATGCAGCGCATCGCGCGCGAGCACGGGGGCAAGCTGCCGCGCACCCGGGAAGAGCTGTACCGGTTGCCGGGCGTGGGATGGAAGACGGCCGGTGTAGTGGTGAACCACGCCTTCGGCACGCCGGCGTTCCCGGTCGATACCCACGTCGGCCGCGTCTCGCGCCGCCTGGGGCTGACCCGGCAGGAGGACCCCGACAAGGTCGAGGCGGAGCTGTCGGCGCTGCTTCCTCCCGAGCAGTGGGGCAGGGCACACCAGCTGCTCATCTGGCACGGGCGGCGGACGTGCATCGCGCGCAAGCCGCACTGCTCGCGCTGCGTGGTCGCGGCGGACTGCCCCAAGGTGGGGGTGAAGGTCAGCGACTGAGTTGGACGGTGTGGGTCTCCGCCGCCTGCCGCGCCTCCGCGCCCACCCCGTCGTCCTTCCGGCCGGCGGGCGCGGCTGATAGGCAGATCGATGGAGGCAGAGTGCTCCTGTTCCGCGCCGTCGCCATCGCTGCCACGTTGCTCGCGGCATCCGCGGGATGCGCGCGCGGGAAGGCGCCGGCCCCGGTCAGCGGCGCCGCGGCGGCGGCCGACGAGAAGCCCGAGCACAACTTCCGCTTCCGGTCCCCCGGCCCCGCGTGGTCCCGCACGGATCCGGATCACATCGATCCCTCGGCGAAGCTCGCGTACGCTCGCTCCCGCCCGGACGTCTCGTTCCTCGTCTATGTCACCCGACCGGGCACCGACCTCGCCGTCGACGGCGTGATCGTTTCCTGGAAGCGGCAGCTCGAAGCGCAGGCGTCGGGTGCGGTCGAGCTGTCGTCCTCGCCCCTCGATCTGCACGGCCTCTCCGGAACGCGCGCGGTCGCCGCCGCCACCGTGCAGGGGGCCAAGGTCGTGTACGAAAGCTGGTTCCTGGCCCGCCACGGCTGGCTCTACCAGTTGCTCGCCTGGGGCGCGGCGAAGGATCGGGCGGTACTGCAGGACGAGGCACGCGCGCTCTTCGCAGGCTTCGAGCTCATCGACCCGGCTGCGCGGGCGGCGCCGGTCCGGCGCCCCGCCAAGCCTTACGCGTCGAAAGACCTGGGCTGGTCCATCGATCTGGGCCCGCCCTGGATGGAGTGGCGCGGCGTCCAGGACCGCGTGCCCGCCGCCGAGTACGGCGCCACCTGCGGGGACGCTTCCCTGCTCGTCGCGGCAGTGCCGCTGCTCGGGCACCGGCCGCCGCTCGAGGCCGCGGTGCCGTCGCTCCTCTCGCTGCTGGACGTGCGCAACGCGGAGGACCTTCCCCGCCGCCCGCTGCGCGTCGGGTCCTGGACCGGGTTCGAGCTGGCCTCGCAGCGGAAGATCGACGGCCGCTGGATGCGCGTCCGGCTCTGGGCGCTGGTCGGCGACGAGGCGGCGCTCGCCGCGGCCGAGTGGCGGCCGCCGGAGCAGCCGGAGAGCGAGTGCGCCGAGCCGCTGGAGAAGCTCGCCGCCGGGCACGGACAGCGCTTGCGCCCCCAAAAAAATAATTCTTTTTTCGGCCCCGATGACGTGCAGGGCAAGGCGGCGGCCGCGCGGTTCTTCGTCGAGGTGGGGCGGCGACTGCGCGCCTCGGGGCGCGCCGTCGAGAGCGCGGCGTACTTCGCCGAGGCAGGCTCGCTCGCGCCCGACGACCCGGGGCACCTGCTCGACGAGGTCCGCATCCTCCAGCAGGCCGGGAAACGGGAGGAGGCGGTGCGGCGCATCGCCGCCCGGCTGCACGGCGCACCCTGTGCCTCCGCGCTGCGCGTGGAAGCGGCGCAGCTCCTCGCCGAGCTGGGCCGCGCGCCGGAGGCGATCGCCACCTGGAGCGGCGCGTTCGGCTGCGGGTACCGCGACCCGGCCGCCCTCTCGCAGTACCTGCGCTTCCTCGAGCGCGAGGGACGGCTGACGCTCGCGTTCCGCGAAGCGCAGGCCTACGCCGATCCGGCCGACCTGCCGCGCCTGCGCGGGCAGCTCGCCGCGGGCGACCGTCAGTAGCGGACGGCGCGTGCCCAGGCGGCGACGTCATTGCCGTCCTGGATCATCGCCTCGAAGCGCTCCCAACCCTTGGGGGCGCGCTCCGCGTACCAGCTCGCTGCGCTCGTGGTGAGGGGGGAGTCCGAATCGACGGTGTTCATCGCGTACGCCTCGGGGGGCGCGTTCGCGGGGCACTGTCCTTGGAGCGGCTTCCCGTTCGCCACGATCGACGCCGCCCGCAGCCAGCCGCAGACCTGCTTGGCGCCGTCCCCGAACACGGGCGCCTCGGTGCTGGCGATCGTCAGCACCAGCCCTTCCGGCAGGCGTCTCACCATCGCCGCCGCGATGCCGAGCACGTGGTGGGCGCCGGTTCCCGCGATGCGAGGCTCGGGTCCGCAGGTCGCGTCCTCGCGCCACGGAAGGCTCGCCGCCTTGATCGCGTCGTGCCACAGGGCGGCCGCAACCAGCCAGTCGTCGCGCAGCTTCAGGCCGTAGACCCGCTGGTAGGTCTGTGCGAGGCCCCGGGCGTGGAGCAGCTCCGCCCACGCATGCACCGCAAGCCCGCCGGGGTAGGGGTGGTGGTCACCCCCGCACGCCGCCTGGAACGAGCCCCGCTCCGGCGGAAGCTGCAGGCGTCCGTCGAGCAGCCCGGCTTCGCGCAGCATCCGCTCCGCCTCGGCGGGATGGGCGACCGCGTACGACTCGCGGGGAAGCCACGGCGCCATCACCATCGCCTCCGCCGCGGCGCGCAGGGGCGGGTCTCCGATCGCGGCGGCGGCGAGGTGGACCTCGCGCATGGCGTCGCGCGCGATCGGCAGCCGCGCGGCCACGTCCTTGGCCCGTTCCGCCGGGGCGGCGGCGAGCAGCAGCAGCAGTGCGAACATCTTCGTCCTCCGGTCCTTTTCTTGCCGGTCCCCGCCGCCGGCCTACAGTGGGAGGCATGCCTCGCAGGCGGCTCGTGCGCAAGGAGATCGAGAAGAAGCTCCAGCGCGCGATCCAGCTCTCCGCGCGCGCCGAGCGGGCTCTCGCCCGGGCGGCGACGCTCATCGCCGAGACCGAGGCCCGGTTCTCGCGCCTGATGCGCCCGGTGTAGGGTTCGGGACTACAACCGGTGCTGATTCGACCACCCTGCCGGGACGACCGGCTCGACCGCGGCAGAGGGGACCCAGCCGGTCAGGCCGTTGGCGAGCTTCACGCGGCGGAAGCCGTGGTCCTCGTCCTCGATCCGTAGTGCGGTGCCCTCGTGCACCTCGAAGTGGCTGGCGGCGCGGTCGCTCGGGCCTTCGCGCGCCGGGGCTGCCTGCGCCACCACCACGGCGCGCCGGAGCGTCAGGCGATGCGCGGCCGCCGAGCCTGCCGTGACCAGCGCAGCGGCTCCCGCCAGGATGAAGCAGGCGGCCGCCGAAGTCCCCAGCGCCGCGCGCCGGCGGAGAAAGTTCGCGGTGAGCAAGCCCCACCCGGCCGTCCACAGCGCGACCAGCGCCACCGCGGCGGGGCGGCCGGGCAGCGGGGCGAGCACGCGCGAGATCGCTTCCGCGCCGCCGTTCTCCGCCTCGCCCTCGAGCTTGTCGACGTTGCCCCGCCGGACCTCGAGGAGATCGGCGCGGGCGTCGTCGTCCGACGGATCCAGGAACAGCGCCCGCTCGAGGTGCAGCGCCGCCGGCCCGCGCTTGCCCTGGCGCAGGTACGCGGCGCCGAGGTTGGTCTCCAGCTCGGGACTGACCAGGCCTTCCTCGAGGAGCGCCTCGTATCCGGCGACCGCCCGGGAATTGTCCCCGGACAGATACGCCGCGTTGGCCTGGTCGAAGAGCGCATTCCCGCGCGCCTCCGGGGGGACGGAGACGCCGGCCCGCGCGGCCGACGCGGCGCAGAGGGCGGCGAGCGCGAGGCGCCTCATGCGCTCCTCCGCACCTTCTCGAGCTCGCCGATCAGCCGTCCGGCGCGCTCGAGCCGCGCCTCCTGCGAGGCCAGATCGGAGCCGCCCGGGGCGAAGCGGGCGCGGTCGCATTCGTCCAGCACTCCGAGCACCGCGCGCACCGTCCCGGGCGGATGACCGCGGTCCAGGAGCGCCCGCCCCAGCTCTTCGCGCGTGAGCCCCGCGGCCGCGATGCCCTGCTTGTCGGCGAGGTACCCGGTGAGCGCACGGGCCACCTCGGCGTGGAAGTCGGACGCGGACCCGTTCCCGAGTCGCTGCTCCTCGAGCAGCGACTCCGCGCCGCGCAGACGCGCACGTGCCGCGCTGCGCGCCTTCTTCACCCGTTCCTCCGCCGGATCCCGCGCCAGCACGCGGCGCAGCCGGCCGGCGCCGGCGACCAGCGCGACCGCCACCGGACCCGCGGCGAGCAGCGGCCAGAACCAGCCGCGAGTCCAGGGCGGCGGCTCGATCGAGGCGCGCGTCATCCGCAGCCGGATCGGGCGCAGCCCTCCCGCGGCGAGGAGGTTTTGCGCGGGCACCTGCGAGCCGACCGATGCGTTCGCGGGCGCGGCGTGCACCTCCAGCCGGATGGGGTCGGTGCGCACGGCGCGATAGGCCTTCTGCGCGGGGTCGAACACGTCCATGGAGAGGGACGGGATCTCCAGCGCGCCGGTGCGCTCGGGCACCAGGAGCTGCTCGACGGTGCGCGTCCCGGTCACCTGGCCCTGCTCGATCGCCTCCTTGTCGTTGCTGGTCGCGTCGTACGCGCGCAGGCCAGGGATCTGGCCGAGCTTGGGCAGTGCGAGGTTGCGCACGTTGCCGCGGCCCTGCGCGACCAGCTTGAGGGTGACCGGCTGCCCGACGGCCACCGCCACCGGATCCACCGAAGCGGTGAGCGTCCAGCTCCCCACGTTGCCCGCGTCGAACCCGGCGGGTTTGCGTGCCTCGGGCAGGGGCTGCACGTCCAGGGTGATCGGCTGCGAGGCGCGCCGGGTCGAGCTGCGGGAGAAGAGCATCCCGAAGCCGGTCATCACCTCGACCTCGGCGGGCTCGACCTGCACCTTGCCCGGGCGGAGCGGGAAGAGCGCGCGCTTGCGCAGCAGGAACGCGCGGTAGGGGACGCCGTCGATGATGCGCGCCTCGCCGACCAGTTGCTGGGGGGCCTCGATCTCCTCGCTCCAGAAGCCGTCCAGGCGGGGGAGCTGCAGCTTGTCGATGCCGCTCACGTTGACGCGCGCGAGCAGGTACAGCGAGTACGAAATCTGTTGGCCGACGAAGGGCCGCTCGCGATCGACGCTCGCGCGCAGCACCAGGTCCCGGCTCTGCGGGTGGACGTCCTGGAAGGGGTCGAGAGCGCCGTCCTCGGTGAACGCGTCGGGCAGTGGGGGCGGCGGGGTAGCCTGGGCGCGCGCCTTGGGCGCGGGCGTCTGGCCGGGCGGGAGGGCGCGGATCGAGATCGGCTGGGTGGTGTACGTCCGCCCCTTGTAGATGACCCGGGCGGGCTCGATGGCGAGTTGCCCTTCGCGCCTCGGCGCGAGCTTCACGGTGGTCACCGTGGTGCGGCGGAAGGTGGGCGCGCCGTTCAGGAAGGTGAAGGCGACCTGCTCGGACTGGGACCGGCTGACCACGTCGAAATCCTTGAGGTCGGGCAAGGTGAGCTCGGCCTGGTCTCCCTTGGACGAGACGGTCGCCGTGATCTGGAGGTTCAACGTGCCGTCGAGCGCCACCTCGTCGGCGTCGGCGCGAGCGGACACCTGCACCTCCTCCGCGGCGAGCGCCGCGGAGGCGACCAGCACGGCCGCGAGCGCGCTACCAATCCTTCTCGACATCCGTCCGCCGCTCCTTGGCCTTCTGCTTCCCGAACCGCCAGACCTGAAGGTTCTTCTCGCCCGCCCTCAGCGCGTCGAGCAGCCGCTGCGCCTCGCTCCGATCCATCGGACGGTTTCCCGCCGCTTGCAATTCTTTCTTCTCGCCCGGCTTGTCCGGTCGGGGCTGCTCCTGCGCCTGACCCGGCTGCTGCTCCTGTCCAGCCTGCTGCTGCTGTCCGTCCTTCGTGCCTTTTTGGTCCTGCCCGGCCTGGTTCTGCTGCTCCTTCTGTTCCTGCGGACCTTGCTGCTTCTGCTTGTCGTCCTTCCCCGCCTGCGGCTGCTTCTTCTCCTTTTCCGGCTGGCCGCCCGGATGGGGCTGCTTCTGCTTCCGCTCCTCCCCGCGGAGCAGCAGCTCGAGGTTCACCTTGGCGTCGCGATCCTCCGGGTCGAGCTGCAGCGCCCGCGCATACGCGGCGATCGCCTCGTCGGGCCGGCCGGACTGCTCCAGCGCGTAGCCGAGGTCGTACGCGGAGATGGCCTTGAGCGGCGCGTCGCCTTCCGCCAACCCCCGGTTCGCCTCCTGTACGGCCTGCGGCGCGAGCTGGGCGTCCCCAGCTCGGAGCAGGGCGGAGGCCCGGTCGTGCGCCAGCGCCGCGGCCCGCGGCCCGTGCTCCGGCACATCGGCCTTCTCGTACGCCTTCAGGGCGCCCTCGACATCCCCTGCCGCGGCGCGCGCGTTCCCTTCGGCGACGTTCGGCTCGGGCTTCTCCACCAGCCTGCGCAGCGCGCGGCCGGCGCGGTCGAGCAGCGACGGTCCCGGAGCGGGGCGCGCGCCGGGCTCGAGCGCCACCGTCGTCTCGGCGACCAGCGCGGCGAGGAGGAGCGCGATCATGCGGCCCTCCGGCGCAGCCGCCCTTCGCCCAGGGCGGCGGCCGCGCAGAGCAGCGCGAATGCCGGCCAGGCGACGTACGGATAGCGGTCGTCGTACTGCACGGCGAGCCGCGACTCGAGCTCGCCCTTCTGCAGCTTCTCCAGCTCGTCGACTATGGCCGCGACGCCCAGGTCGGCGCCCCCCGCGGTCAATACCCTACCTCCCGCGCGCGCCGTCAGCTCGCGCAGCCCCGCGAGATCGGTGCGCGTCAGCACGGTCCTCCCGTCCCGGTCCTTCTTGTAGCCGGTCACGTTCCCCTTTGCGTCGACCAACGGGATGGGCTCGCCTTCCTCGTTCCCCACCGCGACCGCGTAGACGTGGATGCCCGCATCGCCCAGCTCCTTGGCGGCCTGGAGCGCGGCGCCCTCGTTGTCCTCGCCGTCGGTGATGAGCAGCACCGCCTTGCCCGCCGCGCCGCGGGCGCCGCCGTCCAGCACGCGCCGGGCTTCCCGCAGCGCGCCCGCGATCGCCGTCCCCTGCTGGGGCATGGCGCCGGGATCGACGGCGCGCAGGAACAGCTTCGCGGCGCTGTAGTCGGTGGTGAGCGGACATTGAACGAATGCCTCGCCGGCGAACACGACCAACCCCAGGCGGTCGCCGCGGAGCCGATCGAGCAGCGCCGTGACCTCCACCTTGGCGCGCTCCAGCCGGGACGGTTTCACGTCCCGCGCCAGCATGCTCGTCGAAGCATCCAGCGCCACCACCAGGTCGATGCCGCTCCGCTTGACGATCTCCGTGCGCTCGCCGCATTGAGGCCCGGCCGCCGCGATCGCGAGCAGGGCCAGCCCCATGCCGAGCAGGCTGCCGCGGAGCACGCCTTGCGATGCGCCGCCGCCGGGCAGGACCTGCTCGCGCCGCGCCTCGGGCACCGCGGAACGCGCGCGACGCCACCTTCTCCAGACGCAGAAGGCCGCCGCGGCGCCGGCCGCCACCCCCAGCGGTGCGAGCCACAGCCAGACCGGGTCGACGATGCGGAGCCGGAAGCCCAGCAGCGTCGTCTGCAGCGCGGCGGCGAAGAGGGCGGCGACCGTCATGGCGCCCCCGAGAGGCGCGTGGTGCGCAGAGCCAGGCCGAACAGCCCGAGCAGGGCGGCGGGCAGGAACATCCGCCCGTACCACTCCTCGTATTGCGCGGAGCCGCCCGCCTCGTAGATCTTCGACTTCTCCAGGCTGTCCAGGACCTGGGAGAGGCCGCGCTCGAGCGACTCGCGATCGGTGGCCTGGTAGGCGGTGCCGCCGGTGGACTTCGCGATCTGCTGCAAGAGCTCGGGGTTCACGTCGATCTCGACCTGCTCGTACAGCGTGCGCCCGAACAGATCGGTGCCGGTCGGATACGGGACCCGGCCCCCCCTCCCGATCAGGATGGTGAACACCTTGATGCCGATGTCCTTGGCGATCTGCGCGGCTTGCAGGGGAGAGATGTTGCCGGCGTTGTTGTCGCCGTCGGTGAGCAGGATGACCACCTTGCTCTTCGCGTCGGACTCGCGCAGGCGGTTCACCGCGGTCGCCAGCGCGTTCCCGATGGCGGTGCCGTCCACGATGACGCCGGTCTTCACCTGCTCGAGCAGCTCCTCCAGCACGCGGTAGTCGAGGGTCAGCGGGCACTGGGTGTAGGCCTCGCCGGCGAACACCACCAGGCCGATCCGGTCGTTCTGGCGCGACGAGATGAAGTTCTTGAGCACCTCCTTGGCGACGGAGATGCGGTCCTTGGGGCGGAAGTCCGCCGCCAGCATCGAGGTGGAGAGATCCAACGCGACCACGATGTCGATCCCCTGCACCGACAGGTCGATGCGGCGGCTGGCGCGCAGGCGCGGGCCGGACAGCCCCACCGCCGTGAGCGCCAGCGCCGCGATGACGAGGCCGCCGGGGAGCCACCACAGCCGCGCCCATCTCGACGCGGCCAACGCGATCGGAGCGGCGGGGACCACCAGCCGCGGCATCCGCTGCCGGCGGCGCGCGAGCAACCAGACCGCGGGGGGCACGAAGAGCAGCGCCAGGAGCGCCCAGGGATGAGCGAAGGCGACGCGCTCGAACACGGCGGCGATCACGCCGCACCCGCGGCCGCCGCGGCGCGGACAGGCATCTCGACCAGCGCCCTGGTCCTGTCCACCAGCGAGGCGGCACGGTCGATCGCGCGCTCGCAGTCCGAGGCGCTCGGCTCGGCGCGCGCGAATTTCACCAGGTCCTGCCAGGACAGCTCTTCCGACACCTCCATCAGATCGAGGCCGAGGAGCCTGCGACGGCGCAGCTCGGCGAGCACCTCCTCGCTGGTGAGGTCGAGCGCGTCGAAGCGCAGCCTGCGTCCGAGGTAGGCGCGCACGATCTCGGACAGCTCGAACACGGCTGCCCTGCCTTGGCCGCGGTCCCAGGGTCGCCGCTGCTTGAGCGCGAAGAGGCGTGCCATCGCCTCCTCCTCGGGCGTCGGGGCTGGCGGGACCGGCGCGGGCCTGAGCGCCCGCCGGCGCCGTGCCTCGCGCAGGAAGAGGATGCCCGCGACCAGGACCAGGAGCCCCCCCAGGACCCAGGCCCAGAGAAAGCTGCGCACCAGCACGGGGACCGGGGGCTTGGGCCCATGGTGCGCTTGCTCCGGGTTGGGAGCGCGCTCCTCCGCGACCAGGCTGCGCAGCCGGATCGGGGTCTCCGGGACGGTGAGCTGGCGCGCCCCCTCCGGCCCGTCGACGACGAGCGCGAGCGCCGGGAGATGCGGCTCGAGCGATTTCAGGACCACGAGCGGCACCGTGAACGTCGTCTCGGCGCGGTCGCCGTTCGTCGCACGGGCCGCGATGGGAGCTCCGCGGAGCGCGAGCGGCTCGACCGGCAGCGGCTCGGGCAACGCGACCACGTCCAGCGCGGCGTGCTCGATACGGATGGTGATCGTGAACGGCTCGCCGAGCGTCACCTCGGCCTTGTCGGGCCGCGCCGAGAGCGCGAACGGGTGCGCCGCCGGCCTCGGCTGCGCATCCACGGCCGGCGCGGCGGCGGCCGCCGCGAGCAGCAGCGCGATCACCTCCGCCTCCCGCGGGCGCGGAAGAGCGCCGCCAAGGGCGCCACGTAGTCGTCTCCCGGCCGCACCCGCACCGCGTCCAAGGACAGCTTGCGGAAGATGCGCTCGCGCCTTTCCCGAGCCTCGCGCGCCGCCTCGGCGTAGGCCGCGCGCGTGCGTTTGTCGGACAGGTCGACCCACACCGTAGCGCCGGTCTCCGAGTCCGCCACCGGCCACAGGCCCGAGAGCGCGCCGGCCGGCAGCTCGTCCTCGACCGGGTCGCTCACCACCACGGGGACCACGTCGTGCCGGCGCGCGCAGACCGCCAGCGCGGCCTCGTAATCGCTGGCGAGGAAGTCGCTCACCACGAACACCACCGCGCGCCGGCGCAAGAAGCGCGTCACGTCGCGCAGCGCCAGGGCGATGTCGGTTCCGCGGCCGCCAGGCTTGAACGCTAGGGCCTCGCTGATGAGCCGCAGCCCGTGCTTGCGTCCGCGGCGCGGCGGGACGAAGCGCTCGACGCGATCGGTGAAGAGCAGCAGCCCGGCCCGGTCGCCATTCTCCAGCGCGCTGAAGACGAGCAGGGCGGCGATCTCCGCGGCCACTTCTGCCTTGGCCTGCGCCGACAGCCCCACTCCCTGCGAGGCGCTACGGTCGACCGCGATCAACGCGGTCAGCTCCCGCTCCTCGACGAAGACCTTGACGAACGGCTCGCCGATGCGCGCGGTGACGTTCCAGTCGATGGCGCGGATCTCGTCGCCGGGCTGGTATGGCCGGACCTCGCTGAAGGCCATCCCCCGACCCTTGAACACCGAGTGGTACCCGCCCGCGAGCGTATCCAGGACGGCCCTGCGGGTGGTGATCTCGATGCGCCGGATCTTCCGGATCAGCTCTGCGGGCGCGGCCATCAGGGGACTTCGATCTTCTCCAGGATGCGCTGGACGATCTTCTCCGAGGTGAGGTTCTCGGCCTCGGCCTCGTAGGTGAGCGAGACGCGGTGGCGCAGCACGTCGTACGCGATCGCCTTCACGTCCTCGGGCGTGACGAACCCTCGGTGGCGAAGGAAGGCGTGGGCGCGCGCCGCCAGGTTCAGGTAGATGGTCGCGCGGGGCGAGGCGCCGTACTCGATGTACCCGGCCAGCTCCTTGAGGCCGCTCTCGGCCGGCTCGCGCGTCGCGAACACCACGTTGACGATGTACTCCTTCACCTTGGCATCGATATAGACTTCGGCGACCGTCTGCTGCGCGCGCTCCAGCTCCTCCGGGCCGACCACCGGCTCGAGCTGCACGGGCGGCTTGCCCGCCACGCGCTCCATGATCTGCAGCTCCTCGGCGCGGCTCGGGTAACCGACCTTCACCTTGAGCATGAACCGATCGACCTGCGCCTCGGGCAGCGGGTAGGTGCCTTCCTGCTCGATGGGGTTCTCGGTCGCCATCACCAGGAACGGGCGCGGCAGCGGGAAGGTCTGGTCGCCGATGGTGACCTGCTTCTCCTGCATCGACTCGAGCAGCGCGCTCTGCACCTTGGCCGGCGCGCGGTTGATCTCGTCCGCGAGGATGAGGTTCGCGAACAGGGGGCCCTTCTTGACCGTGAACGACTGCGTCTGCGGTTGGTAGATCTGGGTGCCGACCAGGTCCGCCGGCAGCAGGTCGGGCGTGAACTGGATCCGCTTGAAGGAGAGGCGCAGGCAGTCCGAAAGGGTCTTGACGGTGAGCGTTTTCGCCAGGCCCGGCACGCCCTCGAGCAGCACGTGGCCGCCGGTGATGAGCCCCACCAGCAGCCGCTCGATCATCGTGCGCTGGCCGACCACCACCTGTCCGGCCTGGCCGAGGAGCTGATCGACGAACCCCGATTCCTGCTGGATGCGCTCATTGAGCAGGCGGATGTCGGCGGCGGGCTGGGTCACGGCCAAGTCGGGGACCTCCGGAGGCGCAGCAGCCTACCGCGCATCCAGGACGTCCGCCCTGAAAAGCGCTATTTCTGATCGTCCGCCGCCAGGCCGCGGAGGTCGCGGCCGTTTTGCTGCCCGGCGTAGCCCCGGACGTCGCGGTAGGGGTCGGCGGCGGCGCGCGGAACCCGCAGGCCTTCGCTGGGCGGGTTCACCGTGTGCTCCCGGTCCTGGCCGTCCTTGTAGAAGACGCGCCCTTCCTTGGAGAGATAGTAGCGGCCCTGCGGCCCCGTTCCCTCATTGGTGAGGTGCTGTCGGTACAGGTAGTACAGGGCCGCGTCGCCGCGCAGCTCGACGCTCCCGCCCGCCGAGCCGCGATCCTGGGGAGGCGACTTCGGATCCGGGACGCGCCCCTGGGGGCGGCCCACCTGGCTGGCCGCTCCGCCGAACCCGTCCTGCTTCTGCTGCGAGGCGGGCTGTCCGCCGCGGTCGCAAGCGCACAGCGCCGCCGCGGCAGCCGCCAGCAAGAGGTTTTTCATGCGCGAAGGGTACGCGAGCGCGCGCGCAGCGGCGAGCCCCGGCCGGCCAGGCGTGCGCCGGCCCGCCCCGAAAAAAAATAATTATTTTTTCGGCGCCGCCCGGGTCAGTCATCCGCGGTCAGCGGGCCCTGGATGGGCTCGTCGCGCACTTCGGCCGGGACGGATCCGTCCTCGGGGAAGAAGCGGTCGAGGGCGCGGCGCACGTCGCCGGCGGTGTGCAGGTCGGGCGCAAGTCGCCGGAACGCCAGCCCCCCGCGGCGCCCGCGCGTGTACCAGAGCAGGTGCTTGCGCAGCTCGCGCACCGCGGCGCGCTCGGCCTCATCGGCGCCCAGCTCGAAATGGGCATGACCGCCGTTCTCGCGGTACGGCCGTGGCCGCGGGGCGCCTTCGGGACGCACCACGCGGAAGCGGCCCTGCTTCTCCTGCACGGCGAGATCGACGTGGCGCAGGATCATCGCGCGCCACTCCTGGACGGTGACCTCCGGCGGCTCCTCCCCGCGCTCGAGCGCGAGAAGCTCGCGGAAGATCCACGGATAGCCGCACGCGCCCCGGGCGATGCGGGCGGCGTCGGCGCCAGTCTCCTCGAGCATGCGCCGCGCGTCGTGCGCGCTGAACAGGTCGCCCGAGCCCCACACGCCGATCTTCACCGCCTTCTTGGTGGCGGCGATGAGCGCCCAGTCGGCGCGCCCGCGGTACATCTGCGCGCGCGTCCGGGGGTGGAGGCCGACCGCCACCGCGCCGCCCTGCTCGCAGGCCTGGGCGATCTCCGGTGCGTTGCGGTGCTCCTCGTCCCAGCCCGCGCGCAGCTTGACGGTGACGGGCAGCGGCGCGACCGCGTCCACCACCTTGCGGACGGCGCGCTCCACGACCGACGGCTCCTTCAGCATCGCGGCGCCGGCGCCGTGGCAGCAGACCTTCTTCACCGGGCAGCCCATGTTGATGTCGACCGCATCGATCGGCCCGTACTTCTCGACCGCCACGCGGGCGCCCTCGGCGAGTACCTCCGCGATGTGGCCGAACACCTGGATGGCGAACGGCCGCTCGTCCGGCGGACGCTCGAGGTAGCTGAGCGTCTGGTCGCCGCCGTGCACCAGCCCATGGCTGGAGATCATCTCGGTGTGCGCGATCGAGGCGCCCATCTCCCGGCACAGCAGGCGGAAGGGCCAGTCCGACACGCCCGCGAGGGGCGCGAGGAAATAGCGGTTCGGCAGCGTGAGAGGCCCCAGCTTGACCGGTCGCACGGCGCCGCCCGCGCCGGTCCGCTGGGACGCATCGCGCGCGAACCTGGCGCCGAAGGGAGAGTCCTGGTTGAGGGCGCCGACGGACACGGGCGGCGATGTATACGCCGATTCCGCCAAAAAGCTTCACAGGGAGAAATCCTCCCGCGCTCCCTGATCTCCCGCGCTCCCTGTAAAGCTGTTTGCCGGCCGCGGCTGACGAGATGCAGCCAGGGCGAAGAGCGGCTAAGAATACGGGCGCCTGTTGCGCGCACATGCGACCTCGACCTCGACTTGCCGCCGTCGCCGCCTGCCTCCTCGCGCTCGCGGTGGGATGCAGGCAGGCGCCCCCGGCGGCTGGCGCGCGGGAAGAAGCGCCACCGGCGGCGCAGGCCAAGCCGGCCGCGGCCGCGGCCGCCGCGGTGAGCGGCACACTGGTGTTCAAGGCGAGCACGGCGGGCCAGATCGTGCCGTGCGGCTGCTCACCGGATCAGCGGGGCGGCCTGCCTCGCACGGCGGCCGAGCTGAAGAAGCTGCGCGCCGCCTCTCCGGGGCTCGCCTATGTCGAGGCCGGCGACCTGCTGTTCGAATCGCCCCTGCCGCGCAGGGGTCCGCTGGGCGCCCAGGCCGAGCTGAAGGCGCGCACCCTGGCGCGCGGGGAGGAGATGCTCGGCGCGGCGGCGCGGGCGATCGGTGTGCGGGACCTCGCGCTGGGCGCGCAGTTCGTCGCCGAGACGCGCGGAAACGTCCCGCTCCTCGATGCGGGCGCGGCGCCCGTCGTCGGCGCGCGGGCCGCGCTGCTCGTCAAGGCTGGCGAGGTGCCGGTCGGAGTCCTCGCCGCGGGCCTGGGCCCGGATCCGGCGCAGACCGTCCGCGCGCGGGCGGCCCAGCTCCGCCGCGACGGGGCGCGCGCGGTGGTGCTCCTCGCCCACCCGCGCGGCGGCTGGCAGGAGGCGCGCCAGCTCGCGCAAGCCACGCTGGGCGAGGTGGACCTCGTCATCCTCGGCCACCTCGACGACCCGGCCACCGACCCGAACCGCGCCGATCCGGGGCCGCCGGTGGTGCTGTCGGTCGAGGGTCACGGGCAGAGCTTGCTG
This sequence comes from Myxococcales bacterium, assembly GCA_035635335.1. Lineage (GTDB taxonomy): Bacteria > Myxococcota > Myxococcia > Myxococcales > 40CM-4-68-19 > VBKO01. Next base: position 6,629 of record DASQBG010000163.1, on the reverse strand, counting down.
CGCGTCGACCTGCAGCTCCCCGCGGGCGCGCCGACGGGTGTCTTCCTCGCCCAGGGCGAGGCCGGCAAGCAGGCCGAGCTGAAGGAGCTGGACGACCGGATCGCGCGTCTCCGCCAGCAGGCGCGCGGCGCGCCCGAGGACATGCGCCCGCTGTACGCGGACAAGATCCGGGAGGTCGAGCAGCGGCGCGCGCAGCTCGCTTCCGTCCAGCAGGCCGCCCCGGCGGGCTCGCTGGTGATCACGCCCACCTTCATCCCGCTGGGGCCGGAAGTCGGGGACGAGCCGGATGTCCACGCCTTGGTGGCCGCTTACGACGAACAAGTGGCCGAGATGAACCTGCGGCTCGCGAAGCAGCAGCCGGAGACCTGCCCGCCGCCCAGGCGCGGCGAGCCCGCCTTCACCGGCATCTCCTCCGCGGGCAGGGTGAAGGGATGCGCGGAGTGCCACGAGTCGCAGTCGCAGTTCTGGGCGAAGACCGGCCACTCGCACGCCTACGACACGCTGGTCTCGGTCCGCAAGCAGTTCAGCCTCGATTGCGTGCGCTGCCACGTGACCGGATGGCAGCAACCCGGCGGGGTGTGCCGCATCGATCGTACCGAGGTGGGCGGCCGCGGATTCGAGGGGCGTGGGAAAGGAAGGCAAGACGTGCAGTGCGAAATGTGCCACGGCCCCGGCAGCGAGCACGCCAAGGACCCGCCCGGCCACATCTCGACGGAGGTCCCGACCGCCGTCTGCGTGCGCTGCCACGAGGCGGCCAACTCGCCGCATTTCGACGACGGCCGCTACCGCCCGTTCATCGTCGGCCCAGGGCATGGCAGGCCGCTCAAGCCCGGCGAGAAGCCCCACCCGATGGCGTCGGGCAGCGGACCGAACGAGGCCCTGAAGGCTTCCCTGAAAGGCATGCAATGAGGATCGTCCATTCGCTGCGAGGGGGGGAAGTGAGCCGGGAGAGCGAGGTGGAGCAGGCCGCGGAGGCCGCGGCCCGGGAAGAGCCGGCGCGGGCCCATCTCTGGCTCTCGCTCGCCGCGCAGCGCCGCAAACTCGGCTTGTCGGCGCGCCGGCTGCTCCAGCGCAGCGGCGCCGAGATGCAGGCGCTCGTGCTGCGTGGCGTTCCCGATCTGCGCCTGGATTGGTTACGGCGCGTCTCGCACGCGGCGCTCATCGCCCAGGGCGCCGAGAGCTGGACGGGCACGCTGGGCGGCCACCGCGTGCACCGCTACGCCTTCGCGGGCCGCGGCAAGGACCTGCCGGTGCTGCTCCTGCACGGGCTGGGCGGATCGGCGGATTCGGTCGCCACGCTGGTGCCGCCGCTCCTGCCGATCTCGGCGCGGGTGGTGCTCCTCGAGCTACCCGGGCACGGACGGTCTCCGCAGCCTCCCAAAGGGCCCCTCGCGGCGCGCGAGTACGGGGACGTGGTGACCGCTGCCGTGGACCGCCTGTACGCCGAGTTCGGCAAGGTGGTGCTGGTCGGCAACTCGCTGGGCGGCGCGCTCGCGCTGTACGCGGCGCACGAGCGCCCCGACGAGGTGGCCGGCGTGGTCGGCCTCAATCCGGCGGGCGCGGACCTGTCCGAGGAGGCCCTGGGCGTGCTCCCGGAGAGCTTCGCCGACGAGCGCACCGGCGCGACGCGCATGGCGCAGCTGCTCTTCCACCGCACGCCGTGGCTGTTCTGGCTGGTGGCGAGGGACTTCGCCCGCGGCTGGTCGACGCCCACGGTGCAGCGCATCCTCGACGACGCGCGCAACGACCGCGACCGCTCGCTCGGCATCGACGTGCTCTCGGGGATCCGCGCGCCGGTGCTCATCCTGTGGGGAGAGGAGGATCGGCTGCTGCCCTCGACCAGCGCAGAGGACTTCCGGCGGTACATCCCCGGAGCGCGAGTGGAGCTGATCCCCGGCTGCGGACACATCCCGCAGCTCGAGTGCCCTGCCTACACCCGGCGGCGCGTACGCGAATTCATCGAAAAATTGAAGACCTGACCGGATCGTCCGATACCCTGCAGGGCAGGGTGTCGCGCGTGGCCGGCGACACCGGTCGAAAGCCTGGAATGCGGTCGACCGGCCGTGCATTGTTGCGGAAGCACTGTTGCCTCAAGGGGTAGCAGCTTGTCGGCAGATGTCCGACAGGAGTAACCGGTTCGGCTGTTTTGACACAGAGTGGGGGCGCCGCTACCGTCACCCTCTCTCGGCGAAAGGTGGAGGAGCTTGTTGCCGCGATCGGGACGACCGCAGAGGGCCGCCTTCGTCGCTTTGCTCCTCGCCGCCGGCGCGGCGGCGCGCGCCGAAGCACCGGCGACGGACATTGCCGCCGCCGGGCTCGAGGGCTCGGCGATAACCGTCGTTCCCACCGCCTCGGGTGTGTCGGTCCCTCCGGAGCCGGAGCCGGTCAAGACCACCCCGCGGCCCGGGGAGAAGGCCGATGGCGCGGACGCCGACGATCCCGAGTCGCAAGCCGAGGTCGACAAGGGCGCCGCCGAGCTCGAGGAAGTGCGCAAGGCCGAGGAGAAGGCGGGCCTGTTGCCCCAGGCGCCCGGCGCCGGGCCGCGCGACGGGCTCACCATCGGACTCGACTCCTGGGACCCGCTGGCCCGCGACCTGGCCGCCGCGCAAGGCACCTCGATCGATGGGGCGCCGCTGGCCGATCCGGCGCCTTCGGGCCTGACGCAGCTGCGGCTCGCCGAGCTGGCCGGCATCTCCGAGGACGAGCTGCGCGCCAAGTACGACATCCCGGTCGAGCTGAACGACGCGGTGGTCGCCTACATCCGCTTCTTCCAGACCGATGCGCGGGTGCACTTCACCAAGTGGCTCGGGCGCAGCACGCGCTTCATGCCCATGATGCGCGGCCTTCTCGAGAAGCAGGGCCTGCCTCTCGACCTGGTGTACCTCAGCATGATCGAGAGCGGGTTCAGCACCTACGCGTACTCCTTCGCGAAGGCCGCCGGGCTCTGGCAGTTCGTGGTCGGCACCAGCCGCCGGTACGGGCTGCACACCGACTTCTGGGTGGACGAGCGGCGGGACCCGATCAAGGCGACCATCGCCGCCGCGCGGTACCTCAAGGATCCGAAGGAGCGCTTCCACGGCGACTGGTACCTCGCTTGGGCCGGCTACAATGCCGGCGAGGGAAAGGTCGATCGCGCCATCCGCCGCGAGTCGACGCGCGACTTCTGGCGCATGATGAGCAAGGGCCGCACGCTGCGCGCGGAGACCAAGCACTACGTGCCCAAGCTGATCGCGGCGGCGCTCATCGCCAAGCACCCCGAGCGTTTCGGGTTCAGGGTCGACTATGCCGAGCCGTGGGACGTCGACGAGGTCTACATCCCGGACGCGACCGATCTGCACGTGATCGCCAAGACGGCCGGCATCACCATCGACCAGGTGCGCGACCTGAACCCCGAGCTGCGCCGCTTCTGCACGCCTCCGGGCGGCTGGACCATCCGGCTGCCGAAGGGCGCCAAGGACGCGTTCGTCGCCGAGTTCGCGAAGCTCGACGCCGGCGAGCGGCTCAGCTTCACCGAGCACAAGGTGGAGAAGGGCGAGCCGCTGTCGAAGATCGCCCGCGCCTACGGCGTGAGCGAGGGCGCCATCCTCCGCACCAACGGCCTCAAGAGCTACCGCCAGGTGAAGGTGGGCAGGGTGCTGGTGATTCCGATGAAGCAGTCCTCGCGGGGCCTGCTCGCCGGGAGCCAGCTGGAGGACAGGCGCACGCCGCGCCTGCAGGGCCGCAGCGCTTCGAAGACGGTGGCCGCGGCGCCGGCGGCCTCGGTGCGCGTCAATGAAGACGGACCGCGGCAGACGTACGTCGTCAAGGCGGGCGACACGCTGTGGACCATCGCGGGGAAGTTCTCCACCACCGTGGAGCGCCTCAAGCGCCTGAACAAGCTGACCGGCCGGCGCGCCAGCGAGCTGCAGGTGGGCCAGCGGCTCGCGGTGAAAGACACCGAGAGCTGACGGCCGCCGCCCGGGGCGAAGGACGCTATCCCGACAGGGCGCGTTCGTGACAGTATCCGGGCTTCCACGACAAAGGGGGAAGCCATGCGGTACTTCCGTGGCAGCCACGTTCTGGCGGCCGCCGTGGCACTTGTGCCCGGTTGGGCGCTCGCCCAGCACGACCACGATCATGCGGACGTCGCGTCGGAAAGGTTCGGGCAGGTTCATTTTCCGATCTCCTGCAAGTCGCAACTTGCGCCGGCGTTCGAGCGCGGGCTGGCGCTGTTGCACTCCTTCGCCTACGTCAAGGCAGCGACGGTCTTCCAGGAGGTTTCGGCCAAGGATCCAAGTTGCGGCTTGGCGCAGTGGGGGGTCGCGATGACGTACTTCCACACCATCTGGGGGCCGCCCACCGAGGACGAATTCGCCGCCGGACGAACGGCGGCGCAGAAGGCGTCGGCCCTGGGCGCGCCGAGCGCCCGTGAGCGCGACTACATCGCTTCCATTGGAGCCTACTACCAGGGCGATGGGGTGGCGCATCCGGCGCGGGTCGTGGCGTACGAAAAAGCAATGGCCGGAGTGAACGAGCGCAACCCGAGCGACCACGAGGCGGCGATCTTCCACGCCGTGGCAATTCTCGGCGTGGCCTACAACTCGCCGCCGGACAAGACGTACGCGCGGCAGAAGGAGGCGGCGAAGATTCTCAACCGCCTGCTGACCGTCGAGCCCGAGCATCCGGGGATCGCGCACTACATGATCCACTCCTTCGACTACCCCGAGCTCGCTGAGCTGGCGCTGCCGGCGGCCCGCGCCTACGCCAGGATCGCCCCTTCGGCGCCGCACGCGCAGCACATGCCGTCGCACATCTTCACCCGCCTGGGAATGTGGAAGGAGTCGATCGAGTCGAACCTCACCTCGGCGCAAACCGCGCAGGCGTGGATCGCCAAGACCCACCCCGGAGCGACGGCATTCGACGCCCTGCACGCCACGGACTACCTGGAGTATGCGTATCTACAGACGGGACAGGACGCCAAGGCACGAGAGCTGGTCGACAACGTCGCCAACGTGACGAGCTTCGACATCCCGCAGTTCGCCGCCGCCTACGCGCTGGCCGCCGTCCCGGCACGTCACGCGCTCGAGCGCCGCGCCTGGAAGGAAGCGGCGGCGCTGACTGCACGACCGGCGACGTTCCCCTGGGCGAAGTATCCCTACGCCAAGGCGATCGTTCACTTCGCGCGCGCCGTTGGCGGAGCTCGTACGGGCGACCTGGAAACGGCGCGCCACGAGGTCGCGACGCTGGCCGAGATCCAAGGCTCGCTCAAGGGCCAGAAGGGGTTCGACTGGGCGACCCAGGTCGAAATCCAGCGGCGCGCAGCGGCGGGTTGGCTGGCGCGGGCCGAGAAGAAGGACGCCGAAGCGCTGGCGCTGATGCGATCGGCAGCCGACCTCGAGGATTCGACCGACAAGCATCCGGTCACGCCCGGGTCGATTCTTCCGGCACGCGAGCAGCTCGCCGACCTGCTCGCCGAGATGGGGCAGCCGGCCGCGGCACTCGCCGAATACGAGACGTCGCTCCGTTCGGCGCCGGCGCGCCTCAGGAGCTATGACGGCGCCGCGCAGGCCGCCGAGCGCGCTGGGAAGAAGCAACAGGCGAAGGCCTTCCACGAGCGTCTGGTCGCGCTGTGCGGCGGGTCGGTGCCCGCCCGCGTGGGATCCACGATCGCTGCTGCGAAGTAGAGCGAGCGGACGCTTTCGTGGCCAGGGCGGCGCTCCGCTCTTCGAGAGCGCGAACGTCGACGGATGCGTTCCGGGGCGACGCCGCGCCCGTTGCGGAGGGCGTGCGTCCGAGCGAAGATGCGCCGCCATGAAGACGTTCCGCGCGGTTCCCGCGCTGGCCGGGCTCCTGGCTTGCGCCGGTTCGACTCCTTCGCAGACGGGCTCCTCGGACGGCCGGGCAGGTCTCATGGTGGAACGGCCGCGGATGGAAGAGCACCTCATCCCGTCGGACACGGCGGGCATCCAGCTCTACCTGCGCAACAAGCGGCTCCAGAATGCCTCGCCGGACCGCATCCTGCTGTTCGTGCACGGGTCGACGTACCCGGCGGAGACGTCGTTCGACCTGCCGCTGGGCGGCATCTCGTTCATGGACTTCCTCGCGCGCGGCGGCTGGGATGTATGGCTCGTCGACTTGCGCGGATATGGACGCTCGACGCGGCCGCCGGAGATGGACCAGCCGCCGGCCGCGAACCCGGCGATCGTGACCACCGACGTGGCGGTGCGCGACGTGGCGAGCGCGGTGGACTTCATCCTCGCGCAGCGCAAGGCGCCCAAGCTCGCGCTCATGGGCTGGTCGTGGGGCACGACCATCATGGCCGGGTATACGGTCCGGAACCCGGACAAGGTGAGCAAGCTGGTGCTGTACGCGCCGCAGTGGCTGCGCAGCACGCCTGCGCTCATCTCCGGGGAGGGTGCCTACCGGACCGTCTCGATGGACTCGGCGCGCGACCGCTGGCTCAAGGGAGTGCCCGAGGAGAAGAAGAAGGACCTGATCCCCGCCGGCTGGTTCGAACAGTGGGCCCAGGCAACGTTTGCGACGGATCCGGTGGGGTCGAAGCAGGACCCGCCGGTCTTGCGCGCGCCGAACGGCACTCTGCGCGACACCAAGGAGTACTGGTCGAGCGGCAAGCCGTACTACGACCCGGC
>DASQBG010000162.1:0-2111 GCA_035635335.1 Myxococcales bacterium | reverse complement strand
CAGCGGCACTCGTTCGTCTTTCGCGAGACCTGCTTCCATCTCTCGAATCTCCTGGTCGGCGAACACAGCGGCGAGGCCCTCGTCGCCCAAGTGCTGGTGCTCACGGCCAAGGAGAGGCCCGCACACCGCGAGCTGCTCGCGCTGATCGCGCAGGAGGAGGCCAAGCACTTCCTGGCGCTGCATCGATACCTCTCGGAGAAGGCAGGCGTGCTCTACCCGCCCAGCTGGAAGCTGAAGTCCGCGCTGGAGGCGCTCGAGGCGTGCGCTTCGCCAGAGATGAAGGTGCTGATCGGGCAGGTGGTATTCGAGTGGAACGCGGCCTCGCTGCTCGCCACCCTGGTGACCAGGGCGCGCGAGCCTCTGCTCGCAGCCGTCCTGCGCGTGAACCTGAGGGACGAGGCCCGCCACCTCGCCTACAGCCAGGAGCTGCGCGAGCCGCTCGCGAAGGTGCTCGCCGGCACGGTCGCTCCGGAGATGGAGGACCTCGTGTTCGAGAGCATCCGCGCGAGCGTCGCCGCCCATCTCGCCGAGCCGGTCTGGGACGAACTCGGCCTCACGGCGCGAGAGATGCGCCGGCACGCGCTGAAGCGGATGGAGCGGCTGGGCATCCTGCACCGCTACCGGACGCTGTTGCCGGATCAGCTCGAGCGCTGCGGGTTTCCCACACGCCGTCTCCGGCGCCGCCTCGGGTCGGGCCTGGTGAAAGGGCTCATCTCGGATGCCTGACTCGATCACCGCGCGGCTGCTCGCCCGCGCGACGCGCGAGCCGGACCGCACGGCGGTCCACCTGCTGGGCAGCGCTGCCCGCGGAAAGTTTCGGGACGAGCCGGTCACGCTCGGCGAATGGAGCCGCGGCGCCGGCAACTGCGCCGCGGCGCTGGTGGCCAGCGGCCTGCGCCGCGGCGATCGCGTGCTGCTCTGCGTGCCCACCGGGCGCGCATTCCTGGACGGGTTTCTTGGGGCGTCGCTGATCGGCGCGGTTCCCGTTCCCCTGCCCTCGCTGGACGGATTCGCCAGGCCGACGGCGTTCGTGAACCGGCTGGCAAGCGTGGTGCGCGACGCCGCGCCCTCCGCCGTCTTCGCCGACCGGCGGACCGCGGCGCACCTGCGCCAGTCCGGCCTGCTCGACCAGGGCCTGCCGGTGATCGAGCCGCGCTCCCTCGCCCATCGCGCCGCGCCCGAGGCGCGGCCGGCGACGGGGGATGAGCCGGCGCTCATCCAATACACGTCGGGCAGCACCGGGACCCCGCGCGGCGTGGTGATCACTGCCGCCAATCTGGTCGCGAACGTCGACGCGGTGGGCAAGGCGCTCAACGCCGACCACCGCGATCGGATGGTCTCGTGGCTGCCGCTGTACCACGACATGGGCCTGATCGGCGGGCTGCTCGCGCCGGTCACGCATGGCGTGGTCTGCTGGCTGCTCTCGCCCCTGGAGTTCATGCTGCGGCCCGCGAGCTGGATGGAAGCCGTCTCGGAGGCGCGCGCCACGGTGACCGTGGCTCCGAACTTCGCCTATGGGCTGGTGGCGCGCAAGGTCGCCGACGAAGACCTGAAGAACCTCGACCTCTCCTCGCTCCGCGCCGCCATGAACGGCGCCGAGCCGGTGGACCCGGCCGTCGCCGAGGCGTTCTGCGACAGGCTCGCGCCGATGGGCTTTCGCCGCTCGAGCTACCTGCCGGTGTACGGCCTCGCCGAGTGCACGCTGGCGGCGGCGTTTCCGCCGCTGGGCCGCGGGGTGAAGGTCGATCACGTGCTCCGCGACGAGCTGGCGAACGGAATCGCCGCAGCAGCGCCGCCCGGGCCCACGACGATCCCCGTGGTCTCGCTGGGGCCGCCGATCGACGGGCACGAGATCACCATCGTCAGCGTCACCCCGGACCACACGCCTCTCCCGGAACGGCGACTCGGGCAGATCTGGATTCGGGGCCCGAGCGTTTCGCCCTGGTATTATGACCAGCACCATCTGCACCGCGAGCGGCGCACGTCGCTGCGCACAGGCGACGTGGGCTATCTCGCGGATGGCGAGCTGTACGTCGTCGACCGCCTCAAGGACCTGGTGATCGTGGCCGGGCGCTCCTACTCCCCCTCCGACATCGAGCGGGCGGCGGAGC
>DASQBG010000161.1:0-28317 GCA_035635335.1 Myxococcales bacterium | reverse complement strand
AGACGCTGCGCGGAGAGGCCGTCTTCGTATTCGACCAGGCCCAGGCGCCGGACGTGCAGCTCGCGCATCGCCACAGTCTATGCAGGTACGGCCGCTGCCGCGATGCTTCGCGAACGAACACAGCGCCGCCCTAGGGGCGGTGGCTGGCGATCTTCTTGGCGTCGGGACGAGGGACGGGGGGCGCCGCGAGCATCTCGTCCCGTTGCTCGCGCAGGAACCAGGGCAGGTTCGAGTAGACGTCCTCGAACAGGCCTTCCCGGGGCGGGTCTGGCTTCTGCTCCGCCTCGGCGATGGCGGCGTTCACCTCGCCCAGGAGCCGGGCGCGCAGCTCCGCTTCCTGCCGGTCGGTCCACAGGCCGTCCGCGCCGAGGCGCGCCCGCAGCCGCTCGATGGGGTCGCGCTTGCGCCACACCTCGACCTCGCGCTCGTCGCGGTAGCGGGTCGGATCGTCGGACGAGCTGTGCGCGCCGATGCGGTAGGTCTCGCACTCGACCAGCGTGGGCCCGCCGCCGGCGCGCGCGCGATCGACCGCCTCCTTCACCGCACCGTAGACCGCGACCGCGTCGTTCCCGTCCACCTTCACGCCGGGGAAGCCGTAGGCGACGGCCTTCACGGCGATGCTCTCGGACGCGGTCTGCCTGGAGGTGGGGACGCTGATCGCCCAGTGGTTGTTCTGGCAGACGAACACCACCGGCGGCTTGAACACGCCGGCGAAGTTCATCGCCACGTGGAAGTCCCCCTCCGAGGTGGCCCCGTCGCCCATGTAGGCGGCCACCACGGTCCGGTCACCCTTGATCCGCGCCGCCATCGCCGCGCCGACCGCCTGCGGGAGCTGGGTGCCGATGCAGCTCGACCAGCTCACCTGGTTCACGCTGCGCGAGGCCATGTGGCTGGGCATCTGCCGGCCCTTGGTCTCGTCGCCCGAGTTTCCGAACACCTGGCAGAGGTACGTGACGAGCGGGAACCCGCGCAGCAGCATGGCGCCACCCTCGCGCAGGGCGGGGAAGATCCAGTCGGAGGGCTCCAGCGCGATCGCCGAGGCGAGCGTGGCCGCTTCCTGGCCGGTGCAGGCGCCGTAGAAGCCGACCCGGCCCTGGCGCTGCAACGTCATCATGCGCTCGTCGAGCGTCCGCAGCCGGAGCATCTCGCGGTAGAGCCGCAGCAGCAGCTCCGGCGAGGGGCGCGCGCGGGGATCGGTCAGCGTCTCGGCAGGCTTCATCGGCGGCTACGCACCCATCACGAGGAGCTCGGGTGCCTCCAGCTCGCGGATGACTTCGTAGAGGAACGCGGCGCCGACGTGCCCGTCGATCACGCGGTGGTCGAACGAGCACGACAGGTTCATGCGCTCGCCGATCTCGATCCGCTGCTCGCCGTTCGGCCCGGCGGCCACCACCGGCGTCTGCTTGATCCTGTGCACGCCGAGGATCGCCACCTCCGGGTGGTGGATGATCGGCGTCGCCAACAGGCCGCCGTCCTTGCCTAGCGAGGTGACGGTGAAGGTGCCTCCCTGCAGCTCGTGGATGGCGAGCCTCTGCTCGCGCGCCGCCTTGGCCAGCCGCTCGATCTCGCTGCCGATCTCCCGGAGATCCAGGCTCTCGACGTTCTTCACCACGAACACGGTCAGGCCCTGCTCCGTGGCGGCGCCGAAACCGAGGTTCACGTCGTGCTTCACCACCAGCTCCTGCCTGGCCTCGTCCATCACCGCGTTCAGGTGCGGGTACTTGCGGAAGGCGGCCACCAGCGCCTTGGCGATGAACGGGAGGTAGCTCAGCTTCGGCTCGCCGCGCGCCGCGAGCCGCTCGTTCATGCGCGCGCGCAGCGCAGTGAGCGCCTTGGTGTCGGTCTCCTCGACGAAGGTGAAGTGCGGGGCGGTGGTCTTGCTCCTCACCATCGATTCCGCGATGCGCTTGCGCAGGCCGCGCAGCGGGATGCGCTCCTCACCGCCCGGCGGACGCGGCTGCGGCCGGGCGGGCTCCCTCTGATCCCTGCTCTCGGGCTGCGGCGTGGCCTGCTGCTCCACGTAGGCGAGCACGTCGCTCTTCATCACGCGCCCGAGCGGTCCGCTGCCGTGCACGCTGCCCAGGTCGACGCCCATCTCGCGCGCCATCTTCCGCGTCACCGGCGTGGCGAGCACCTTGCCGCGCTGCTCGCCGTTTCCGGACCCTGCTCCGGCGGACGGCTCCGCCCGCGGCTGTGGCCGGGGCGACGGCACCTGTTCCAGTCGCGCCGGCCCGGGCGCCGTCGAGAGCGGCGCCGGGTTTCCCGCGTGCTGCGGAGGCAGCGGAGGCGCGGACTGCGCCGTCGGCGGCACGTGCGGCTGCCCGACCTCCCCGCCGGCGCCGTCCACCTCGATCACCACCAGCGTCTGGTGCACCTTGGCCGTGTCGCCTTCGTTCCCCAGCGTCCGCAGCACCTTCCCCTTGCGCGGGCTGGGGATGGTCACCGTGGCCTTGTCCGTCATCACCTCGACGAGCGGCTGGTCCTCCGCGATCTCGTCCCCCGGCTTCACCAGCCACTTGACGATCTCGCCCTCGACCACGCCCTCGCCGATGTCGGGCAGCTTGAACTCGAACTGCGCCATCGCGGGCCTCCTCAGGGCAGGTACGCCGCCAGGCCGCGCAGGCCTTTCAGGATGCGCGGAGCGAGCGGCAGGTAGTCGTTCTCGAGCGTGTACGGGAAAGGGGTGTCCCAGCCGGTGATGCGCAGGACGGGCGCCTCCAGCGAGGTGAAGCAGCGCTCCTGGATCAGCGCGGAGATCTCGGCGGCGAACCCGGACGTACGCGGTGCCTCCTGCACGATGGCGCAGCGGCCCGTCTTGCGCACGCTGCGCGTCACCGTCTCCACGTCCAGCGGCCACAGCGTGCGCAGGTCGATCAGCTCCGGGTCGAGACCCTGCTCGGCAGCTTGCGCGCAGGCCAGCTCGGCCTCGTGGAGCATCGCACCCCAGGAGAGCACGGTGATGCCCCGGCCTTCGCGCACCACCCGCGCTGCGCCGATCGGCACCGTGTACTCGCCCTCGGGCACCTCGCCGCGCGCGGCTCGGTACACGCGCTTGGGCTCCATGAACAGCACCGGATCGTTGCCGCGGACGGCGGAGATGAGCAGGCCCTTCGCGTCGACGGGATTGCTCGGGCAGACCACCTGCATCCCGCCGGCATGGATGAAGAGCGCCTCGGGCGATTGCGAGTGGTAGTGGCCGCCCTTGATTCCGCCCCCGACGGGAGTACGGATCACCACCGGCGCCGAGTACTGCCCGCCGGAGCGGTACCGGAGCTTCGCGAGCTCGTTCACGATCTGGTCGAACGCCGGATAGATGAAGTCGCTGAACTGGACCTCGGGCACCGGGCGCAAGCCATACATCGCCATCCCGATCGCGGCACCCACGATGCCGGCCTCGGCGAGCGGGGTGTCGATCACGCGCTCCGGCCCGAACTCCTCGTAGAGCCCCGCGGTGGCGCGGAACACGCCGCCGAACTTGCCCACGTCCTCCCCCAGCACCACCACCGACGGGTCGCGCCGCATCTCGACGCGCAGCGCATCGTTGACCGCCTGGATGATGTTCCACTCTGGCATTTGCTGGACCTGGCTTGCGGCTCGCGGCTTCAAGGTTACTGCGACGCGACCTTCCGGCCTTCCTCGACCCAGCGCTGGACGAAGAACTCGCCGGCCTTGTACGAGCTGCGTACCAGCGGGCCGGCGGCGACGAACTTGAACCCGAGCTCCACGCCTTCCTGCTCCAGGTCGCGGAAGACCTCGGGCCGGACGTACTCCTCGACGGGCAGGTGCTTCTCGCTGGGGCGCAGGTACTGGCCCAGGGTGAGGATGTCGCAGCCGGCCGAGCGCAGATCGCGCATCGCCTGGAGCACCTCGCCGCGCTGCTCGCCCAGGCCGAGCATGATGGACGACTTGGTCCTCATCCCGCCCCGCTTGTAGTGAGCCAGCACCTCGAGCGATTGCCCGTACGCGGCGCGCCTGTCGCGCACCCGCGGCGTGAGCCGCTCGACCGTCTCCACGTTGTGCGCGGCCACGGTGGGCTGCGCGTCGACGATCATGTCCAGCGCCGCCGCATCGCCCTGGAAATCGGGCGTGAGCACCTCGACCAGCGTGCGAGGCGCCGCGCGGCGCAGCTCGACGATGGCCTGGGCGAAATGGGACGCGCCGCCGTCCGGAAGCTCGTCCCGGTTCACGCTGGTGACCACCAGGTAATCGAGCCCGAGCCGGCCCACCGCCTCGGCCAGGTGGCGCGGCTCCAGCGGATCGAGGGGAGCGGGCGTGCCCGAAGCCACGTCGCAGAAGCGGCAGCCGCGGGTGCAGACCTCGCCCATCAGCATCACCGTGGCGGTGCCGCCGCCCCAGCATTCGCCGACGTTGGGGCAGCTCGCCTCCTCGCAGACGGTGTGCAGGTTCAGCTCGCGCAGCGTGCGCTTGACGTGCTCGTATCGCCCGCCGCCCGGCATGCGGACCTTGAGCCAGTCTGGCTTCGGCTCCCGCGAACGCGCCCGCGGGGCGCAGCCGCCGCCCGACGCGCTCCCGATCTGGACCAGGCCGGCCATGAGGGCCGTACATAACCGAAACTACGCGGAGGCGCGAGCCCCGGCCATAGGGCTGCTTGACAGGGTTCCCGCTCGGAGGGCAGCAAGGGGCGCGCCGGGCCCCGGAAAGTCACTTGGAAAACTCCAGGAGCGGCCCGGCGCCTCAGGGGGACAGCCATGACATCGCTTCGCCTCGCGTTTGCGCTGCTCGCAGTCAGCCTCCTCGCCCGGGCGGACGAGGGAAACCGCTTTCGGGCCCATCTGGTCGGCACGGAGGAGACGCCGGCGATCTTCACGGCCGGCAGCGGCACGTTCACAGCCCGCGTGCTGGGCAACGACACGCGCATCGAGTTCACGCTCACGTACGAGAACCTCACCGCGCCCCCGTTGGTGGCGCACGTCCATTTCGGCCAGCGGAACGTCGCGGGGGGCGTGAGCTTCTTCTTCTGCGGCGGCGGCGGCAAGCCGCCTTGCCCAGCCTCGCCATCGGGCACGATCACCGGAACCGTGGTCGCCGCGGACGTCGTGGGACCCACGGCCCAGGGCATCCAGCCGGGCGATCTCGCGGCAATCCTCGCAATGATCCGCGCGGGATTCGGCTACGCGAACATGCACACGCCGTTGCACCCCGGCGGTGAGATCCGCGGGCAGATCAAGTCCACGGGCGGCGGCGACTGAATCAGCGCCACAGCGGCGCGAAGAAGTAGTTCAGCAAGCTCCAGGAGCGTGCCGGCGCGTCGACCATGCAGCGCCACGTGCCGGCCTTGCGCAGCCCGCCGTGCTCCTCGTGCGCGTTCACCACCATCTCACCCGTGACCGAGAGCAAGAGCACCGCCAGTCCAAGCAGCGAGCAACGGCGCCACTCTCGGGCCTCGGAGTCGGTCGGCGTGTACATGGGCCCTCCGGGGTTCCGGCAGGTCAACAGGGGAACGCCCGACGCATTCCCTGCCGGAGGTGACCCCCAGTCCACACCGGTTTCGCCGGGAGCGCAAGCGCCCGTGACCACGAGCAAAACGGCGGCGGAGCAAGGGAGCAAAAGCCCGCATCGCGAGCTGCCAGCCGACGCGCATCTTTCAGATGTGCAGCGGCTTGCCTCGCACAGCCATGGCGGCCTCCGTCATCGCCTCGGTCAGCGTCGGATGTGGGCGGATGACGCGCGCCATCTCCTCGCTGGTCGTCTCCAGCCGCAGGAGCGAGCACGCCTCCGCGATCATCTCCGTCGCCCGAGGGCCCACGATGTGGACGCCGAGCACCTGGTCGTATTTCTCCTCGCCGACGACCTTCACCATGCCCTCGGCCGCGCCGAGGATGCGCGCCTTGCCGTTCGCGGACATGGGGAACACGCCCGTCTTCACCTTGTAGCCGCGCTCGCGCGCCGCCTTCTCGGTAAGGCCGACCGAGGCCACCTCGGGCTCCGAGTACGTCGCGCCCGGCACCAGGTCGTAGTCCACCGGCTTGGGGTTGTGGCCCGCCAGGCGGTCGGCGACGAACTCGCCTTCCACGAATGCGAGATGAGCGAGCTGCGGGTGCGGCCTGCCAGGCAGCGCCACCACGTCGCCGATGGCGGACAACCACGGCTCGCCGGTGAGGAGCGTTTTCGGATCGATCACCACGAAGCCGCGCTCGAGCTTCACCTTGCCGAGCGTCTCGAGATTCAGGTCCTCGGTCACCGGCCGGCGCCCGACCGCGCAGAGGAACATCTCGGCCTCGAGCACCTCGGTGCCCTTCTGCGAGGTGACCGTGCACTTCACCAGCTCGCCCACCACTTCCACCTTCTCCACCTTGGCCGAGGTGAGGAACTTCACCTTGCGCCGCCGCATCGACTTCTCGAACTCGGTGGAGATGTCCTCGTCCTCGAGCGGGAGGAGGTGGGGCAGCATCTCGACGATGGTCACCTGGCTGCCGAATCGCTCGTACACGCTGGCGAACTCGACGCCCACCGCGCCGGCGCCGAGGACGATCAGCCGCTTGGGGACGGTGGTGTTCTCGAGCAGCTCGTCCGAGGTGAGGATCCGCTTCCCGTCGACCTTCAGGCCCGGGATGAGCCGCGGCGCCGAGCCGGAGGCGAGGATGACGTGCTTCGCCTCCACCATCTGATCGCCCGACGATCCGCCGGAGACCGCGATGCGCCCGGGCCCGGCGATTCGCGCGTGCCCATGCACGCGGTCGACCTTGTTCTTGCGGAAGAGGAACTCGACGCCCTTGGAGCTCTTGGAGACGACCGAGTCCTTGTGCTTGAGCACGGAGGCCATGTCGAGCTCGACGCCCGAGACCTTGATGCCCTGCTCGGCCGAGCCCTGAGCGTCCTCGTACAGCTCGGCGGTGTGCAGGATGGCTTTGGTGGGGATGCAGCCGCGCAGCGTGCACGTTCCGCCCAGGCGCGGGTCCTTCTCGATGCACACCGTCTTGAGGCCCAGCTGCCCGGCGCGGATGGACGCGACGTAACCGCCCGGTCCGGCTCCGATGATCGCCACGTCGTACTGGGCCACGCGCGTCCTCCGCCTCAGAAAGGCGGCTGGAAGTAGCGCCCGGGGTGCTGCGTGTCAAGGCGAGCGCGGGTGCGCCTGCGACCAGCGGGAGAGGACAACGCTGCGCCGAAGCCAACCAGAAGATCAGGAGCGGCGTGGTGGGAGGCCGGCTTCCTCGCGAGCCACGCTGGCGAGTCCCGCCCAGTCCCAGCCGTCGCGGCCCCGGGCGAGCGCCGCGAGCAGGCGATCGCGGAGGAGCGAGGCGATCGGCAGAGGCGCGCGCACCTCGTGCCCGGCCTGGAGCGCCAGCGTCATGTCCTTGAGCGCGAGCGGCATGGCGAATCCGGCCGGCTCGAAGTCGGTCGTGGCGACGCGGGCGGCATAGCCGGTGAACACGGTCGATGCGAACATGGTCCCGGCGAAGAACTCCATCATCTTGCGTGGGTCGAGGCCTGCCTTCTCCGCCAGCGCGGTGGCTTCTCCGGCGGACTCGATCGTCGCCGCGATGAGGAAGTTGCCGAGCAGCTTGACCACGTTCGCCTGCGGCGCTTCGGCGACCGTGAAGGTGCCGCGGCCGAGCGCGCCGAAGAGGCGCTCGCAAGCGGCCAGGTCGGCTTGCTCGCCGCCGCAGACGATCCAGAGCTGCCTCTTCTGCGCCGCTTCCGGCCTTCCGAAGACCGGGGCCGCCACGTACCCCTGCCCGGCCGCGCGGTGCGCCTCGCGCAGCTTGCGCGACAGCGCCACCGAGATGGTGCTCATCGAGACGTGGATCGCGCCGCGGCGCAACCCGGCGATCAGGCCGTCCGGCCCGAACGTCACCTGCTCCACCGCGGCGTCGTCCGCGAGCATGGTGACGACGAGCGCGCTCTGCTCCGCCGCCTCGCGGGGCGAGGCGCACTCCAGTGCGCCGGGCGGGGCCTTCCCGCGCGTGCGGTTCCAGGCGCGCACGCTGAAGCCAGCCGCGACGAGGTTCGCCGCCATGGGGCGCCCCATCCTGCCCATCCCGATGAAGCCGATGGTCTCCATGCCGCAACCACCTCCACGATGTCGGCGACTACCTGCCGAGGAGCGCCTTGAGCCTGGCCGAGAGCGAGGTCCCGATCAGCGTCCCGTACACCCGGCGTCCGAGCCGGTACGCCTTCGCGCTGTACGGATAGAACCAGAAAGCGGGGAAGTTGAAGCGCTCCAGGTTCACGTGGCGCACCTCGCACAGGTCGCGAAGCCCGTGCTTGCCGTGCACGCGGCCGAGGCCGCTCGCCTTCACACCGCCCCAGGGCGTCTCGGGCGCCGCGTGCGTGTAGAGCGTGTCGTTGTGCATGACCGTGCCGGCCAGCAATTGGTTCGCGATGGTATCGGCCTTCGTCTTGTCCCGCGTGAACACGTAGGCGGAGAGGCCGTAGGGCGAGTCATTCGCCAGGCGGACCGCTTCCTCCTCGGTGCGGAAGGTCATGATCGGGAGCATGGGCCCGAACGTCTCGTCGCGCATGATGGCCATGTCCTGGGTGACAGAAGTGAGCACGGTCGGCTGCACGAACCGGCCGCCGTCCGGGTACACCTTCACCTCGCCGCCCGCGAGCACCTTCGCTCCTTTCGCGCGCGCGTCGTCGAGGTGCCGCTTCACGATCTCGACCTGCATCTGGGTCGTCATCGCGCCGACGTCGACGTCGTGGCTGTTCGGCTCGCCCTGCCGCAGGCCCTGCGCGAGCTTCACCAGCTTCTCCGTCAGCTGCGGGGCGATGCTCTCGTGGACGTAGACGCGCTCCACCGAGGCGCAGGTCTGTCCGGAGTTCGCGAACGCGCCCCAGGCGAGCTTGAGCGCGGTCGTGTCCAGGTCGGCGTCCTGCAGCACGATCGCCGGGTCCTTGCCGCCCAGCTCCAGCACGCAGGGGATCATCTGCTCCGCGGCGGCGACGTTCACCTTTCGGCCCGTGACCACCGACCCGGTGAACACGATCATGTTGATGCCGCTCCGGATCAGCTCCGCGCCGACGTCTCCCTTGCCCTGCACCACCTGAACGAGGCCTCGCGGAACCCCCGCTTCCTCGAGGAGCGCGCGCATCCGCTCGGCGATGAGCGGCGTGAACTCGCTGGGCTTCACCACCACACCGTTCCCCGCCATGAGCGCCATCACCACGTCGCCGGCCGGGATGGAGAAAGGGTAATTCCACGGGGAGATGATCCCGATCACACCGCGGGGATAGAACCTGAGGTAGGACTTCTTGTGCGGGAACATGTGCAGGGGAAGACGTTCGTCCTGCAGCAGCCGTTCGGCTTTCCGCGCGAAGTAGTGGGTGAGGTCCGCGACCGGGAGCACCTCCATGAACAGCGCCTCGTTCCGGGTCTTGCCGTTCTCGCGGACGATGAGGTCGGCGAGCTCGTCGGCCCGGTCGAGCACCAGCTGCTGGAAGCGCGACAGCACCTGCCCGCGCTCCTTGTACGACCTCGTGGCCCACTCCTTCTGGGCGGCGCGCGACGCCGCGGCCGCTTCGCGCACCTGCGCGGGAGTCGAGACGCGCACCTCCCCGACCAGCTTGCCGCTTCCCGGCTCGTACACGGCGAGCGTGCCGTGCGCCGTGACCGAGCCCTGGACGGACCTCGGAGCGTCCGGCGCGCGGACTGCAGCCCTCTGCATCGTTTCCGTGACGGACTCGGCCATGGGACACCTCTCTACATCGGAGGGGACACCATGGAATGGTGTCCCCCAAAGGCGCCAGTGGGCTACGCCCCATGGCGCGCCTTGTCAAACGAGGTCGCCGGCGCGAGGGGCTGAAAGAGAAAAATGGCTCTTTTGTGATACTCGTGGAATTTGAAGAAGGTTGCTGGAATTGAGGAAGCTGGCCCCAGCGGGGGGCGGGACCGATCCACCGATGATCGATTTGCGAGAGATGTTGCGCCTGCACGTGCCGCTCGCCGTCCAGGCGTACGAGCAGCCGCCCGCGCAGCAGCCTGAGCGGCAGCCGGCCGACGACCCCGAGCAGATCTCCAGGGACGAGCCCTCCACGATCCTGGTGGTGGACGACGATCCAGCAGTCCGCCATGTCATTTCCACCGTGCTCCGCGAGGAGGGGTACACGGTGCGCGCCGCGGCGTCCGCGGACCAGGCGCTGGAGCTGCTGCGCGCCTCGGGCGACGTCCCGACGGTGCTTTCCGATCTGAAGATGCCGGGCCACGACGGGATCTGGCTGCTCGACCAGGTGCTGCAGCGCCATCCGCACGCCGCGGTCGTGATGCTCACGGGGTACGGCGACACCGAGAACGCCGTCGAGTGCCTGAAGCGCGGCGCCGCCGACTACCTGCTCAAGCCACCGCGCATCACCGACCTCGTCCGCGCGATCGAGCGCGCGCAGAGCCGCCGCAAGCTCTCGCTGGCGCGCAGCCGCTACCACCAAGGCCTGGCGCGACGCGTGCGCGAGAAGACGGCCGAGTTGACCGATGCCCTGCGGCGCACCGCCGATGCCTACAACAGCACGCTCTCGGCGCTGGTCGCGGCGCTGGACGCGCGCGAGCACGAGACCAGCGACCACTCGCAGCGAGTGGTGCGGTACACGCTCGCCATCGCCGACAAGATGAGCATCCGCGGCGAGGACCTGGACCAGATCGGCCGGGGCGCCCTGCTCCACGACATCGGCAAGATCGGCGTCCCGGACAGCATCCTCCTCAAGGCGGGGCCGCTCACGCCGGCCGAGTGGGTCGTGATGCGCAAGCATCCCGAGATCGGCCACCAGATCCTGCAAACGATCGGGTTCCTCACCCAGGCCGCGGAGATCGTGCTCTCGCACCAGGAGCGCTGGGACGGCGGCGGATATCCCCGCCGGCTCAAGGGGACGGAGATCCCGCTCGGCGCGCGCATCTTCGCCATCGCCGATACCCTGGACGCCATGACCTCCGATCGCCCGTACCGGCGCGGGGTCAGCTATGACGAGGCGCGGGCCGAGATCGCCCGCTGCTCGGCCACGCAGTTCGACCCGGCCTGCGTGGAGGCGTTCGTCTCGCTGACCGTGCAAGAGCTGACGCAGCTGCGCGACCGCCGCGGCATCTGAGGCCAGGCGGCCGCGCGCGCGAGGCCGATCAGCTGCGTCGCCGGCGCGGGCGCAGCAGCCCGAAGGCCGCGAGCAACAGAGCTCCGACGGGGCCTGCCGAGCTGCAGCCTTGGCCGGGGAACCCCACTCCCGACCGTGCGGTCTGCGGCCCTGGTTCGGCGGGCGGTTCCGGCGGCGCTCCGCCGTCGCCGGGCTGCCCGGGAGCCCCGGCGTCAGGGGTGCCCGCGTCAGGGGTGCCCGCGTCGGGGGTGCCGGCGTCGGGTGGCGGCGGCGGAGGAGGCGGAGGCACGAGCTGGGGCGCCACGTCGGCGAGCGTCGTCCCGATCGTCATTCCGTCGTGGTAGACGACGCCGACCGCGGAGATCGAAGAGTCGCGGTACAGCCCCTGCTTCAGGTAGTTCACCATCCCCGGGAAAAGGGTCTGCAGGGGCTTGCCGTCGATGACCTTCTGCCCGTCGTACCAAAGCTCGATGAATCCCAGGTCGGGGTTCGAAGACCAGATCACGTGCAGGACGAAGTCGTGCCAGACGCCGCGCACCAGAGGGGTGCTCCACACGCCGACCGTGGGTCCGGTCCCGGGAGGGGGATTCCGCTCGAGCCCGAGGGTCTGGCCGTTCACGTTGAACTCCAGCGGGGGCGAGCCGCAGCACCCGCTGTGGTGCCACTGCGTGAAGACCTGCCACTTGTTCTCGATCGGATAGGACGCGTCGAACATCGTGCTCCACGCGTAGTACCGGTCCATGCCCTCGGTCTCGGACACGTTGTGCACCAGCTCGTTGCGGTTGCCGTTGCTGGCGAGGTCCCCGCTGCGCAGCTCGACCCGCAGGGCAAAGCTCCCCTGGCGGACCGGCGAGGGCACGATGGTGAGGCGGCTGGCGAGCCCGTCGAGCCGGGTCCACTGCAGCAGGTCATTCGATTCGAAGTCGCCACGCCAGATGACGGAGGCGCGGGCTTGGGAAGCGATGAGCGAGAGGGCAGCGGCAGCAGCGAGGCGTCGCAACACGCGTCCTTTTCCGGGCACGGAGGTGGGTGCTGGACCCACGCCGGGCCGCTCCAGGTCCGGAGAAGGGAGCAGCAGCCTGTAGAACGGACCGGCTGGGGGCCCTCTTCCCGCTTTCCGACAGGGGAGGCGTGGGCTCATCGGCAGAGCGGGCGAGCAGGCAGGCGGCGGAAAAGCGCGTTGGCGCCCGCCCGGCCGGGGCGGTACACAAGCGGGATGCAGCTGACGCTGACCGACCGCGCGGCCGAGGCGGTGCGCTCCCGCGCCCGCGATGCGGACGTAGCGGGTTGGCTCCTCCGCATCGCGGTGGTGGCGGGCGGATGCAACGGGCTGACGTACGATCTCTACTTCGTGCCCGAGCCGTCGGCGCAGGACGAGCTGATCGAGTCCCGCGGCGTGCGCGTCGCCGTGGATCGCTCCAGCGCCACGATGCTCGAGGGCACCGTCATCGACCTGGCCGACGCGCGCTCGTTCCGCTTCATGAATCCCCGCGCCCGCCGCGGCTGCTCCTGCGGCGCGAGCTTCGAGGTCTGACCATGCCCAAGGTGCTGCGCTCGGGCGCGCTGGTGCTCACCGTCGCCGTGCTCACCTGCCTGGTCGGGTTCGTGAACTCCCGCGTCTCGGGCGGCCCAGCGGAGAGCGCGCGCGGGTGGATGATCGGCCTCCTGGTCTGCTTCGGCGCCATGGCGGCAGCGGCTTCATACATGGCGCTGGTGGGCCTCTACCACACCATCCTCGCGCTCTTCGGGTGGGACGGCGGCCCCGGGATCCTCCGCAAGAACCCGCACTACGTCCCGGGCAGCGACGAGCCGCTGGCGGACGGAACGCGGCTTCCGCCCGAGAAGCCGTAGGATCCCCTGCTTCGGCCCGTTCTGCTGACGATCGAGCGACCAATGGATCAAGCTGCCGTCATCTCGCCGGGCCGTGCGATCCACGGAGCCGGCCGCAGCCGGTCGACTTGTGAGGAGCGACAGAGAGCCGATCGCTGCCGTCAACGCCGCTCGTCGAGACACGAGGCGCCCTCCCTTGTCCGCGGAGGAGGATACTTCCAGGAGTCGCCGCCGGCTCCGGCCTCGCGATCCGTGCGGCACTCCCGTGAACGCGTCGTCGGCTCCGCGGGACAATTGGCAAGCCGAAGCACCGCGCCTTTTTGACGCGCTGCGGCCCGCCCCGGGGCGGATACGGAACCCGCGGTCGCGTCGTGCCGCATCGGACAAGTTACGTATGCGGGTCGTTTGCGATTGACAGGTTTGGAGCCTTCGCTTCGCAAACGGCAAACCAATCATGCGACGGCGACGGCGCGTGACCTCACGGACGGGTTCTGGCGTCACTCGTCCCTCGCCAGCGCGGCGAGCAGCGGCTCCCGCCGGGTCTCGAGGAGGTGCGCGGACGCGGCGAGCACGCCGCCGTACGCGAGTGCCATGGCGAGCGCCTCGCCGAGGTAGGCGACGCCGAGAGGAAGCCCGGTGAATCGCGCCACCGCCCAGGGCGCCCAGGCCGCCGCGCCCAGCGCGGCGAGCGCGCCGAAGCGGGCGCCCACGGGCCCGGTGCCCCGCACGCGCCGGCGCGTCCCGCGCACCGGCACCGGCCACAGGACGCTGGACAAGTTGCCGATGATGGCGAGCAGCGGAAACGTCGCGAGGTGGGCGCAGAAGCCGATCGCGACCTGCGCCGCGCTGACCGGCCCGGTGGCGCGCGCGACCACGACCAGGCCCGCGAAGATGCACAGCGAGAGCGCATAGGCGACCAGGTTCTTCGCCGCGACCAGGACGCGGGGGCTCACCGGCCACAAGAACCAGCCCCGCGCGGCGTCGAGATCCCGGCCGAACAGGTTGGTGGCCAGCTCGAGCACGCCGAGGTGCGCATAGACCGCGGCGAACAGCAGCGGCCGCCGCTCGACCCAGTAGCCGCCGCCCGGGTCGAGGAAGACCATGCGCAGAAGCAGGAAGCCGATCGGGACCAGCACAATCTGCAGCCAGCCGATGCGCAGCACCGTCTTCGCTTCCTTCTCCAGCACGGCCGAGACGGGTTCGGAGAGCAGCGGCAGCCGCCATCCCGCGCTCCGCCAGCCTGCCCGGGCGGTACCCGATTCCACCGGACGGAGCGCCTCTCGCAGCGAGAGCCCGTGGGCCAGGACTGCGCAGACGGCGCCGAGGAGGAGCAGCAGCAGCGCGGGCGGGACCGCTCGCTGCGGACGGCCGCCGGCCAGCTCGCGGACCATCTCCGCCGCCCAGCCCGGCGGGGTGAACGCGACGGCGGTCCAATGCTCGGCCGCGAAAGCGGACGGAATGCCGGGCCGGTCCGGGCGCGTGGCGAGCTGGACGCCGGCCGCCGCGAGGAGCGCCAGGACGACGGAGAAGGCGCGCCGCAGCATCAGGCGCGAGTCGAGCGCGCCGCCGATCGCCGCAGCGAGGTGGAGAACGCCCGCCACCGCCCAGACGCTCAGCGCTTCGGCGCAGAGGAGCGCGCCGGGGCCGGGCATTCCGGGCAGCCGTCCCGCGGCCCAGGCGATGCCCGCCAGGATGGGCCAGAAGAAGAGCCAGGCCGGATCGAACAGCTGCGCGGCGAAGTTGAGCACGGAGACCAGCCGCGCGGGCACCGCGAAGGCGAGGAAGCGCCGCGGATCGAGAAAGGTCGTCTGCCCGCGTGGAAGGAAGGCGAACCAGACCCGCGCGAGCAGCGCCGAGGTGAGCCAGGCGGCGAACAGCGCCAGCGCGCCTCCCCGCGCCGCCACGAGCCGCGGTTGGTTCCGCAGCTGGTCGCCGTGGTGCACGAGCAGGAACGCCGTGGACACGCTGAACACGGCGCCCATGCCGAGGCCGAGGATCGAGATCGCCAGCCGGCCCCACTGGCGCTGCTGGACGATGCGCCGCCGCCAGAGCGTCGCGCGCAGCCAGACCAGCGCGCCGGCCTGCTGCCCGATCACGGCAGGAAGCTCAGCGCGCGCGGCCCGCCGCGTCCTTCGCCCACGAGGTGGACGAACGCCTCCGACAGCGACGGGGCTTCCCCCATCACCTCGGGCAGCGTCCCTTGCGCAACCAGGCGGCCCTTGTGGATGACGCCGAGCTGGGTGCAGAGCCGCTCCACCACCTCCAGGACGTGCGAAGTGAGGAACACGGTCAGCCTGCCCCGGCGCACCAGGCCCGAGAGGAGCGCGGTGAGCGACTGCTTCGCGACCGCGTCCACGCCTTCGAACGGCTCGTCCAGGAAGAGCAGCTCGGGCCCGTGGATGAGCGCCGCGGCGAGGCCGAGCTTCTTCTTCATCCCGAAGCTGTAGTCCGCGATCAGCTTGCGCGCGTCCTGCGCCAGCTCCATCGCGTCCAGCAGCTCGTCGGCGCGACTTCCGGCTTCGGCGCGCGAGAGCCCGAAGAGCCGCGCGACGAAGAGGAGGTGCTCGCGCCCGGTGAGGCGGTCGAACAGGAGCATGCCGTCGGGCACCACGCCGATGCGTCGCTTCACTTCCGGCGCGTCGCCCACCACTTCGCGGCCCAGCACGCGCACGGTCCCGGCTGTCGGCGCGAGCAGTCCCGTGAGCATGGAGATGGTGGTGCTCTTGCCGGCGCCGTTCTCGCCCAGAAAGCCGTAGAAGCTCCCGCGGGGGACGCGCAGCTCGATGGAGTCCACCGCCAGCTGCGCGCCGAACCGGCGCGTCAGGGTGTGCGTCTCGATGGCCAGGTCGGGCGCAACGACCTGGGCTTCGCTCATTCGGCCTTGGCGAGCGCCGCGCCCGCCGAGGTCGCCCCGGCCGGCGACGCCTTGCGGCCGAGCGCGACCGGCGAAGGCTGCGCGACGCTGCCCGTGCGCGGGATCGCCGCGCGACGGGCGAAGGCCAGCGACTCGGCGACCAGGGCCGCGTCGGCGCGCTCGGTGACCTCCGGGAGGTCCTTCTCGGCCAGGTGCGTGTGCACCTTCATCGAGCAGAACTTCGGGCCGCACATGGCGCAGAACTCGGCCGTCTTGAAGGCGTCGTGCGGGAGCGTCTCGTCGTGCTTCGCCTGGGCCGCCTCGGGATCGAGCGACAGCCGGAACTGCTCGCGCCAGTCGAAGGCGTAGCGAGCGCGGGAGAGCGCGTCGTCGCGGTCGCGCGCTCCGGCCCGCTGGCGGGCCACGTCGGCCGCGTGCGCCGCGATCTTGTAGGCGATGATCCCCTGGTGCACGTCCTCGGCGTTGGGCAGCGAGAGGTGCTCGGCGGGCGTGACGTAGCAGAGCATCGAGGCGCCGTGCCACCCGGCCAGCGCCGCGCCGATGGCGCTGGTGATGTGGTCGTAGCCGGGCGCGACGTCCGTGGTCAGGGGACCGAGCACGTAGAAGGGCGCCTCGTGGCACACCTCCTGCTCGATCTTCATGTTCATCTCGATCTGGTCCATCGGGACGTGGCCGGGGCCCTCGATCATCACCTGCACGTCGTGCTCCCACGCCCGGCGGGTGAGCTCGCCCAGGACGCGCAGCTCGGCGAACTGCGCCTCGTCGGAGGCGTCCGCCAGGCAGCCGGGCCGCAGCGAGTCGCCCAGGCTGAAGCTCACGTCGTACGCCTTGAAGATCGCGCACAGGTCGTCGAAGTGCGTGTACCAGGGGTTCTCCTTGCCGGTCGCCATCATCCACTGGGCCATCAGCGCGCCGCCGCGCGAGACGATGCCGGTGATGCGGTGCTGCGCGAGCGGGAGGAAGTCGCGCAGGATTCCCGCGTGGATGGTCATGTAGTCCACGCCCTGCTTCGCCTGCTCCTCGACGATGTCCAGGAGGTCGCGCGCGGTCAGCTCCTCGACGCGCTTGACGCGCTCGATGGCCTCGTAGGTGGGCACGGTGCCCAGCGGGACGGTGCTGTGGCGCAGGAGCACGTCGCGGATGTGGGGAATGTCGCCGCCGGTGGAGAGGTCCATCACCGTGTCGGCGCCGTGCTTGAGGCAGGCGCGCAACTTGACCAGCTCGCCGTCCACGTCGCTGACGATCTGGCTGTTTCCGATGTTCGCGTTGATCTTGCACTTCGCGGCGATGCCGATCGCCATCGGCTCCAGCTCGGGATGGTTCACGTTGGCCGGGATGATCATCCGGCCGCGGGCGACCTCGCTGCGAACCAGCTCCGCGGGCAAGCCTTCGCGGCGGGCGACGTGTTGCATCTCCTGCGTCACCACGCCCTGCCGCGCGAAGTGCATCTGCGTGACGTTCGCTCGGCCGCGCCGGCTCTCGACCCATTCTGCGCGCATGGCTGCGTCTCCTGAGGGGGGTCAGGACACTAACGACGGGCGCGCGCGCGGTCAATGGACGGGCCAGCCACCGCCGGACAGGGCGGCGCTCCTGGTCCTCAAAGATCGGCTATCTCAGCCCAGCCGGGCTCGCGCCGGCCCTCAGCTCGGTCACCATCCGCTTCGCGCCGTAGATGCGGTCGAGCGACTCGAGCAGCGCGGGGCTGCAGACCGAGATTGCGCGGTTCACCGTCGGGTCGAATCCGTACTCGCCGCCCAGCGACTGGATGTTTCCGTCGAAGATCAGGCCGACGACCTCCAGGTTCTTGTTGAACACCGGCGATCCTGAGTTGCCGCCGATGATGTCGTTCGAGGTCGCCATGTCGAACGGCGTCCCGAGGTTGATCCGCCCGTCCTGGTTGGCAACCAGCCAGCTCTTCGGCAGCGCGAACGGCTCGCGCCCGGTGGCGCGCTCGAAGGCGCCGCCGATCACGGTGATCGGGTTCACGCGGCGGCCCTTCTCCTCGTACCCCTCGACCGAGCCGTAGCTCAGGCGCAGGGTGAAGGTCGCGTCGGGGTAGTTGCTCGTCCCTTCCACCTGGAACTTCGCCTTCGCGATCAGCTCCGCGCCCTTCTTCTCCGGCGGCTCGATCACTTCGTCGTGCCACTTGCGCACCGCGCGCGCATCCGGATCGGTGAGCTTGGCCAGCCGGACGAAGGCGTCGTCGGAAGCGTCCACGGCGCTCTTGCCTCCCTCCCAGAGCTTCTTGCGCAGCTCGAGGTCCTTCAGCTTCGCACCGGCGATCAGCTCGGTGGCCAGCTCCTGCGGGGACTTCTTTCCCAGCACCTTCTTGACGAACGGGTGGTCGGCGCCGAGCTCTTCCCGCAGCTTGATCAGGCTGTAGCCGAGCCGGAAGGTCTCGAACTCGTCGTAGATGGGCGCGGCGGAGAAGAGCGCCTGCTTCACGGCCGGAAGGTTCGAATCGCGGAACTCGGGCAGCCGCTTCTCGTTGGGCTTGCCCAGCTCTTCCGCGGCCCGCACCAGAGTCTTCGCGAGGGTGAAGTAGCGCGAGCGGAACCCGCTGGGGCGCCCCGGCGAGGCGCCTTCGATGTACTGGTACTCCTTGCGCCGGGGCTTGTACTCGTCGACCGCCTTGGCCACCATGTCCCAGGCGGCGCCGTACTGCTTCTGCATGGAGCGGTCCTTCTTCACCGTGGCGCGCAGCTTCTGCTCCCGCTGCGCCTTGTCGTTCCACAGCGTCTCGGTGATCAGCGCCTCGTAGCGGCCCTTGAATGCCTTGTAGCTGTTCTCGACCCCGAACAGCTCCGCCTCGGCGGTGCGATGCTGCTCGGCCCCGAGCTTGGTGTACATGGTCAGCGCCCCGCGGTACTCGGCGAGCGAGAAGAGCGCCTCGGGCAGCGCGATGTCGCGCTGGAACTTGAGCTGCGCGAGCGTCAGCTCGCGATCGGTGCCGCCGGGGTGCCCGGAGACGAAGGTGAGGTCCCCGTCCTTCGCGCCGGTCGTCGACCATTTGAAGTAGTGGTCGGTCTTCGCCGGCTTGTCCTGCTCGTAAGCGCGGACGAACGAGACGTCCAGGTCGTAGCGGGGAAAGTTGAAGTTGTCCGGGTCGCCGCCGAAGAACGCGATGGCGAGCTCGGGGGCGAAGACCAGCCGCACGTCCTGGAAGCGCTTGTACTTGTAGAGGTCGTAGATCCCGCCGTGGTACAGCGTCACCACGTCGCAGCGGACCTTGTCGTCGTCGCCGGCGCACTCCTTCTCGATCCTCGCCATCTCGCCGCGCTGCGCCTCGGCGAACTTCTGCCCTTCCAGGCCCTGGGTGGCGGAGTGCATCCGCTTGCTGACGTCGCTGATCGTGACCAACTGGTTCAGCTCGATCTCCGGGCACTTCACCTCCTGATCGAGCGTCGCCGCGTAGAAGCCCTCCTTCACGAAGTCCTTCTCCTTGGTGGAGAGCTGCTCGATGCAGCTGTGCGCGCAGTGATGGTTGGTCATCACCAGCCCCTCGGGCGAGACGAACGAGCCCGAGCAGCCGCCGGCCAGCCGCACCGAGGAGAGCTGCGCCTCGGAGAGCCACTTCGCGTCGGGGCCGAAGCCGTACTTCTTCGCCACCTTCGCGCTGGGGAAGTTGTCGAACGTCCACATCCCCTCGTCGGCGCGCGCGGCGAGCGGCAGCACGGCGGCGAGGAAGAGAGCGGCGAATCGCTTCATGTCGGCTCCTGAAAGTGCCGCGGCGGGGCGGTGGGTATTCCTGGCAGCGCCGGGCTTGTGCCTGCAAGGCCGCGCGCCGTCAAGGGCGAGTACGCACGGGATCTTCACCCATTTCTGAATCGGGCGGCCGGCTTTCTGGCCGGGGCGGCTCGAATCGGTGCCGATTTATTGCGCCTGCCCGCTCCTCGGGCACAGACTGCCGTCGGTCGTTCGTTCGTCAGAGGGGGTCGACAATGAGGTCCGTTTCGCAGGTCTGCCTCGCGGCGATGTTGCTGGCAAGCGCGGCCGTGCCGGCCCAGGAAAACCAGCCTTATCAACCGCAGCCGAGGACTGGTTACGACAGCACCTACCAGAAGCACTTCGGCTTCTACCTCCGGCCTGACCTCGGTTTCGGCTACATGAGCTCGACGGAGTCGGGCATCACCATCTCCGGCTTCTCGGGCCTCGGCGGCGTCGCCATCGGCGGAGCGATCCGGGAGAACTCGATCCTCGCCGTGCACATCATCGACGCCGTCGCACAGAACCCGAGCGTGTCCTCCGGCGGCTCTTCCTCGAGCACCACGGACACCTCGCTCCTTCTGTGGGGCATCGGACCGCAGTACACGCACTACTTCATGCCCGCGAACGTCTATCTCTCGACCACCCTGGCGCTGACGCGCCTCCACATCAGCTCCGGCGGCCGCAGCGAGGACTCGAACTGGGGCGTCGGCACCCGGATCGCGCTCGGCAAGGAGTGGTGGGTCAGCGACCACTGGGGCCTCGGGGTGGCCGGCCACATCTCGTTCTCGAGCAACCAGGATCCCGTGGCGTCCAACAACACGTTGACCACCTGGGCGTTCGGCGCCGCGTTCTCCGCCACGTACAACTGAACGCGGTTCTCCCCGCGCCTGTCGCCGCCCTGGTTGGGCTAAGGCGGCGAGACCGCGCCGAGCAGCCCGGCGAAGCGCTCGATCTCGGCCGGCAGCTCGGGATCGGCCAGCCAGTCGGCGGGGAAGTGGCGCTGCGCGCGCAGGTAGGCGTCGAGCTGCGCGTCGCGCCCGTAGAGCGCCGCCGCGGCGCGGACCGCCTCGGTGAGCGCGATGCGCGCACGGGACGGCTGGGCGACCCGCTGGCGCGCCGACTCCACCGCGCGGCCCGCCGCCGCCAGTTGCTCGCGGTCGTGCAGGCGCAGGTTCTCGCGCCGGTTGATGACCGAGAGCGACTCCAGGAACCGCGCCAGGTTCTCCGCCGCGTGCCTGATCTCGCGCGCGGGGGGCGCCTTGTCCCGGCCGAGCTTGTGCATCTGCGCCCGCGCCTCCAGGAAGATGCGCTTGTCGTGCGTACGCAGGGCGTGCAGCGCACGCGTGCGGGTGAAGGCGTGCACGTCGCGCAGGGCGTCCTGCAACGCGGCCGCGATCCGATCGTCCGCCGATTGCCCGATGCGCTTGGCGTGCCCGCGGAAGAGGAAGGCCAGGTTGGTGGCCGCCTGGCGGACCAGCACCGCTTGCACCAGGTCCTCGGCGTAGCCGGGCACGATGTCCGCGCGGGTCAGCTCGTCGACCCGGGCGGCGACGTCGAAGATCATCTCGCCGATCCCCGCGCGCAGCCGACCACGGAACTCGAGCAGGTCAGCGATCAGGTTCCAGGGGTCCGCGACGACGGTCGGGTTGCGCAGCCGCTCCCCGAGCCGCGCCACGTCCTGGCGCAGGACGCCGCAGACGGCGAAGACGGTGCGCGCGATGCCCTGCTCCTGCGGTTCCACTACCTCCACCTCCGGGAGGGGGTTTCCGCCGGAGGGACCGAACGCCTCGTCCAGGTTGTCGAGGGCATCCGGCTGGTCGGGCGCAGGGAAGACGTCGTTCGCCACCGCGATCAGGCGGTTGACGCTCTCCACCGTCTGCCCCATCACCGGGGCCACTTCCTCCCAGACGGCGAGCGAGTGGGTGCCCTCCTCCGCGTCCGCCTCGAAGCGCACCAGGTCGACCTCGGCGAGCTGCCGGGTGGCCTCCTTGGCGGCCTGCAGCAGCTTGCCCACGCGCGGGCGCAACCCTTCCTCGAAGCGGTCGGCGACGACGCTCAGCCGCCGGGTGATGGGCAGCCCATCGTCGGGGAGGGTCGCCGCGGATCTCTGTGGCACCTTGGCCATCTACTGACTTGGTAGCACACGCCGGGGTGGTGAATGCGTACCCTCGGCACGGAGGTTTCCCCACAATGGAGCAGAGACAGCTGGGCCGATGTGGATTGCGGGTCTCCTCGCTCAGTCTCGGCGCGATGACCTTCGGAGACGCGAAGGGCTTCATGAAGGACGTGACCTCGGACGAGTCCGAGGGCCACCGGGTCCTCGACGCCGCCCTCGATGCCGGGGTGGACACCGTCGACACGGCGAATGCGTACGCGGAGGGGCTCAGCGAGACCTTGCTCGGTCAGTGGCTGAAGGGACGCCGGCAGCAGGTCACGCTCTGCACCAAGGTCCGCTTTCCCACCCAGGGCACCATCGCCCCCATGCACCCCAACGAGCAGGGGCTCAGCCGCAAGAGCATCCTGTGGAATTGCGAGCAGTCCCTGCGGCGGCTGCAGACCGACTACGTCGATCTGTACCAGGCCCACATGCAGGACCGCAGCGTGCCCATCGAGGAGACGATGGCCGCGTTCGACCAGCTCGTGCGCGACGGCAAGGTGAGGTACGTCGGCTGCTCCAACTACGCGGGCTACCGCGTGGGCGAGGCGCTCTGGGCCGCGGACCGGCTGGGCGGCGCCCGCTACGAGTCGATGCAGATCCAGTGGAGCCTCGCGGCCCGCGACGCCGAGCGCGAGCTGGTGCCCGCCGCGCGCCAGTTCGGCATGGGCATCCTGGTGTGGAGCCCGCTCGCCGGCGGGTTCCTGAGCGGCAAGTACAAGCGCGACGAGCCGCCGCCCAAGGGCTCGCGGCTGGCGGCCTGGAAGGACAGCTGGGCAGCCCGCGCCACCCAACAGAACTGGAACACGCTGGATGCGGTGCAGGCGGTGGCGAAGCACCACGGGGTCAGCCCCGCGGCCGTGTCCCTTGCGTGGCTGCTCACCAAGCCGGAAGTGTCGAGCGTGATCGTCGGAGCGCGCACCGTGGCGCAGCTCAAGGAGAACCTGGCCGCCGCCGAGTTGAAGCTCTCGCCGGAGGACGTGAAGCAGCTGGACAAGGTCAGCACCCCGGATTGGGGCTACCCCTACTCGTTCATCGGGGCGCGCGAACCCTGGTGACCCAGCGAGCGACGAGCTATCGGTATCCGCTGTATACGGCGGCCCGCCGAGTGACCACGGGTCGGCCGTCCTTCGTTGCTGGTTCGTATTTGCACGACTCCAGGTGACGCCTGAGGACCTTCTCGTAAGGGCCGCCGCCCTGGATGTGGATGTCGCGCACCCTGCCGCGCGCATCGACCTGGAAATCGGCGGACATGTCCGCTCCCGCCTTGCCGGACGGAGCGTCGATCGCGCAACCGACCAGCTGTGCGGGGACGACCTTCCCGGGTTTCGCATCGGGGCGCGTCTCGGCGGCGCAGGAAAGGACGAGGCAGGACGCTGCAACGACGAAACGGCGCATGGCCGAAGTTGTACCCGCAAGGCGGCGGGACCGGAAAAAAACGAAAGGCGCGTCCCCTCGTCGGGAACGCGCCTCCATTCGCGCCCTTCTCCTCGCCTAGGCCGCCTCTTCGAAGTCGGCCAGGTAGCGGCTGAGGAAGTTGCGCGTGCTCTTCTCCACCTGCCGCACGCGCTCGCGCGAGAGGCCCCACTGCTTGCCGAGGTCCTCCAGCGTCCGCGGATCGTCCTGCGTCAGGCGGTCGCTCAAGATGTCCCACGCCAGCTCACCCATCCGCTTGCGCACCCGCCCCAGGGCGTTGCGCACGTTCTCCTGCCGCTCGGCGCGGATGATCTGCTCGTCCGGTGTCGGACCGTCGTCGCTCAACCGATCGAGGTGGGTCGATTCGCCCTCGGGGTCCAGCGACTCTTCCAGCGAGATGTCCCGCGGCGGCAAGCCGCCGTTGGGCATGGTCCGGCGCACCGCGCTGGGCCCGTCCTTCAGGCAACGCGTGATGTACGCGCGGATCCACCACACCGCGTAGGTCGAGAAGCGGTTCCCCTTCTCCGGGTCGAAGTGCTCGATGGCCTTGAGCAGCCCGTAGTTGCCCTCCTGGACCAGGTCCTCCAACCGGACGCCGCGCCCCATGAACTTGCGCGCCACCGAGATGACCAGGCTGAGGTTGTGGACGACAAGCTGCTCCTGCGCGCGCTTGTCCCCCTTGCGGGCGCGACGAGTGACCTTGAGCTCCGTCTCCCGGTCGAACGGGGGATGGGCCCTGATCTGCTT
The DNA here is from genome assembly GCA_035635335.1 of Myxococcales bacterium. GTDB lineage: Bacteria > Myxococcota > Myxococcia > Myxococcales > 40CM-4-68-19 > VBKO01. The sequence goes on along the minus strand of DASQBG010000161.1, from coordinate 4,546 downwards.
GATCAGTGGCGCAAGGTCATCGAATTCGCTGCGGTCGCGCATTTCTCTCCAATCCTTCCTTTCCCCCTGTCCTGCCTACAACGCCCGAGCCCTCCCAACGATCCCGACCCTGGAAGACCCCCGAGCTGCCTCTGCTTCACACGGTTCTTGGATGCACAACGCCCGGTTCTGTTGCTGATTTCTTTTAGCGGCGTTATGACGCATCGTTCACTCTCGGACGCCGGCCGCATGTAACGCAACGGCGCGGAAACGTTGCGAACTTCCCTACCCAGCGAATTCAGGCCGCCCGTAAGAGGCTGGTTCGAGGCCTCCTTTGCCTCTCCCACCCGCGCGCAAGCGCTCGGCTGGCCTCCCATCCTTTCGGGAAGGAGCACTTTGCTCCTCGCGCCGACCGGGTCCGGAAAGACCCTCGCGGCCTTTCTGACTGCCGTCGACAAGCTGATGTTCACACCCGCCCCAGAAAGGGGCGCGCGATGCCGGGTCCTCTACGTTTCGCCTCTCAAGGCGCTGGCGGTCGACGTGGAACGCAACCTGCGCGCGCCCCTCGCCGGCATCGCGGCGCACGCCGAGCGGACGGGCGCCTCCTTCCACCTCCCGCGGGTGGGCATCCGCACCGGCGACACCCCGGCGAGCGAGCGGGCGGCGATGCTCCGCGCGCCGCCGGACGTGCTCGTCACCACGCCGGAGTCCCTCTACCTGCTCCTCACCTCGCAGGCGCGCGAGACCCTGCGGTCGGTGGAGACCGTGATCGTGGACGAGATCCACGCCATGGTCGCCGGCAAGCGCGGCGCGCACCTCTTCCTCTCGCTCGAGCGGCTCGAGGCGCTGCGCGGCGGCCGGGAGCCCTTGCAGCGCATCGGCCTCTCGGCCACGCAGCGCCCGCTCGACGAAGTGGCCCGCCTGCTCGGCGGGGGCGAGCCCTCGGCGAAGAAATGGCGCGCCCGGCCGGTGGAAGTGGTCGACGCCGGGAGCAAGAAGCAGTTCGACCTCCGCGTCGAGGTGCCGGTCGAAGACATGCGGCAGATCGGCCAGCTCGAGGAGCTGCCCTCCGGCCAGGTGGGAGGCGGGCAGCGGCGGTCGATCTGGCCTTCCATCCACCCGCGGCTGGTGGAGCTGATCCGGGCCCACCGCTCCACGATGATCTTCGTCAACTCGCGCCGCCTGGCGGAGCGGCTGGCGGGCGCGCTCAACGAGCTGGCCGGGAGCGAGATCGCGCTCGCGCACCACGGCAGCGTCGCGCGGGAGAAGCGGGCCGAGATCGAGGACCGTCTGAAGAAGGGCGAGCTGCCCTGCATCGTGGCGACCAGCTCGCTGGAGCTGGGCATCGACATGGGCAGCGTCGACCTGGTGGTGCAGATCGAGGCGCCGCCGTCCATCGCCTCGGGCCTGCAGCGGATCGGGCGCGCCGGCCATCAGGTAAGCGGAGTGCCGCGGGGGATCATCTTCCCCAAGCACCGCGGCGACCTGCTCGGAACCGCTGCTGCCGCCCTGGGGATGGCGGCGGGGCAGGTCGAGGAGACGTTCTATCCGCGCAATCCGCTGGACGTGCTCGCGCAGCAGATCGTCGCGGCCTGCGCCGAGCGGCCGTGGAAGGTGGACGAGCTGTACGCGCTGGTCCGGCGGGCGGCGCCGTTCGCCGAGCTGCCGCGGCCCTCCTTCGACGGCGTCCTGGACATGCTCAGCGGGCGCTATCCGTCGGACGAGTTCGCCCAGCTGAAGGCGCGGCTCTCGTGGGATCGCGTGGCGGGCACGGTGCGCGCCCGCGAGGGAGCGGCGCGCGTCGCGGTGGTGAACGGTGGGACCATCCCCGACCGCGGGCTCTACGGCGTGTTCCTCCTCGGCCACTCGGAGGGGAAGACCTCGCGGCGCGTGGGAGAGCTGGACGAGGAGATGGTCTTCGAGACGCACCCGGGCGAGGTGTTCGTGCTGGGCGCCTCGAGCTGGCGGGTCGAGGAGGTCACGCACGACAAGGTGCTGGTGAGCCCCGCGCCCGGCGAACCGGGCAAGATGCCCTTCTGGCACGGCGACCGGCCCGGGCGGCCGCTCGAGTTCGGACAGGTGGTGGGAAGGCTGGCGCGCGAGCTTTCCGCCGCGAAGCCTGCCGAGGCGGAGGAGCGGCTGCGCGAGCAGCACGGCCTCGATGAGCGCGCGGCGCGGAATCTGGTGCAGTACCTGCGAGAGCAGGTCGAGGCGACCGGCGAGGTGCCTTCCGACCGCACCGTGGTCGTCGAGCGCTACGTCGACGAGGTGGGCGACTGGCGCGTGTGCGTGCTGACCCCGTTCGGGGCGCGCGTACACGCGCCCTGGGCGACGGCGGTGGTGGCGCGGCTCAAGGCCGACCGCGAGACGGAGATCGAGAGCATGTACTCGGACGACGGCATGGTGTTCCGCCTGCCGGAGTCCGACGAGCCGCCCCAGCCCGAGCTGTTCTTCCCCGCTCCGGACGAGGTCGAGGACATCGTGACCCGCAGCCTGGGCGGCACCTCGCTCTTCGCCGCGCGCTTCCGCGAGAACGCGGCGCGCGCGCTCCTCCTGCCCAGGCGGCATCCCGGGAGACGAAGCCCGCTCTGGGCGCAGCGCAAGCGCGCGGCGGACCTGCTCGCGGTGGCGCAGCGGTACGGCAGCTTTCCCATCCTGCTCGAGACGTACCGCGAGTGCCTGCGCGACGTCTTCGATCTCCCCGGGTTGACCGAGCTGCTCCGGCGGGTGCAGGACCGGCGCGTGCGGGTGGTGACGGCCGACACGCGCACGCCCTCGCCCTTCGCGTCCTCCCTGCTCTTCGCCTACGTCGCGAACTTCATCTACGACGGCGATGCTCCCCAGGCGGAGCGGCGCGCGCAGGCGCTCAGCGTGGACCAGGCCCAGCTCCGCGAGCTGCTCGGCGAGGCGGAGCTGCGCGAGCTGCTCGATGCGGGCGCGGTGGAGCAGCTCGAGCGCGCGCTGCAGAGGCTCGACGCCCGCTACCCGGCGAAGCACACCGATGCCTTGCACGATCTGCTGCTCTCACTGGGCGATCTGTCCCTGCCGGAGCTGCGGGCGCGCAGCGTGCCCGATGCGCCGGTGGACGTGTGGCTCGAGGCATTGCGGCGGGAGCACCGCGCGTTCGCTGCGACCATCGCGGGCGAGCGGCGCTGGGTCGCAGCCGAGGACGCGGCGCGGGTACGCGACGCGCTGGGAATCCAGCCGCCGCAGGGTATGCCGCGCGAGCTGCTCGAGCCGGCGAAGGACGCCCTGGGCGATCTGGTCTCGCGGTACGCGCGCACGCATGGCCCGTTCCGCCCGGAAGACGTGGGGCGTCGGCTCGGACTGGGTACCGGGCCCGTGCTGCTCGCGCTGGAGCGCCTCGAGGGTCAGGACCGCGTCCTGCAGGGCCAGTTCCTGCCCACCGCGCTCGCGGTGGCCCGCTACCCTGACGGCGCCCGCGGGCGCGAATGGTGCGACGCGGAGGTGCTGCGCGGACTTCGGCGCAGGTCGCTGGCGAAGCTGCGCAAGCAGGTGGAGCCCGTCGAGCAGGCGGCGCTCTCGCGGCTGCAGCTCGACTGGCAAGGGGTCGCCCATCCCCGGCGGGGGGTGGACGCGCTGCTCGGCGCGGTCGAGCAGATCCAGGGCGCGCCCGTCCCGGCCAGCGCCCTGGAGGGCGAGGTGCTGCCGGCGCGCATCGAGCCGTTCAAGCACGCCGACCTGGACCTGCTCTGCTCCGCGGGCGAGGTGGTCTGGCGCGGGATCGATCCCATCGGGCCGCGCGACGGCCGCATCGCGCTCTATCTCGCCGACCACTACCGGCTGCTCGCGCCGCCGCCGCGCAAGGCGGAAGGCGAGCTCGCCGCGCGCGTCCGCGAGCACCTCTCGAAGCGCGGGGCCAGCTTCTTCGGCGATCTGCAGCAAGCGACGGGTGCGTTCCCCGGCGACCTGCTCGAGGCGATCTGGTCTTTGGTCTGGGCAGGCGAGGTGACCAACGACACGCTGGCGCCGCTGCGCAGCTACCTGCGGGGACCGCCCGACCGCTCGCGCCGCGAGCGCGGCGCCGCGCCCGCGTTCCGGACGCGCCGCCTGGGCCCGCCCGGGAGCGAGGGGCGCTGGTCCCTCCTCCCCGCGCCGTCGGGTACCCCGACCGAGCGGTCGATGGCGCTCGCGCAGGTGCTGCTGTCGCGCTACGGCGTGCTCACGCGCGAGGCCGTCCACGCCGAAGGCGTCCAGGGAGGGTTCGCCGCCGTGTACGACGTGCTGAAGGCGATGGAGGAGTCCGGCCGCGCCCGGCGCGGCTACTTCGTCGCCGGCCTGGGCGCTACCCAGTTCGCGCTCCCCGGCGCCGACGAGCGGCTACGCGCGCTGCGGGACCCCCCGGAGGAGCCGGAGATCGCGGTGCTCGCCGCGACGGATCCCGCCAACTCCTACGGAGCCATGCTGCCGTGGCCTTCGCGAGGAGCCGACGGCGAGGGCGCGCGCCCGCAACGCGCCGCCGGCGCGCACGTGGTGCTGGTCGGCGGCGAGCTTGCGGCCTGGCTCGGGCGCGGCGAGCAGAACCTGCTCACCTTCCTGCCCGCCG
>DASQBG010000160.1:0-3398 GCA_035635335.1 Myxococcales bacterium | reverse complement strand
GATGCGCGCGCACTCGGGCGGCTCGCCGGGATCGCCTGCGATGTCTCCGTTGCACAGCGGCAGCCAATAGAACACCAGGCTTCTCCACACCTCCTTGCCCCTGAGGTGGGCGGCGTCGCCGCTGCGCGCGAGCCGCATCGTCCCCTCGCTGCGCAGGTGGGAGAGGACGGTGAAGAGGTCGTCGGAGAGGTGGACGGCCTGCTGCGTCCACTCCGGCAGGTATTGCTGCAGCAGCCTGGAGACGAAGACGTTGAGGATCCCCTGCAGCCACCCCGGCAGGCCGGGGATGGTCAGCTTCCCGAGTATCGTCTGATCCATCAACCGGACGGCTTGCAGGACTTCGCGGACGCCGATGGGCAGCGTCTGGCGGAGGTTGAAATCGTGCCGGGTTACCCAGACGCCGCTCAGGTCGGGAACGTTGCCGTCCCGGACGCAGGTTTCCCTGCACACCCGGTCCACCGGATCGCAGCATTGCCCGCCGCCGCAGGCCGGGGCCGCGGGATCGCACTCGGGCGGAGGCTCGTCCACGCCGCACCCCGGGTCGAAGGGACAGAGCTGTGCCTGCACCCTGACCTCGAACGTGACCGCCGCGTCGCCGTCCGCCCCCTGCGCCACCACCTGCCAGGGACCTTCCGCGGCCTGCGAGGTGATCAGGTACACCCGGGCCTCGCCGCCCATCCCGGTCGAGGCGGTGGCGATGCGGCTGGAGGTCGCGCTCCAGCGCGAGCTGGCGACCGGGGGCAGCGTGAACGTGATCCGGTCGCCCGCGATCGGCTCGAGCGTACCGGCGTCCAGCTCGCGGACCCTGAGCGCGACGCTGGAGGAGACGCCCGCGAGCGTGGTGGCGCTTTTGCCGTCGTCGCGGACGCGGGTGGCGGCGGTGGGAACGATCTCCAGCAGCCGGCGCTCGGGAATGACGGCGATGCTGAAGGCGACCGGCGCGGCGCCGAGGTCGGGCGTCGAGGCCGCGAGGTGGAAAGGGACGGGGGCCGGACGAGGACCGGCGGTGAGAGTGACCCGGGCGATGCCGTCTTCGTCGGTGATCACGTCCGCCGCGTCGATGTGGGCCCCTTGGGCGTCGAGGTCGCGGAGCTCGAAATGGATGCGCGCGTCCGGAACGGGCCCGGCGTCCTCCTTGGTCAAGACCACGTGGAGCAAGCGCTCCTCGTCCGGATGCAGCGTGAGTTCGTCGCTCCCGACCAACGCGAGTGTATACGGGCTGACGTCAGGCCCCGGGGACGGACTGGCCGGCCTTGTCCCGCAGGCGATAATGCCAATCGACAGGATTGCTGAAAAAGTGCGGTGCGCAGACATGAGGGCCCCGAGAGGACGCGAGACCCGGACATGGTGAACCACCGCGCTGGCGCGGAAAATCGGTCAGACTTCGGTCCCCTTCGCGACGCCGTTGTGGGGTGGTACAGAGGCGGCATGTCGCTGCGGGCCCAGGCCTTGGAGCAGTTCGACCTCCCGGCGGCGCCGCAGCGGGTCGACGACCTCCCGCCGCCCGCGCCGGGGACCAGCGTGTGCAGCATCCACACGCCGTCGGGGCGGTTCCTGCTCTTCTGCGGCGCCGGCGCTCTTTCGCTCGCGTTCGAGGCCACGCTCTTCGACCTGCTCGCCGAGTCGCGGTATCCGGCCCCTGCTCCCAGGCGCGCGCGGCGCGGCTCGTTCATCGCCGTGCTCGGCGGCCAGCGGGCGGCGTCCTGTTATCCCTGGGCGCCCGGGGAGGAGCTGACGCCGGCCCTGGCGACCATCCCGCAGCTGATGGAGGTGGGGAGGCTGCTCGCGCGCTTGCACCAGCTCGGCGAGGCGCATCCGGCGTCGGTACAGGACCCTTGCGATCCAGTCGCGCTCCTCGCCTCCTCCCCGGAAGGGGACGAGCGCGACACGCTGTCCGGCGTGGTGGAGACGCCGCTTCCTCCCCTTCCATCCGGCGCCGGCCATGGAGGGCTGACGCCGCGCCGCGCGCTGTTTCTGGGCGATCGCTGCAGCGCCATCTTGCCTTCGGGCCTGGCGGGGTCCGGCGCGCTGGTCCTGGATCTGGCGGAAGCCGCGCTGGGGTGGATGTCGGGCTCGCCGCGTCCTTCCGCGGCATTGCGCGCGCTGACCTCCGGGTACCAGGCCCTGCGCAGGCTCTTCGCCGAGGAGCGGGACGCGCTGTTCGCCGCGCTGCGGTTTGCGGCGGGGCGCGAAGGAGCGCGCCGTCTCTCCACCGGCCAGCCCGGCGCGCTGGACGGGCTCAGGGCGGTCAATTCGGTCGGGGAGTCCGAAGTGCGGGCCGCGGCGGGTTGACGGGCTCGAACAGCGCTTAGAGGCCGGAGGCGATCTTCCACTCGCCGTTGACCCGGACGAACTGCATGCGCGCGTCGTCGCTCTCGCTCTTCCACTTCTCGCCGCTGGGGGTGGCGATCGCGTAGCGGAGCACCTGGAAGTAATCGAGCCGTGCCAGCTCGCCCTTGACGTCCAGGTCCTTGATGGTCGCCTCCAGCCGCACTCCGGTGACCTTCGCGAAGTCCGTCTTGAGCTTCTGCTGCAGGGTGCCGTAGTCCAGCGGGCTCACCCCGCGGGCCGGGTCGCCCGAATCGGTATAGCCGGGTGCCGCGAGCGCGAGAATCGCCGTGGCGTCGCGCGCTTCCAGCGCCTGCTTGTACCGGCCGAAGAGGTTCAGCACGTCGCGATTCTCCTGGGTATCGCGGATGTTCGTCCCCGGGAGCGTTGCATGGGAGCAGGCCACGGCGGCCAAGCAGGCGAGCAGGGCGAGTCTCATGGTTGCGGATGGTAGGCATGAAATGCTGATCGGTGGTAGCGAGAACGCGATGGAGGAGGAGGGGTTCATCGACGTGGGGCCCGCGGACCTGACCGAAGGAGAGCTTCGCGGGCTGGAAGTGGGAGAGCGGCTGGTGCTGGTGGTGCGGCACCAGGGGCGCATCACGGCCATGGACGACTCCTGCAACCACGCCGGCTGCCTGCTCTCCGGCGGATGGCTGCACCCGAGGAAGGGTGCGGTGGTGTGCCCCTGCCATGAGTACGCCTTCGAGCTGGGAAGCGGGCGCAACCTGACCATTCCGCGGCTGTGCGACGACCAGGGCGCCTTCGAGGTGCGCGTCGAGCGCGGGCGGGTGATGATCCGCTTTGCGCGGGAGTGACCCATGGCCCACGACGATCCCGACGACCCCGATCACGATCACGGAAAGCACCACCACCATCCCCATCCGGACGTTCCCGGGCAGCACAAGGCGCGCGCTCCGGCGTACGCCCGCGTGTACGTGATCACCTGCTCGGACACCCGCACCGCCGTCACCGACGACGGCGGGCGCATCCTCAAGTCCAGGCTCGCCGACCAGGGGCACGCGATCGCCGGCTCGGCCATCGTCCCCGACGATCCGGCCCGCATCGCG
>DASQBG010000159.1:0-8302 GCA_035635335.1 Myxococcales bacterium | reverse complement strand
TTTCAAATCCTGGTCGATCCGCTCGTGGAGCATGGACTCTCGACGATCGACGGCCGACAGCCGGGCCTTTGTCGCCCCACTGCCGGCCGGAATGTGCTTCGGGATGGAATTCCGAGAAGGGCTACATCATCCCCTTCCGTGCCTTCTTGAGGGCGCGCTTCTTGGCCGCCAGCGCCTTCTTCTTGCGCTTGACCGACGGCTTCTCATAGTGCTCGCGCTTCCTGATCTCGCTCAGGATGCCAGCCTTCTCGCACTGCTTCTTGAAGCGCTTCATGGCGTTCTCGAACGACTCGCCTTCCTTGACGCGCACGCCCGGCATTCTCGGAATCACCACCCTTCGCGGGGCACACCAGTCCCCGGGGTTTTGGAGGCGCGGGAGTATACGCGCGGAGGGGAGAGTGTCAAACGAGAGCAGGCCTGCGCCCTTCGCCTGACGGACGGCCGTGGAAGCAGAGCGCGGCGCACGCGGTCGCGGCAGAGGCCGCAACCTCCAAGCCGCAAGCCGACTTACGCGGTGCCGGTCTCGGACTTCGCCGGGACGGCGACCGGCTCGGCGGACTTGCCCGAACGGTTCACCCGGTCGCGCAGCTCCTTGCCGGTGCGGAAGAGGATCCCGCGCTTCGGCTTGACCGGGATCACCTCTCCGGTCTTGGGGTTGCGCCCGTTGTAGCCCTGGTAGTTCTTGACGTGGAAGGCGCCAAGTCCGCGGATCTCGATGTTGTCGCCCTTGCAGAGCGCCTTCTTCATCGAGTCGAAGATCGTCTCGATGGTCAGCTCCGCTTGCTTCTGCGTGAGCTGTCGCTTGGCCACGAGGATGGCGATGAGGTCGCTCTTCAGCATGGGCGTTTCTCGGACTCCGGGAGGGCTGGTGCACCAAAAACCAACGACGATTGGGAACGTTACCCGAGGTCAGGGGCGCCGGGCAAGCGCCGCAAAGGCCGTTCAGCAGGCGACAATTCATTACATCCGGTCGCCAGGGCGCCGCAGTCTCCTTTCAAGACGAGCCTGGCTTGGGGCCGGCCCGAGTAGGCGGAGTGGCGAGGGCTGGCTCCGGCGTGGGTCCGTATCCGCGCAGGCCGGTCGGCTGGTGGAGACGGGCGAGGAAGTCCGCCAGCGACTCCTCCAGGACCTGCGCCGCCGCCCCTTCGGCGCGCGCCCAGGCCTGGGTGATGGCCTGGCCGGCCTCGTCGGCCTCGTGCCGCGGGAAGCCGAGCGAGGTGCGCGCCGCGGCGCGAACCTCGGCCATGGTGATGCGCGACGGGTCGCGGGACGGGAGCCAGCCGCCCCGCCGGGCCTCCACGGACAGGCCCGACTGCTCCAGGGCGCGCAGCGCCTCGCGGATGAGCCGCTTGGGCATGCGCATCTCGTCGGCGAGCGCCGTGACTCCCACTGGCGACGCCCTGCGCGCATGCAGTTGCGCCAGCGCCAGCATGACGCGCGCGACGAACGTCTCGCGCGCCTGCGCGGCGAGAAGCAGTGGACTCGGCTCGGGCTTCCGCGAGGCGTCCATCGCGTAGCAGAGGCGGCAGCCGGTGAGCGTGATGAACCAGGAGATGTAGAGCCAGGTCAGCAGGATGGGCAGCACGGCCACCGAGCCGTAGATCCTGTGCACCTGCACCATCCGCGCGGAGAGGTCCGCGAAGACGAACTTCGCCAACTCCCACGCCGTGCCCGCGGCGAAGGCGGCGATCAGCGCCGAGCGCAGCCGCACGCGCGCGTTGGGCAGCACCTTGTAGAGGAAGGCGAGACCGGCGTAGGTGATGGCCACCGAAGAGAGGGCAGCGAGGACGTGCAGCACCTCGCTGTGCCCGACATGGCCGTGCCGTCCGTGCGCCCCCTGCATCTGGCCGATCTTCCAGGTGACGGCGAGCGACGCGGAGAGCAGCACCGGGCCCAGGGTGAGGAACGCCCAGTACGTCAGGAGCCGCTGCACCGGCGCGCGCGGGCGCTTCACTCCGTAGATGTGGTTGAAGGCGCTCTCGATGTTCCACAAGAGCGACAGCGAGGAGATGAGCAGCAGCGCGAAACCGATCGCGCCCAGCGTCTTGACGGTGGCCTTGTTGGTGAAATCGGTGAGCGCGCCGGCGATGGCCGCGCCGGCGCCGATGCCGAGCTGCTCGTTCACGTACTTCTGCACGGTGTCGCGGAACGGCGCCTGTCCGCTGACCAGGTCGACCACGCTGTAGGCGACCGCGAGCAGCGGCACCAGCGAGAGCAGCGTCAGATACGTGAGCGCGGAGGCGCGCAGCGTGATCGCCTCGCCCCGGAACCCGTGGCCGATGAGCGTCAGCGCGCGCAGGAACCGCCGCACCGACGGCACACGGCGGACCCGCTCCCACGAATCCGCCAGCCGGGGCTTCTCCACCCCGGTCAGTCGCCCACCTTTTCGCCCGCGGGCTGCGGCTCGGGCTTGGCCTGGGCGACCGATTCGCCCGGACGGCCTTCGCCCTCCTGCCGGCGCTCCTCGCGGCGGCGGTCGTTGCGATCGTTGCCGTTCCCGCGCTGGCCACCCCCGCCGCGCGACGAGAGGCCTCGCTGCGCCTGCTGCAGATCGGGCCGCGACCACTTCCCGTGCAGGTCGTACTGCTCCATGTGGTACTGCGGCTGCGGCCGGACGGTGATGGTCTTGTTGAGCTTCATCATCAGGAGCCGCATCGCCTCGCGCTCGGGGCCCTGCAGCAGCTTGCCGACCTCGGGGTGGCAGGAGACGATGATCTGGTCCTCGCGCTGCTTGCGGGCGGCGCGCTGCACCTCGCGCATGATCTCGTAGGCGATGGTGGTCTTGCTGCGCACGTGCCCGCGGCCGTCACAGGTGGGGCAGCTCTCGGTGGTGAGGCGGGTGACGCTCTCCCGGACGCGCTTGCGCGTCATCTCCACCAGGCCGATGTCGCTGATCTTGAGGACGTTGGTCTTGGCGCGGTCGGCGCCGAGGGCCTCCTGGAGGGTCTTGAAGACCTTCTCCCGGTTGGACCCTTTGTCCATGTCGATGAAGTCGATGATGATGATGCCGCCGATGTTGCGCAGCCGGAGCTGGTAGACGATCTCCTTGGCCGCCTCGCAGTTGATCTTGGTGATGGTGTCTTCCAGCGACGCGCCGGCGCCCTTCTTGCCGGTGTAGCGGCCGCTGTTGACGTCGACGGCGACCAGCGCCTCGGTCTGGTCGATGATGATGTAGCCGCCCGATTTGAGCCACACCTTGCGGTTCTGCGCCTTCTGCAGCTCCTGCTCGATGCCGTACTCGTCGAAGATGGGCTCGTCGCCGGTGTAGAGCTCCACCTGGTCCTTCAGCTCCGGCGCGACCTGCTCGACGAAGGCGCGCACGCGCTCGTACTCGGCGCGGTCGTCGATCACCAGCTTGTTGACGTCGTCGGAGAAGAGGTCGCGGACCGAGCGCAGGATGAGGTCCAGGTCGGGGTGCATGATCGCGGGCGCCTTGTGCGTCTCGCGCTTCTTGCCCACCTCGTTCCAGAGGCCGAGCAGGAACTTGATGTCGGCGGTGAGCTTTTCCTCGGGCTCGTTCTCGGCGACGGTGCGCACGATGAACCCGGTGCCGGGCGGGCGGAACCGATCCACCAGCTCGCGCAGCCTGCGGCGCTCCTTCTCGTTCTCGATGCGCCGGGAGATGCCCACGTGGTCGACGGTCGGCATGAAGACCAGGTGCCGGCCGGGCAGCGAGATGTGGCAGGTGATGCGCGCGCCCTTCGAGCCGATGGGATCCTTCACCACCTGCACGATGACCTCGTCGCCCTCCTTGAGCAGGTCCTGGATCTGCGCGCGCTTGCCGTGCGTGTGGCCGTTGCCGCCCTTCCGCTCGCCCTGGCGATCGCGGGCCTGCTGCTGTCGCTGCTCGGGCTTGGGGCTGCGGTCCTCGGCCGGCTTGCCCGGGCCTCCGCGGCGCCTGCCCCGTCCTCCACGCCGGCGGCCGCGGCGCTCGCGCGCGGCGGGTCGCTGCTCGGCGGGAACCCCGATCTTCCCTTCCCCGGGCGCCTGCACGGCCGCGGGCTGGGCCGCGCCGTCGGTGGCGGCGTGCGCGACCGCCCCGGCCGGGCCGGGAGCCGCGGTCGCCGGGGGTTGCGCGCCGGCCTCCTCGGCGGCGATCGCCGCCTCGGCGGCGGCGTGGGCCGCGTCGCCCTCGTCGAGGTCCTCTTCCTCGTCGTCCTCCTGGTCGTCTTCCTCGAGCGCCTCGTCGGCGGAGAGCTCGACCACGTCCTCGCTCTCCGCCCCGGCGGCCGTGCTCGGCTGGACCTGCGCGGGCCCGGCTGCCGCCTGCGCCTGCTCCGGTTGCTCGACCGGGGCGCTCTCGACCGCGGCGGGCTCGAACGCAGGCGCCGCGGCCGGTTCGGACCCATCCGCGGCCACGACCTGCTCGGCAGCCCGCGCCTGCTCTTCGTCCGGAGCCGGCGTGGGAGCCGCAGGCTCCTTGGCAGCGGCGGGCGCGGGAACCACGTCCTCGATCGGGGGCTCGGCGAGGTCGTCCACCTCGAGGGGATCGCCCTCGGTGGCGCCTGCCTGGATCTCGATCTCTTCGGAGAACCCCGGGAAGCTGGGGTCGGAGACGATGTCGGCTACGTAGAGGAAGGCGGCCTTTTCCAGGCCGATGTCGACGAAGGCGGCTTGCATCCCGGGAAGGACCCGGACCACCCTTCCCTTGTAGATGTTGCCGACGATCCCCTTCTCGTTCTTGCGCTCCAGGTAGTACTCAGAAATCGTTCCCTGCTCGATCAGCGCGACCCGGGTCTCCTGACCCGAGGCGTTGATCACCAAGATGTTGGACATCGAAGGATCCTTGTGACGGGCCCGCGTGCGAAACGGCGCACTTCGCGGGTGAACGCGGCAGGGCGCCTGGGCGCCCGCGCGCAAAGAAAGCGGAGTGAGAAGCCTGGACGGACACCCGTTCCTGCCTCCGAGCTGCCACGGCGGGCGCGCCATGCGCACCGGAACCCGACAGCCGGCCTGCTCCCCAGAACCCGCCCAGGGCTGGAAAAGTCCCGGACGGCCAGTTCCGAGGCTAGCACCCCGGATTCGGGCCAGCAAGCAAACCTGCCACGGCCGCCGCATCCTCGACGATGCCGGGCGGGCAGTCCAGGTCTACGGAGGACGTCCGGGCGACCGCACAGGCGGTCAGTGGAGGGGGCGCCGAGGGAATCCGCCGCGGGGCGGCGCGCTAACACCTCCGCTACGCGAGCAAGGCGGGTAGAGCGGCGTGCAGCCAGACGTCCGCGGCGCCGTGCGCCAGCATCGCCGACTCCAGCCCACGGCGCCGGAACAGCCAGCCGAAGAGGAGGCCCGCGGGCGCGTTGGCGGCGAGGACGTATGTGACGACCGGCGCGGTGAGCGATGCACCGAACGCCCTCGCGACCGGGAGGTGGGCGGCGCCGAAAACAAGCGCGGCTGCCGCGTTCGCGGGCCAGAAGCCGTCGCGAGCGCCTAGCTTTCGTGCCAGCGCAAGCAATGCGCTCAGCAGGCCCCAGCGCACCATGATCTCCTCGACGACGCCGCCATAGAGAGCACTGCTCACGCCCGCCCAGAATCCGAGCGGCGCCTGCCGCGAGAGCGGTTCGGGGACCGAGGAGCGCAGCGCCAGGAGCGCCGCCGCGGTCGCGACCGCCGCCAGGCTCCCCAGGGCGACCCCGTGGATCGCCATGCCGGCAAAACCCGGCGGCCGCACGGAGCGCTCGGCGAACGCGCGCAGCCAGGGCGCGTCGAGACGCGTCCGTGGAGCGAAACGGACGCCCGCATAGGCAGCCAGCGCCGAGAGCGCCATCACCTGCAAAGACTGCAGCGCGACGAGGGCGGGCAGCGGCAACCGGGTGTGGACGGGGAGCGACGAGAGCACCCGCAGGAACAACGGCGCGGAGCCCACCAGGGCCAATGCGGCCATGGCCGTCAGGACGTAGAAGAGCCTCATGGAGCGGACGCGGGAGCGCCGAACACCACCTCCTCGCGAATGATCCGCGCGACGCCCGGCTTCACCCAGTCGGCACCGAACAGCTCGGCGAGGAGCTCGGAGGGGCGCGCCGTCGCCTGGGTCTCGCCGGCGCGCAGCGTGAAGCGAACCTCGCGAGGGCCGCCCGCGGAAAGCGCGTGCACTGCGGACTTGAGATCGATGCGGACGGGATCCTTGCCCTCGCGTTCGCGGAGGATCGCGGCGACGGGCCGCGCTGCGAACTCGGCCAGCCGCTCCGCCGGGTCGGGCGCGCCGTCGGGCAACTCGACCCGGTACTCGATGGCGCGGATGGTGCGGCTGAGCGACGCCCCGTCCCCGTCGACCGGCTCGCAGGAGAGCAGGCGGAATCCCTCCGGAAGCTGGCGGCGGACCCGCGCGGCGACCTCGTAGGCGGCCGGTGTTCCGTGCAACTCGAGGTCGAGGTATTCGGCCTGGCTCTCGGTGCCCACCGGGCAGGCCGGGCCGAAGCTGACGCGCGGCTTGGGGTGGAATCCTTGCGTGTGCGGGATGGAGAGCTTCGCGCGGCGGAACGTCCGCAGAAGCGCGGTCATCGTCTCCAGGTGGCTGAGCGCGATGGTCCGGCCCTCTTTCGCGTAGCGGAGGCGGAGGGTCGTCCGTCCTTCAGGCGTCGGCGGCGCGGGCGGCCGGTGCTGAGGCTTGTAGTCCTCCGGGTGGTAGACGATGGTGTCCACCACCTCGTAGTCGCACGCGCCGCAGGCCGTGCACCGCTCGTCCCCGTAGGCGCAATCGTGGGTGGCGCCTTCTTTCAAGGAGGCGACCCGCTCCTTCCAGAGGTACGGCTTCGTGACCTCGCAATCGATGTGATCGAAGGGCAGGACCTCGTCCTTCCCCTTCTCCCGGTGCGCGAAGAAGGCGAGGCCCACGCCGTGCTCGGCCTCGGCGTGCGCGAACGCCTCGTGCCAGGCCTGCAGCCGGAAATGCTCGGTCCAGCTGTCGAGCCGCTGGCCGGCGCGGTACGCGTGCAGCACCGCCGTGGCGAGGCGGCGGTCGCCCAGCGCCAGCGCGCCTTCCAGCGCTCCCTGGCGCGCGTCGTGCGGCTTCACATGCAGGTCGCGGAACCCGCGCCCGAGCTTGCGCAGCTCGTCGCGCAAGAGGCCGTGCTTCCGCTGCGTCTCCTCCAGCGCGATCATCGGGTCCCATTGGAAGGGCGTGAAAGGCTTGGGGCAGAAGGTGGAGACACCCACGTTGATCTCGGCGCGCGGCTGCAGCTTCTTTCCGCGCCGCAGCGCCTCCGCGCAGAGCTCCACGATGGCGCGGACGTCCTCGTCCCGCTCGGTGGGCAAACCGATCATGAAATAGAACTTCACCAGGTCCCAGCCCGCCTGGAAGATGGTGTCGACCGCGTGGAGGAGGTCCTTCTCCGCGTTGCCCTTGTTGATCACGCGGCGCATGCGCTCGGTCGCCGCCTCGGGCGCGACGGTGAAGCCGCTCTTGCGCACCCGCCCGATCTGCTCGGCGAGGCGGGCGTTCATCGTCTCGGTGCGCAGGCTGGGCAGCGAGATGCCCACGTTCTCCGCGCCGAACTCGTCGAAGAAATCCTCCAGGACGCCGTTGATGCAGGAGTAGTCGCCGGCGGAGAGGCTGAGGAAGCCGACCTCCTCGTAGCCGGTCGCTTCCAGTCCGACCTCGGCGATGCGCCGCACCTGGTTGGGATCTCGCTGCCGCGTGGGCCGCGTGATCATCCCCACCTGGCAGAAGCGGCAGCCGCGCGTGCACCCGCGCTGGATCTCGAGCGGCAGGCGGTCGTGCACCGCCTGCATGAAGGGGACGATGGGCTTCTCCGCCTGCGGCACCAGGTTCAGGTCCGGGATGACGCGGCGGACGACGGTCTCGTAGCCGGGCTTGAGCGGCTCGAGGGCGGCCAGGGTGCGGTCAGGGCCGTAGCGGGGGCGGAACAGCGAGGGCACGTACACGCCCGGGATCTCGGCCAGGTGCCAGAGCAGGTCCTGACGGGAACCGCGAGAGCGCTTCCAGTCCAGGACCACGTCGCTGATCTCGTGGATCGCTTCCTCGCCCTCACCCACCACCAGCGCGTCGAAGAAGTCGGCGACCGGCTCGGGGTTGTAGGCGCACGGGCCGCCGCCCAGCACCAGCGGATCGTCGCGCCCGCGATCGTTGGTGGCGAGCGGCACCCCGCCCAGCTCCAGCATGGCGAGCACCGTCGTGTAGCAGAGCTCGAACTGCAGGGTGAACCCGAGCACGTCGAAGGCGCGCAGCGGAGCGCGGCTCTCGATCGAGAAGAGCGGCAGCCGCTCGGCGCGCAGCGCGGACTCCATGTCGGGCCAGGGCATGAAGAACCGCTCGCAGGCGATCTCCGGGCGCTCGTTGAGCGCG
>DASQBG010000158.1:0-3316 GCA_035635335.1 Myxococcales bacterium | reverse complement strand
GCGGCCGGCGGGCCCAAGGTGATCGGCTGGATGGCGCAGAAGGGGCTGAAGGGCCCGAGCGCGGTGGCCGCCGCGCTGTCGCGGCTGAAGAAGGGCTGAGGGTCCTACGTAGTGTCGCGCAAGGCGGGCTCGCAACGACTTGACCCGCAGGATCCCGTGCCGTAAGCGGCTCTCGCGCAGCGCCCTTCGTGCGCCAATGGGGGAAACATGGCAGCCAATCTCGATTCGGGTTCCTCGTTCAGGTGGCGGTTGAGCAGCTGGAGCGGAGTGTCCGCTCTCGCGCTCGTGCTCGGCGCCTGCGGCGGAACGCAGTCCAGCTCGAAGGAAATGGCGGGGGCCCGCGGAACCGCGGGTGAGCGCGGGGCAGAGGGCCGCATCGCGATGCGCGACGATTGCGATCCAACGGATCCTTCCTGGGCGCCTACCGGCGGATGCACGCTCAAGGACGGCGACGTGAACCTGAACGAGTTCAACGCGCTTCTCGTGTCTCCGCTCTCCGCGTCGACAGTCGGGCATCCGGCGTGGCGTGCCGAACCGTCGTATCTCAAGGTGGAGGTCGGCGGGACAGTCGTGGTGCAGAACACGGGTGGCCGGATCCATACCTTCACCGAAGTCGCGCAGTTCGGCGGCGGGCGTGTTCCTCCGCTGAACGTGGGCCTGGTCCCCGCTCCGGAGTGCGCGAGTGCGATCGATCTGCCCGCCGGCGCTACCCAGAAAGTGAACGGGCTCAGGACAGGCAATCACCGCTTCCAGTGCTGCATCCACCCCTGGATGCGTGCGCTCGTGAAGGTGAAGCAGGAAGACGGTTGACGAGATCCGGGGACACGATACGTAACTCAACCTCCGCTCGTCGGGCAGCGAGCGACTGTTGACGGTCCGGGCATGCTAGGAGTGCCGCGATGACCGACGCGCTGCTGGTCTTCACGACCCTGCCGAGCGCCGACAAGGCGGCGGAGCTGGCCAAGGCCCTGGTCGAGGAGAGGCTGGCCGCGTGCGCGAACCTCCTGCCGGCCATCCGATCCATCTACCGCTGGCAGGGGAAGCTGCAGGACGAGAACGAGGTGCTGTTGCTGCTCAAGACGCGCGCCGAGCACTTGGAGCGGCTGAAGCTGCGCATTCTCGAGCTGCACCCGTACGAGGTGCCCGAGGTGCTCGCGGTGCCGGTCGAGGCGGGCTACCAGCCGTACCTGGATTGGCTGGCGGGCGAGACTAAGTAGCTCGAGTCGCGCGTCATTTCTTCTTGAAGAGCGCGTCCAGCGCGGCGAGCGCCTTCGCGCGGGGGTCCTCCTCTTTCGGGGCGGCCGGGCCCTTCCGGAAGACGAAGAAGTCACAGTAGTTGGCCGCGTCCTTGTCGTGCGGCGGCTCGGCCTGCGGCTCGCGGCAGCCGTAGCGCGCGGTCTCGTCGTACGCGGCGCAGTTGCGGCAGGCGTGCAGGGGCGCGCGGCAGTGCGGGCACTCGTCGCGCCGGCCGGCGGTCCCGCCCATGCCGAGGTCGATCTCCTTTCCGCACGCGTGGCAGGCCTGCATCCGGTGGGCTCCTCCCGGCCCGTTGTCCATCCGCCTCCAGGCGCCTTGCTCGTCGCAGCGCAATGAGACTACGCTCGTTTCGCTTCCATGCGACAGCCCGTCCAGTTCGGAAAGTACTTGCTGCTGGATCGGATCGCCGTGGGCGGGATGGCCGAGGTGTTCGCCGCCAAGGCATTCGGGGCCGAGGGGTTCGAGCGCATCCTCGCCATCAAGAAGATCCTGCCTACCATGGGCGAGGACCCCGAGCTCGTCTCCATGTTCGTCGACGAGGCGCGCATCGCGGTGCAGCTCTCGCACCCGAACATCGTCCAGGTCCTCGAGCTGGGCAAGCACGACGAGACCCTCTACATCGCCATGGAGTACATCTCCGGCCGCGACCTGCGGCAGCTGCTCGACCGCTACCGCCGCCGGGGGCAACCGCTGCCCGTCCCGCAGGCCTGCGCCATCGCCGCGCAGGTGTGCGAAGCGCTCGACTACGCGCATCGCAAGCGGGACGCCTCGGGCAACGCGCTCGGGATCGTCCACCGCGACGTGTCCCCGCAGAACGTGCTGGTGAGCTTCGACGGCGGGGTGAAGCTCATCGACTTCGGAATCGCCAAGGCGGAGCGGCGGCTGCAGGAGACGCAATCCGGAATCCTCAAGGGGAAGTTCAGCTACATGAGCCCCGAGCAGGTGCGCGGGGACCCGCTCGACCATCGCAGCGACGTCTTCGCCGCCGGCGTTTTGCTGTGGGAGCTGATCTGCGGGCGCAAGCTGTTCACCGGCGACAGCGATTTCGCCCTCCTGGAGAAGGTGCGCAAGGCCGAGGTGCCTCCGCCCGCGGGCGTGAACCCCGAGGTGCCCGAGGCGCTCTCGCGGGTGGTGCTGGCGGCGCTCGCCCCGGAGCCGCGCGACCGGTACCAGTGGTGCAGCGACCTGCACGACGACCTCTTGCCGTTCGCGCAGCTCGCGGGCGCGCCGCTGGGGTCGCGCCAGCTGGCTGCGTTCGTCCGCGAGGAGCTGCGCGCCGAGCACGACAAGGAGCAGGCGCGGCTGCAGCGCTGGGTCGGCCTCGCGGAGCCGGATCGGACCTCCCCGGACGTGGCGCGCGAATGGCGTGTCGCCCCGGACGGCGACACGCTGGTCCGTCCACCGACTCCGAACGCGCGGACCAGGTCTGACATCGGAGTGGAACGGACGCGGGCATCGGAGTCCGACAGCGGAGTGGAGCGGACGCGGGCATCGGAAACCCCGACCATCGAGGTCGACGGCGCGCTCCTGGCGGAGCAGCTCGGCGCGACGCAGGCGACGCGCGTGCTCGGGCCGGGAGAAGGCTCCGCGCCGGGGTTCGACAGCTCGGGGGAGCTGACCGCCGCTCGCCGGACCGAGAGGAGAGGCCCGCTGACCAGGCCCCGGAAGGGCCGCGTCGGGTCGCGCCGCCGCCTCCTCGGAGTGGCCGTCGCGGCGGGCGTGCTCGCGCTCGCGGGCGTCGCGTACCTCGGGGTGCGCCGCGGCTCGGTGCCCGGCAAGGTGATCGTCACCGTGAGGCCCGCCGTGTCCGCCGAGCTGACGGTGGACGGCAGGTCCTCGGGCCCGCTGCCGCCCTTCCTGCGGCTGCTCCCGCCCGGCCGCCACCGGATCGAGGTCAAGGCCGCGGGCTACAAGCCGTTCAGCACCACCGTCGAGCTGGGCCGCCGCCCGGTCGAGGTGGAGGCTGCGCTCGCGCGGGACGAGCCACCCGCCGACGAGCAGCCGGGCGGAGCCGAGCCGACCGCCAGAGCCGAGCCGACCGCCAGAGCCGAGCCGACCG
>DASQBG010000157.1:0-44108 GCA_035635335.1 Myxococcales bacterium | reverse complement strand
TGCCGCCATCAAGCGCCGGACGATCTTCGCCGCCGGATCGAAGGCGAGCGGCTCGTCCTGGAAATAGCCGCCGGCCCGCAGGGCCGAGCCGCGCCGGGTGGCGAAGTCCGCGACCACGGCGAAGAGCCGGTCGCGCGCTTGTGGGCCCGTGAGCGGCGGCGGGCGGCGCAGGTTGACGACCAGCGTGAGCTTGCCTTCCTCGGCGGGCGCGAGCCCGGCGTGCGTGCCCAGCGTCGCCACGTTCACCGCGTAGCCGCCCCAGCGGTCCTGCGAGAGGCCGAGGGCGGCACCGCGCAGGTCCTGCCCGGCCAGGCGCGCGAAGGCGAGGAGGTCGTCGGCGCCGCCGGCAGGCAACTCGCCCTCGACGGCACGCGCGAGCGCGACGAGCGCGTTGCGGCCGCCCTGAAGATTTACGCCGGCGTGGGCGGCGCGCCCGTGCGCGAGCACCTCGAGCTCCGCGCCATTCGGCGTGATCGTCAGGCGCGTGCCGGGCGAAGGTTTCCTGGCGACGAGCCGGGCGACCAGCTCCTTCCATCCCGGTTCGCCGGCACGCCAGTGGAGCACGAGCCGGGCGCGGTCCGGGACGATGCTCGGCGCCAGCCCCGCCTCTAGAGAAGAGACGGTCCAGGGCTTCCCGGCGTCGCGCTCGACCGGGTCTGCGCTGACGGTCAGGCCGTCCCAGGCCTTCTCGCCCACCACGACGGGGAACTCGGAGTCGAGCACCAGGCTCAGGTCGGGCGGGGCGTGCGCTTTGAGATAGGCCGTCACATCGCTGCTCCCGCTCTCCTCGTCGCTCCCGACCAGGAGGCGCACCGTGTGCGTCCGCGGAGGCCCGGCCTCCTTCAGCGCGGCCATCGCGAGCAGCGCCTGTACCAAGGGGCCCTTGTCGTCGGCCGCGCCTCGACCCCACACGCGACCATCCCGCTCCACGCCGGCGAACGGCGGCACCGTCCAGGCCTTCTCGTCGACGGGCTGGACGTCGCCGTGCACGACGAGGCCGAGCACCGGCGCCCCAGGCGGACCCGGCAGCTCGATCTCGGTCACCGTTCCGGCGTCGCGAGCCGCGAGACCCAGCGCGGCGGCGGTCCGCAGGAGCCACGCTTTCTGCGCGGCGTGCGCGGCGTCGTTCCCAGCGACCGTGGCGAAGCGGACGGCCTGTGCGAGCAGATCGGCGGCGCGGGGCGCGTGCGCCGCGTCGTACCGATCGTGCGCAGCGGCGGCGGCGAGGAGGAGGGTCGCAATCATTGCCGGGTCCCGACGAGCCAGCCCAAGACTGGCGCCGCGCCCAGCAGAGGGAACACCACCAGTACGGATTTGCCGGCCTGCTGCTCGGTTTGCGCCAGACCTTGGAGAATGAACAGCACCAGGGCCGCAGCCGCTACCAAAGTGGCGGCTGCGAACGCCAGCGCCGGCCAGCGCGGCCATGCCTTGCGCAGGGCGCGGTCGGCCAAGGCGATGCCGAGCAGCGCGCCCAGGATGGCGCCCAGTGGCGCGCCGATGGAGAAGCCGGCCATGTCGGAAGACTCGCGGATGACGCGAGCCCTTGCCAGCGCGGCTTCCAGCGCGCCGCCCAGGAATCCCAGGGATCCGGCGCCCAGCCACAGCAGGACGGACGAGAGCACCCAAGCCGCGAGGAGCCGCACGACGCCCACGCGCCGGCGCCGCGCCAGCAAGGCGCACGCGACCGCAACCGCCACGAACAGCGCCCAGAGCGGATACGTCCGCGTCACCCGCACCTCAGATGCATCTCCCACACACCCGGTTCGGGTTCGCGGGTGAGGAGGATCTCGTGGCCCAGCTCCTCGGCGTTGCGGCGGATGTCCGGCACCGCGGGTCGGTGATCGAGCAGCACCAGGAGATCCTCGCCGCGCCGCAGCTTCTGCAGCGCGTACTTCGTCTTCGCCCAGGTCAGCGGGCACAGAAGGCCCCGCAGATCCAGGCGCTCCACTCAGCGCTCCTCGGCCGAGAGAAGATCTTTGTATTGCGTGGCCGAGAGCAGCTGGGAGACCTCGTCGGGCTGGGAGATCTCGATCTCGATCATCCAGCCCTTCTCGTGGGGGCTGTCGTTGACTCCCTCGGGCGCGTCGACCAGCTCCTGGTTCACCTTGGTCACCTTGCCGGTGAGCGGCGCGAACAGCTCGCTCACCGCCTTGGTGCTCTCCACCACGCCGAACGGCTGGCCGCGCTTCACCTCCGCCCCGATCTCGGGTAGCTCGAGGTAGACGACGTCGCCGAGCTGATCCTTGGCGAACTCGGTGATGCCGATCACGGCGTTCTTGCCGTTGATGCGGCTCCACTCGTGCTCCTTGGTGTATTTCAGGTTCTCCGGATAGTCGGCCATTCTGCGGACCTCTCCAGTCACCGCCGTATCCGGCGGCGCTGCGTTTTTTACTGAGTGGACCTCACGGCGGGCGTCTTCTTCTTGGTCACGAAGGGCATCTTGACCGCCTCGGCGGGGAAGGCGTGCTCGCGGATCTCGATCTCGAAGCAGGTGCCGATCGGGGCCATCTCGATGGGGACGTAGGCGAGCCCGATGGGCTGCTGCAAGCTGGGGCTCATCGTCCCGCTGGTCACCTCGCCCACGTGCTTTTCCACGCCGGGCGGCCGCACGGGATATCCGTGGCGCGCGATGTGCCGTTTCGCCGACATCTTGAACCCCACCAGCTTGCGCTTGAGGCCTTGCGCCTTCTGCTCGCGAAGCGCCTCCGCGCCGATGAACCCGCCGCTCTTGTGCAGCTTGACGATCCACTCCAATCCCGCCTCGAGCGGCGTGTGCTGCTCGTCCATGTCGTTGCCGTACAGCCGGTACCCGGCCTCGAGGCGCAGCGTGTCCCGCGCGCCCAGCCCGCACGGCGTAGCTCCGGCCTCGACCGCGGCGTCCCAGATCCGCCGCGCGCCCTCCGGCGGGCAGAACACCTCGAATCCATCCTCGCCGGTGTAGCCCGTGCGCGCGACGATGCAGCCGCGCACCCCGGCCACGGTGGCCTCGCGGAAGTGGTAGGTGGGCACGTCGAGCACGTGCGGCTTGCAGAGCGCGTCGACCAGCTCGGGAGCTCGCGGGCCCTGCACGGCCACCTGCGCCCAGCCGTCGCTCTGCTGCTCGAGCTTGACCCCCTCGCCGGCGTGGGCGCGCATCCACTCGAAGTCCTTCTCGCGGCCCGTCGCGTTGACGCAGACGAGGAGCCGGCGAGCGGAGAACCGGTAGACGATCACGTCGTCGATCACCCCGCCGCGCTCGTTGCAGACCGCCGCGTACTGGGCCTGGCCGTCCTTGCAATTGGCCAGGTCGTTGGTGACCAGCCGCTGCGCGGCTTCGAGCGCGCGCGGGCCTTCGAGGACGACCTCTCCCATGTGGCTGACGTCGAAGATCCCGGCCCGCTCGCGCACCGCGAGGTGCTCTTCCACCAGGCCCCGGTACTGGACGGGCATCTCGAAGCCGCCGAAGTCGATCATGCGCGCCGAGGCCGCGAGGTGTGCTTCGTAGAGAGGAGTGCGCTTTGCCACGGACGGTCTCCCGAAGGGGGGGCGAAGGTATCGGTCCGACCCCGGCGGCGCAAGGCCCTGGTCCGCCCGCGCCGCGGGCAGCCGCGGGCATTGGTAGAGTGTGCGGCGAGGGTAGGAGCCTGTGCGGCAGGCCCCTCCTCGTCGCCCGCGCCGCGTCTCTGTAGAATGACACGATGCGCGCTCCGATTGTGTTCCCCATCCGCGTGGCTGCGGGCCCCACGATCGTGCAGACGACCACGCGCGAGGTGAGCGCAGACGGTGTGTTCGTCTGCTCGCTGCGCCCACCCAAGCCGGGCACGCAGGTCTCGCTCAAGCTGTACCTGCCGGGCGGTCCGCAGGCGGAGGAAGCGACCGCGGTGGTCGGCCAATGGCGCTCCGCTCCCGAAGGCGGGTACTGGGCGGAGTTCGTCGATCCGCCGCAGACGCTCCGCGACCGGATCGCCGGGTTGCTGCAGCGGCGGGCCCGCGCCTCGGCCTCCGGCCCGCCCACGCCGATCGGCGCGATGTCCCTGGCGCAGAAGCCCCTCGACGATCCGCGGCGCGCCTTCCCCCGCGTCGAGGCGCGCTTCGGCGTGCGGTTCGGGAACGTGCAGGACTTCGTGCTCGAGTACGCCGCCAACATCAGCGCCGGTGGCGTCTTCGTGCAGACGGAGAGCCCGCCCGAGCTGCACGCAGTGGTGACGGTCATCATGGAGCTGCCCGACGGCGGCAAGCCCGTGGAGGCAAAAGGCGTGGTGGTGCACCGGGTCTCGGCCCAGGAGGCGAAGGGGCGAAACTCGCCGCCCGGAGCTGGCGTCCAGTTCGTCGATTCCAGCGACGAGTTCCGAGAGCGGATCGATCGCGCCATCGAGTTCATCCTGAAGGGCCTCTAGACGCCTGACGCCCGTTTCCAGGGCTCAAGTTCGGCTGCGGGGTGCCGACAGCACGGAAGTGGCCCCCCGCCCTTTCGTCGTGCCGGTGCGATTCGCCGTCGGAACCCAGGTCCTGCAGGCGACCACGGGCGCGCTCGGCGTCGACTGCGCGTTCGTGCGCTGCGTGGTGCCGCCGCGGCCGGGCGAGCGGATCGCGATGCGGCTCTACCTGGCCGAAGAACAGCCGTTGCAGGTGACCGCGGCCGTGCGCGCCCGCAGCGGTAGCGAAACCGCGATGGGATTCTGGGCGGACTTCGTGCCGGACAAGATGGCGCAGGCGCGCATCGCTCGCGCACTCGGCCTGGTGGAGCAGACCGCGCGTCCGATGGACCGCCGTGCGATGCCCCGGTACGCGGCGCGGTTCGCGGTGCGCTTCGGCACCGTCGAGGAGTTCCGGCGCGAGTACGCGACCAACATCAGCGTCGGCGGGCTGTTCATCCGCACCAACGATCCTCCCCTGATGGAGGCGGTGGTCACCGTGTCTTTGGAGCTTCCCGGCGGAGCGCCGGTGGAGGGCAAGGCGGTGGTCGTGCACCGGGTCACGCCGGAGGAAGCCGCCCAGCGCAAGGTGGACCCGGGCGTCGGCGTCCAGTTCGTCCACGGGGACGACGCCTTCCGGGACCGCATCGACCGGTTCGTGGCCTCGCTGTCGGTTCGCGGGACCGGCTAGGAGATCTTCTCCCGGTCACCCGAGCACGCGGGCGCCGGCCACGCCGACGTCGACCACCTCGGGCCGTCCCTGGACCCCGCGCGCCTTCGCCGCATCGCGCATCGCCCGGGACACGTCGTGCGCCGCTCCCGGAGCGCAGAGCGCCAGCACCGTGGTGCCCGCCCCGGAGAGGGCGGCGCCGGCAGCGCCCGCCTCGCGCGCCGCCGAGAGCAGCGAAGGGAGCCAGGGCAGCAAGGTCGCGCGCGCCGGCTGATGCAGGCGGTCGTCCATCGCCTCCGCGAGCAGGTCGAGCCTGCCGGCCTGGAGCGCCGCGACGAGCAGCGCGGCCCGGCCGAGGTTGTGGACGGCGTCCCCGAGCTTCACCGTCTGCGGCAGCACGGCGCGCGCCGCCGCCGTCTCCAGCTCCTCGTCGGGGATGAAGAGGGCCGCGCGCAGCGGCGCTCCCAGCCGGATGGGGCAGGAGACGATTCGCCCCGAGTGGTCGAGCACCGCCACCTGCGCGCCGCCCCGCAGCGAGGGGACCACGTTGTCAGGATGGCCCTCGAGGCGCACGGCGACTCCCAGCGCGCGGTCCTCGCCGACGGCGCCGGACAGCAGCCGATCGGCGAGCAGGACGCCGGCGAGCGCGGCCGCCGCCGAGGACCCCAGTCCGCGCCGGAGCGGGATGGACGAATGCACCTCGATCTCCGCGCCCAGCTCGTCGGCGCTGCGGCCCGCGGCTTCGGCGGCCAGGCGCGCCGCCTGCAAAAGCCGGTTGGAGCCGTCGCGCGGGAGGCGGCCTTCGCCCTCGCCGGAGATGCGCGCGATGCGCAGCCCGGCGCCTCCGGGCGTTACGCGCACCAGGAGATCCGGGCCGCCCAGCGCGATTCCCACCGCGTCGAATCCGGAGCCGAGGTTCGAGGTGGAGCAGGGCACCACCACGGTGAAGGCGGTCACCGCAGCGCCTCCTCGATCGAATCCACTCCCACCGGCTCGGGTAGAGGCGGCGCGTGGGCGATGGCCGCCTGCGGATCCTTGAGCCCGTGGCCGGTCAGCACCGCGACCAGCCGCTGGCCCGCGAATCGGCCCGGACGTTCCCGCGAGAGGCGCAGCAGGCCCGCCACCGGAGCCGCGCTCGCCGGCTCGCAGAAGACGCCCGCCTCGGCGGCGAGCCGGGCGTAGGCAGCCACGATCTCCTCGTCGGGCACGGCGGCGAACTGGCCGCCCGACTCGCGCTGGGCCTGCACCGCGAGGGTCCAGCTGGCGGGGTTGCCGATGCGGATCGCGGTCGCGAGCGTCTCCGGATGCTCCACCGGCGCGCCCGAGACGAGCGGCGCCGCGCCGGCCGCCTGGATGCCGTAGATGGGGAGGCGCATCCCGAGCTCCACGAACCCCCGCCAGTAGGCGCTGATGTTCCCGGCGTTGCCCACCGGCAGCGCGAGCCCGTCGGGCGGTCCGCCGAAGGCCTCGGCGACCTCGAACGCCGCCGTCTTCTGCCCCTCGAGGCGGTGGGGGTTGACGCTGTTGAGGAGCGCGATCCCGCCGCGCGCCGCGAGGGCTCGCACCGCCGACAAGGCGGCGTCGAAATTCCCGCGCAGCACGACGATGCGGGCGCCGTGCGCGACCGCCTGCGCCAGCTTGCCCAGCGCGACCTTCCCTTCGGGGACGACCACGCGGCAGGCGATGCCGGCAGCGGCGCAGTAGGCGGCCGCGGAGGCGGAGGTGTTCCCGGTCGAGGCACACGCCGCCACCCGCGCGTCCGCCTCGGCGGCCTTCGCCACGGCCACCACCATGCCGCGGTCCTTGAACGACCCGGTGGGATTCTGTCCCTCGACCTTCAGCCACAGCTCCGCGCAGCCGACGTCTCGCGCCAGCGTGGGTGCGGCGACGAGCGGCGTGTCTCCTTCGCCCAGGCTGAGCGCCGGAGTCCGGGCCGTGACGGGCAGCCGGTCGCGCCAGCGCAGGAGCACTCCGGAGCGGATCACGTGCGCGCCTCTTCCACGCGGATCCGGGCGCGCACCGCGCGCGTGCAAGGGAGCCGCGACAGCTCCGCCTCGGCTTGCGCCAGCGCCGATTCGGCGGCGGCATAGGTGAGCAGCACCACGTCGGCGGGCCCTTTCTCGGGCTCGCGCTGGATGACGCTCGCGAGGCCGATGCCGTGCTCGGCGAGGACGCGCGTGACCTGGGCGAAGACGCCCGGCACGTCGTCGACCGCCAGGCGCAGGTAGCAGCGGGTGCGCACCTCCCCCATGGGCAAGAGCTCCGCGCCGGCGACGGACGGACGGGGCGGCTCCACCGGGTCGCCCAGCGCCAGCCGGCGGGCGACGTGGGTGACGTCCGCCAGCACGGCGCTCGCGGTGGCGTCCCCGCCGGCGCCCAGGCCGCCGAAGAGGACCGGGCCGCTCAGGTCGCCGACCACGTGGACTGCGTTGCGCGGCCCGTCGACACGCGCCAGGGGATGCTCGGCGGAGAGGAAGGTGGGGTGTACCCGCGCCTCGATCTTGCCGTCGGTGCGGCGGCCGGTGGCGAGCAGCTTGAGCGCGTATCCCATCTCGCGGCCGTAGGCGAGGTCCTGCGGATCGAGGCCGCGCACGCCCTGGCGGAAGATCTGCGCGGGCGTGCAGGCAAGCCCGAACGCGATGCGGACCAGGATGGCGAGCTTGTCCGCGGCGTCGACGGCGTCCACGTCGTCGCCCGGATCCGCCTCGGCGTAGCCCAGCTTCTGCGCCTCGGCGAGCGCGGCATCGAAGGTCTCTCCGGCCGCCATGCGGGTGAGGATGTAATTGGTGGTGCCGTTGATGATCGCGCGCAGCTCCAGGACCCGGTTGGCCGCCAGATCGTCGGTGAGCGGAGCGATCAGCGGGATGCCGCCGCCCACCGCCGCCTCGAAGCGCAGCTCGACCCCGCGCTGCGCGGCCAGCTCCGCGAGCTGGGGTCCGTGCCAGGCGACCACCCGCTTGTTCGCGGTGACGACCGGCTTCTTGCGCTGGAGGGCCTCCGCGATCAGGGTGCGCGCCGGTTCTTCGCCGCCCATCAGCTCGACGACGAGGTCGACGTCGTCTCCCCCGACCACGGAACGGGGGTCAGAGGTCAGCACCGCCGGGTCGATCCCGCGCTCGCGGGACAGGTCGCGCACCGCCGCGCGTTGGAGGACCAGCGGCGCCCCGGCGGCTCGCGAGAGCACGTCGCGGCGCTCGGCCAGCGCGCGGGCCACGGCCCGCCCCACGGTGCCGACGCCCAGGAGGCCGATTCGAACGGGCTTCACCCGGGCACTGTACCGCACCGGGCGCGCGCCGGAGGGGCCTCTTGCGAGTTTGCCCGTGCGGCTCTAGACCTGTGGCCACCGCAGATGGACCCCATCGAAGAGACGCCGATTTCGCGCAAGCTCGGCATCAAAGAGGGCCGGCGTGTGCTCTTGCTGGACCCGCCGGTCGGGTTCGCGCGGCGGCTGGACCCGCTCCCGGAGGGCGCTTCCGTCGCCATCAAGCCGGTGAGCCAGATGGACGTGGTGGTGCTCTTCGCCTCCTCGCGCGCGGTGCTCGGCGAGCTGTTCCCGAAGGCCAGGCACCTGCTCGCGCCGCGCGGCTGCATCTGGGCGGCATGGCCGCGCAAGTCGAGCGGCTTCTTCACCGATCTGTCCCAGGAGCTGGTGCGCTCGGTGGGTCTGGCGGCGGGCATGACGGACGACAAGATCCTCTCGCTGGACGACATCTGGGCGGCGCTGCGCTTCGTGGAGAAGGACCGCGAGCGGCTGCCGCTGCCTCGCTCGGCGCAGATCTCGCTCCCCGAGATGTGATCCCCTATTCGCGCAGGCTTCCCTGGACGGCCGCCGAGAACGCGATCTCTCGCGCCCTGCGGGAGCGCCGCGAGGCCACCATCGATCTGACGGAGTCGAATCCCACCCGCGCCGGGCTGCTCCCGGCCGTCCAGCTCGGCGCGCTGGCGGACGTGCGCGCGCTCCGCTACGAGCCGAATCCCAAGGGTCTGCTCACCGCGCGCGAGGCGGTCGCCGCGTACTACGCGGACTCGCGCGGCGCCGCGGTGGACCCCGAGCGAGTGGTGCTCACCGCCAGCACCAGCGAAGCCTACGCGCTCCTCTTCAAGCTGCTGTGCGATCCGGGAGACTGCGTGCTGGTCCCGGAGCCCAGCTATCCGCTTTTCGGGATGCTCACCGCCCTCGAGGGCGTGCAGGCGGTGCCGTATCCGCTCCGCTTCGACGGCGAGTGGCACCTCGACGCCTCCGCGCTGGAGATCCCGCCGCGCGCCCGCGCGGTGCTGGCGGTGAGCCCCGGCAACCCGACCGGCGCGTTCCTCAAGCAGCCGGAGCGCGCGGCGCTGGCCGAGCGTTGCGCGCGCGCCGGGTGCGCGCTGATCTGCGACGAGGTGTTCGCCGACTTCGCGCTGGTGGCGGACCCACGGCGCGTGCCCACCGTGGCCGCGCACGACGACGTGCTTTCGTTCGCGCTCTCGGGGTTGTCGAAAGTCTGCGGCCTGCCGCAGCTCAAGCTGGGCTGGTGCGCGGTTTCGGGTCCGCCGGAGGAGGTCTCGCGCGCGGTGCAGAGGCTCGAGCTGATCGCCGACACCTACTTGTCGGTGGCGACCCCCGTGCAGCTCGCGGCCGGGCAGCTGCTGCGCGGGCGGCACGACTTCCAGCGCCGGGTGCTGGACCGGGTGCGCGGGAACCGGGCTGCGCTCCTGCGCGCCCGCTCCCCGGACGCTCCGTGGGACGTGCTGCCGGCCGAAGGCGGCTGGTCCGCCGTGCTCTCTGTCCCGCGCTCGCGCGGCGAGGAGGAGTGGGCGCTCGCGCTGCTCGAGGCGGGCGTGCTGGTGCACCCCGGGTACTTCTTCGACTTCCCCACCGGCGCGCACCTGGTGGTGAGCCTGCTGGGCCCGGAGGGCGAGCTCGCTCGCGCCGCGCAGGCGATCGCGCGCGTGCTGCAAGGCGCGTGAGCTTGGCGCCTCACCTCCGCGCCGGCAGCGCGCCGCGGACGAGGCTCAGGAGATCGGCGCGCCTGCGGACGAGCAGGATCAGGGCGATCGCGAGGTACGCGGCCGAGAAGCCGAGCCGCACGCTGGTCTGCGGGAACGGGAACTGCAGCGCGAACAGCGCGAAAAGGACGATCGCCTCCCAGACCTGCAGCCGCAGATCGATCAGCGCGGCGAATCCGAGCAGGGTCTGGGCGGAGGTGAGGACGAACTCCTCCGTCTGGCGCGCATCGAGCACGATCCCACCCGAACCCCCACCGCCCGCGAGGTAGGCGAGCGGCAAGCTGCCGACCAGCAGCGTCCACTGGTTCACCTTCGCGGAGAGGAGGGTCCCGAGCGACGCGTCCTGGTGCCCGCGCAGCGCCAGCACGCCCGCGACCAGGAGCTCGGGCGCCTCGGAGGCGAGGGGCGCGAGCCACTGGACGAGCAGGAATTCGTCGATTCGCAGCGCCTTGCCGCCGCTCACCAGCGCCTGCGCGAACGGCTCCGACGAGAGGAGCACGATGGCGGTAGCGGCGACGAACATGCAGATGACGGCGATCCGGCGCTTGCGCTTGGGCAGGTTGCCGATGGCCTCGGCGACTCCGACCAGCGTCGGCTCGCTGCGCTCTCCCTGCGCGGCGCGCCACAGGTACAGGCCGAAGAGCAACAGGAGCACGGCCGCGTCGTAGAGCGCCAGCCGGCGCGTGAACGGGATGATCAGGGAGTAGAGGCTGGCCAGCCCGAGGAAGCGCAGCTCCATCCGGCGCCCTTCGTGAAGCCGCACCGACCGGGCTGGCTCGCCGCGCCTGCGCGCCCCCCAGGCGAAGAGGACCGCGACGAACGGCCAGCCGAGCCCGAGCAGCAGCCGGTTGCTGCCGGTCATGTTCGCGGCCGCGTACTGCGCGTTCTGCGGGATGTGCCCCGCGCTCCAGGCGAAGTACAGGTCGACGGCGTACTCGGGAAGCACGGCGATGACGGCGAGGATCGCCGTGGCGAGGCTGCCCGAGATGTCGTGGTGGGCGGCCTCGGCGGCCCACACCAGCAGGAACGCGCAGGCGACGACCGCGGCGCCGAACACCGGGATGGCCAGCGGCGGCGCGAGATGCACGCCCGCGAGGCGGAGCGCGACCGCCGGAATCGCGAAAGCCGAGGCGGCGGCCACCTTCAGGGATGTCGGCAATCGGCTCTCCTCGATCGAGGGATCCCGGGGACCATGCACCGGAAGCCGCGCCGGATTAATCAGGCCGCCGCGCGCTGTCAAACGGAATGTTAAACGCAACTGTGTTGCATCTTCGCTCACGCCGCCGTACCCTGGCCGGGATGGCGGCGTCTTTCTCCTTCCGCGCGGAGGCGGCCCTGCGGCGGCGCGGCGGGCGGATGACCCGCAGCCGCCGCGCCCTCCTCGACCTCATCGAGAGCCATCCGCGCCCCCTCGGCCCGCGCGAGCTGCACCGCGAGCTGCGCCGCCGCGGGACGCCCATGGACCTCGTTTCCGTGTACCGGAACGTCGCTGCGCTGCTCGAGCTGGGGCTGCTCCATCGGGTGCTGGGATCCCCCGCCGTGCGGCCGTGCGCCGGGCGCGAGCCCCGCTGCCACCACGCGGTGGTGTGCACCGCCTGCGGCAGCGCCCGCGAGTTCCACTCGCGTCCCCTGGAGCGCGCGCTGGCCGGGGTAAGGCGGGCGACCGGGTTCAACGTCCGGGAGCACCTCCTCGAGCTGCGCGGGCTGTGCGCCGCTTGCATGAGCCGCGCGTGATCGAAGGCCTGCTGCTCGCCGCCGGATCGGCCCTGCTCGGAGGGGCCCTGGCGCTCGCGGCGCGCCGGCACGGAGCCTTGCTCGAGCTGACGCGCACGTTCGCGTTCACCGCCGCCGCGGGAGTGGTGGCGTTCCACCTCCTCCCCGAGGTCCTGCCTCGCCTGGGCCCCACCGCCCTGCTCTGGATCGCCGCCGGTTTCGTGCTGCCCTGGCTGCTCGAGGTCGGAGCGCGGGCGCTCGGGCCGGAGCTGCTCGCGCGCCAGGGCATCCGAGGCATGCGCGTGGCCGCCGAGGTCGGGTTTGCCGCGCTCATCTTCCATTCGCTCTTCGAGGGGCTGGCCCTCCTGGCCAGCTTGCAGGGGCGCGACAACCGCACCGATCTGGAGATCGCCATCGTCGCCCATCACGCGCCGCTGACCGCGGCCGTGGCGCTGCCCTTCCTCGATCTGCTCGGCGTACGCGCGACGCTCATCCGCGTCGGGCTGGTGGCGTTGGCAGGCATCGTGGGCGTCGTCGCTGGCAACCTCGTCCCTGGCCTGGCCTCGGGCGCGGACGCGGCGGTCCTCCAGCGCGCGACCGCGGTGGTGGCCGGCGCCCTCCTCCACGTCGTCGCGGACGAGATCCGCGAGCAGCGTTTCTCCTCGGCCGGGGCGCGGGCGCTCGATCTGCTCGCCGCTGCCGCCGGGTTGGCGCTGGCCGGGCTGGGAGCCTTCCTCGACGCCCGGACCACCCGAGGGATCCTCGAGTTCGGCAGGACCGCCACCGCGCTCGCGCTCGGCGTAGCCCCCGCGCTGGTCGCCTCGATCGCGGCCGAGGTACTGGCGCGCCGCCACCCGCCGCTGAACCGGCTGCGCGCGCCGTTCGAAGGACTGTTCTCCACCGGGGCGCTCCTGGGCTGGCCCGCGGCGGGCATCCGCGCGGCGCTCGCGGCGCTGCTCGTGGCCGCCCAGCGCCTGTGGGGCCGCGAGGCGGCGGTAGGCCCGCCGGCGCCTTTCGCCGCGGAGCTCGCCCGGCGCGGTCCGTGGCTCCTCGCCTTGCTTTTCCTCGCGGCTTCGGTGGACGTGCTGGCGCCGTCGCGCTGGTTCGCAACCCTGGGTCCGGCCGGTGTGGTGCTGGTCGGCGCGTCGATTGCCTTGGCGGCCCGAGCGAGCGCTTCGGGCGCCGTGCTGCTGGCCTGCGCGCTCGTCCATCGCGGGCTGCCCGCCGGGCTCGCGCTGCCCTTCCTCGCGCTCGGGGCCGTTCCCTTCCGGCGCGCCTCCGCGCTCCGGTCCTTCCTCGTCGCCGTGCCCGCCCTCGGTGCTGCGCTCGCGGTGGGCGCCGCGCTCCAGCGCCTGCCGGTCTTGCGCGGAGCGGCACGCACCGCCGCCTCGGTGCTCGCGCGCGCGCAGGATCCGGTGGCGGCGCAGCTCGCCGCCGCTCCCGCCGCCACGGTGTGCGCGGCGTTCCTCCTCGCGCTGGCCATCGCCTTCGCGCTCCGCTCGGGCGTGCGCGGGTGGTTCGCTCCGTTCCGCCATGCGGACGGGCACGATCAAGACGAGCATGGGCACCAGCACGCCCCCGCCGGGGCGCGCTGAACGCTCTACAGCACCCGCACGCCCTGCGGGGTGCCCACCAGCACCTCGGGCGAGAGGTCGAGGAAGAGGCCGTGCTCGACCACGCCGGGGATCCGCTTCACGGCGTCGGCCAGCGCCATCAGATCCATGCCCGCGGGGATGGGCGCGTCGGCCACCACGTTGCCGTCGTCGTTCAGCTCGGGGCGGCGGGCCGCGCCGGGCAGCACCTGCGCGAGGCGCCGGAGCGTGCTGCTCCAGCCGAACGAGAGGACCGCGATCGGCAGCCCCCGCGTCGTCCCCAGCCGGGGGACCAGCTTGGCCTCCTCGATCACCAGGATCCGCCTGCGCGCGGCGAGCGCCACCAGCTTCTCGCGCACCATGGCGCCCCCTCCGCCCTTGAGCGCCCGCTTCTCGGGGTCGATCTCGTCGGCTCCGTCGATGCAGAGGTCGAGCTCGGGAGTCTCCTCGAGAGTCGTGAGTCCGAGGCCCAGCGAGCGGCAGAGGGCCGCGGTGCGTTCGGAGGTGGGAACGCCCCGGATCTCGAGCTTGCGGCGGGCGAGCGCCTCGAGCGCGGCCGCCGCGGCACGGCCGGTGCCGTAGCCGAGCGTCATCCCGTCCCGCACCAGCGCGGCGGCGGCCTCGCCCGCTGCGCGCCTCTGTTCGTCGACGTTCACAGTCCCACCATCCGTAAGGAGAGGCGCGCGACGCCGCCGATCAGCAGCATCAGCGCCGGGTTGAGGGGAAAGCGCGAGAGCGTCAGGGCCACCGCGACCGCGATGCCGATCTCCGACTCGCCGGCGAGCTGATCGCCCAGCGCGATCGCTGCCGCGGCCATCAGCCCCAGCACCGCCGGCGTGAGGCCGCGCAGTCCGGCGCGGACGAAGCGGCGCGACCGCAGCCGGTCCAGCGTGCTGCCCGCGATCACCACCAGGAGGAACGGCGCGGCGAAGATCGAGGCGGTGGCCACCAGGCCGCCCACCAGGCGAAGCCGCAGGTAGCCGATGAAGGTGGCGAGCAGCAGCACCGGGCCGGGGGTCAGCTTGCCGATCGCCACCGCGTCGGCGAACTGCCGATCGGTCAGCCAGCCGCGCGTGTCGATGACGGATTTGAGATGTGGGACGATGGCGAAGCCGCCACCGTACGCGCCCAGGCCGGTGCGGAAGAACGTCAGTCCCATCTGCAGCAGGTCCGCGTCGACTCCGGTGAACCGCGCGGCCGCCAGCACGGAGAAGACCGCAGCCGGCCAGGGCGAGGAGAGCGGGTCCGGCGGCTTGGGGGAGGTCTCCAGCGGCTCACCTTCCTCGGGCAGGGCGACGGGCGGGTCCTGGTCGCTCTTGCGCCGCCGGCGGACGCTGGCGAGGCGCGCCCGCTTGGTCCCCAGGTCGACTGCGAGCCCCGCCGCGATGGCGACGAGCACGATCTCGCCGGGGGGCGCGTTCCCCACCGCGCTGAAGAGCAGAGCCAGCGCGGCGACGCCCATCTGCCAGAGGCGGCTCACGCTGGTGCGCACCATCTTGAGCGTGATGCTGGCGATGATGCCGACCACCGCGGCGTTGAAGCCGCCCAGCACCGTAGCGAGATCGGGCCTGGTGCCGAAGCGCACATACGCCCACGCGAGCACGAGCACGCAGGCGAGTCCGGGCAGCACGAACCCGACGTAGGCAGCCAGGGCGCCGCGCCAGCCGGCGAAGCGCAGGCCGATGTAGGCGAGCGAGTTGGCCGACGCGCCGCCGGGGAGCATCTGCGCCACCGTCACCGTGTTGGTGAGCTCGCGGTCGGTCAGCCAACGCTTCCGGGTCACCACGTAGGTCTGGATGTTGGCGAGGACGCTCAGGCCCCCGCCGAACCCGATCGCGCCGAGGTAAAGCCCCGCCCGGAGGAGGTCCGCGACGCGCGGGCGAGAGCGGGCGACCGGCGGGTTGGCCGCGAGCTGGGGAGTCGCCACGTGGCCGTCCATCTGCGGGCAGTATAGAAGACTCCGCCTGTGGCGCACTTCCGGGCGGGAATGAAGGTCCTCCACCGCGCGCAGCCGGGCTGGGGCGTGGGACACGTGACGGGGGTGTCGGAGGACGCGCCGAGGCTGTCGGCGGAGTTCCCCGGCCGCGGCGAGGTGATCCTCTCCTCGCGGGATCCGCAGCTGGTGCGCTTCCGCTTCGGGCCCGGCAGCCCCGTCCTGCTCGCGAACGGCACCCCGGCGCGCGTGCTGCGGCCGCTGCCGGGAGGCCCGGGCGATTTGCACCGGTACACGGTGACGGCCGAGGGCAAGAAGCCGCAGGTGCGCAGCGAGGCCGACCTCCGCGCCGTGCCGCCGCGGGCCGGACCCGCCGAGCAGCTCGCGTCGGGTCGCTGGGGCGCGCCGGAGGACTTCGAGCTGCGCGCCGAGGCGGTACGGCTCGATCTGGAGAGGCGCGCGGACGCGCTGGGCGCGCTCTTCGCCAGCCGCGTGTACGTCAAGGCTCATCAAGTTTCGGTGGCGCACCACGTGCTCTCCGCCGCACAGCCGCGCTTCGTGCTCGCCGACGAGGTGGGCCTGGGGAAGACGATCGAGGCGGGCCTGGTCCTCTCGGCACTGCTGCACGCCGGGCTGGTGCGGCGCTGCCTGGTGGTGGCTCCTTCGCACCTGACGGTGCAGTGGCTGGCGGAGCTGTTCCACAAGTTCAACCTGCTGTTCACGCTCATGGACCCCGACCGGGCCCGCGACGCGCGCCAGGAGGAGCCCGATCCGGATGCCCCCGGCTCGCCCTGGGCGCGGCACAATCTGGTGGTCACCTCCCTGGAATGGCTCTCGCGCGCCGGCAAGGAAGCGGAGGAGGCGGCGGAGGCCGGCTGGGACCTGGTGGTGTTCGACGAGGCGCACCACCTGCGCGGCGAGCGCGCGTACGAGGTGGCCGATGCGCTGTCGCGCAGCTCGTGGGGCCTCCTGCTGCTCACCGCGACGCCGTTGCAGCTCGATCCCGGCGAGTACCATGCGCTGCTCCGGCTGGTGGACCCGGCGCCTCCGGCCAGCGAGGACGAGCTGCGAACGCGGCTCGCCCGCCAGGGCGACCTCGCCGCCGAGGTGCGCGCGCTCCTGGCCGGGGACTCGAGCGCGCCGCGGCGGATCGCGGCGCTGTTCCCGGACGACCCGGAGCTGAAGTCGCTGAAGGGGACCGAGCTGCTCGCGCACCTCTCCGAGAGCTACGGCCTCTCGTCGCGGCTGCTGCGCAACCGGCGCGCCGTCGTCGGCGGGTTCACTCCGCGCCTGCTCACCAAGGTCGCCGTGGCGCAGTCCCCGGCGGAGCGCCAGCTCGAACGGGACGTGCGCACGGCGCTCGCAGAGGCGCATGCGCGCGGCCGCCTGCCCGGCGGCGCCGTCCTCTCCGGGCTCTTGAGGCACCTGGGAAGCTCGCCCCCGGCGCTCTCGGCGGCGCTCGCCGCGTCGGCGGACAAGGCGCTCCGATCGCTCGCGCCCCGCGCCTCGGCGCTGGCGGCGGAGAACGACAGCAAGCTGCAGGCCTTCCGCGACCTGCTCGACGGCGAGCTCGCCGGCGAGAAGGTGCTGGTCTTCGCCGAGGCGCGCGAGACGATCGAGTACCTGCGGCTCCAGCTCGCGAAGCCGCAGGGGAAGCGCAAGGGGATCGAGGCGCTGGCGTACGCCGGCGATCTCTCGCCCGCCGAGCGCGACAAGCTGGTGGCCCGCTTCCGCGATCCCGACGGGCCGCGCGTGCTGCTCTGCACCGAGCTGGGCGGCGAGGGACGCAACTTCCAGCATTGCCACGTGCTGGTGAATTACGATCTCGCCTGGAGCCCGGCGGCCATCGAGCAGCGGATCGGGCGCATCGACCGCATCGGGCAATCCCGCGAGGTGCGCATCTTCGCCTTCCGTCCGGAGGGGACGCTCGCCGCGCGCGTCCTGGACCTGCTCGACGAGGCGGTGGGCGTCTTCCGCGAGCCGGTGGGCGGCCTCGATTACGTGCTCGAGTCGGTCGAGTCGGAGCTGACCGCGCTCGGGGCGCGGGCCGCCGACGACGAGAAGCTCTGGGAGCGTACCCTGGGCGCGCTCGCGGAGCGCGTCGCGGCGGCGCGGGCCGAGGTGATGCGCGCGGTGGATCCGTTGCTCGATCGGCGCAGCTGCGACCTCGACGCCGTCGGTGGACTGGCCCGGCGCGGGGCGCGCCGGCTGGGAGTCGTGCTGGCGCCGGGGAACGAGCCCGCCGTGGCGCTGGCGGCGGCCGCC
Organism: Myxococcales bacterium; assembly: GCA_035635335.1. GTDB lineage: Bacteria > Myxococcota > Myxococcia > Myxococcales > 40CM-4-68-19 > VBKO01. The sequence continues at coordinate 26,552 of DASQBG010000157.1, read as the reverse complement.
GACCACCTCGAGCGCCGCCTCGAGGTAGTCACCATCGAGGCGGCCAAGCGGGTGGGGCTCGCGGTGGACGTGGAGGTCGACGTCCTGCCCGGCGAAGTGTCGTTCCACGTCGGCCCCGAGCTGAAGGTGGACGCGCTGGCGGGCTTCGACCTGTCGCGCGACCGCGTCGTCCTCGGCTCGTTCCGGCGCGCGGTCGCCGTCGCCCACGAGGAGCACGATTCGTTCGCCACGGGTCATCCCCTGGTGGAAGCGCTGTTCGGCTGGGTGCGGGACGGCGAGCTGGGCCGCGCGACGGTGTACCGGGCGCGCGTCCACGGCGGATCGGGCGCCGCCCTCGACGCCCGGTTCTTGGTGACGCTCCCCGAGCCCGCCGACCTGGCGCAGGGAGCGAAGGTGCCGTCGCGGCGAGCGGCCCGGCACCTCGAGGACGCGCTCGTCCGCGTGGTGGCGCGGCTGGACGGGCGCGGCGGGGCGCAGGTCTCGGACGAGCTGGCCGCGCAGCTCGATTCGGCGCGCAACATCGAACCGGTGCCCGCGCCCGAAGGCGGGCCGCCGGCGCCGTTCGTGGAAGCGGTCGAGCAGGGACTCGAGGCGGCGGAGGCGGAGGCGCGCCGCCGCCTGGCGAAGCTCGTCGCCCAGGCCAAGGAGCGCGCGAAGGCGGAGCGCGACGCGTCGCTCAAGCGGCTGACGCGCTGGCTGTCGCAGACCAAGGCGAAGCCCGCCCAGCGCGAGAAGGTCCTCCAGGAGGAAGCGCGGGTCCACGACGCCGCCATGGACGCGCTCGACGGCGCCCGCCTGGAGCTCGACCAATCGGCCCTGGTGCAATTGCTCTGACGGCTCAGCGCAGGTTGTAGGCGATGCCGATCAGGGTCTGCAAGCCGAACTGGGCGTTCGTGCCGTTGTGGTCCACCGAGAGCTCCGGTCCCATGCGCACGCGGGCAGTGACCATCACGTTGCGGTCGAGCATGTACTCGCCGCCCACGCCGAAGAGCGGCCCGAGGACGATGCCGAGCGGGTTGGTGAAGGAGAACAGGATCGGGAACTCCATACCCGCATCCAGTGTCAGCGAGTTGCTCACGTGGCCCCCCGCCACGATGCCGACCGGGGCGCTGATTCCGAACAGCGTCGAACCGTGGTTCGAGTACAGCGTGAGCCCCGGCGAGGCCTGCAGAACCACGGCGTCGGTCACCCGGTGCCGCAAGGGAACCTGGAAGTCGACTCCGGTGAGGCTATTGGTCGTGTTCATGAAGCCGTAGTTGAAGTTGATGCGCGCGCCGATGTCGGTCCGATCGCTGGAGCCGTGCAGGTAGGTGAGGCTGACGCCGGGCCAACCCGCCTCGGCCTGGAGGACGTTGTTCCCGGACCCGACGGTGCGCCCCGCGGTGGTGCTCCAGTCCGTGTCTCCGATGGGGATGATGGTGCCCGCCGTCCCCGGATACTGCTCGACCTGCGCGCGCGCCGCTGCGCCCCCGAGGAGCAGCACGGCTGCCGCCGACCACAGAATTTTCCCCATCGACACGCCTCCGGTCCTTCGGAACGTGCGCAGCCGCCCATCGCGCTGCAAGCGGGTTTGCAGACCCTCCAGGCGGTCGTCCGCGGCGTCCCGAGTCGCTTGATCTTCCGGCCCCGTCTTGTAGGGTGCCCGCACCATGCAGGTCCTCGCCGGAGACGTCGGCGGCACCAAGACGCTCCTCGCGATCGCGGAGGTCGGCGCGGCTGCGGGACCTTCGGGCGGGCCCTCGATCGATCTGCGGGAGAGCCGCCGATTCGACAGCCGCCAGTACCCCGGCTTGGGGGCCATGGGCCGCGCGTTCGCGCAGGACCTGGGACGGCCGCTCCCTCAGCGCGCCGCGTTCGGGGTGGCGGGGCCCGTTTCCGGCGGCCGCTCGCACACCACCAACCTTCCTTGGATCCTGGACGAGCGCGAGCTCGCCGGAATCTGGGGGATCGAATCGGTGCGGCTGGCGAACGACTTCCATGCGCTGGCGCTCGGGATCCCCTCGGTGAAGCAAGCCGATCTGGTGGCGCTCAACGAGGGCGTATCGGATCCGAATGGACCGTGGGCGCTGATCGGCGCCGGGACGGGACTTGGCGAAGGGATCGCGGTGCTCGACACCTGCGGCCGGCGGGAGGTGCTCGCCACCGAGGGCGGCCACAGCTCCTTCGCGCCGCGCGACGAGCTGGAGATCGGCATCCTCCGGTTCCTGCTGCGCCGTTACCAGCACGTCTCGTGGGAGCGGGTCGTGTCTGGAGACGGGCTGGTCAACATCGCGGAGGCGCTCGCGGACGCCAGCGGAGCGCCACTTCCCCCGCACGTGGCGCAAGCCGCCCTCTACGCGCGCGTCGATGCGGCGGCCGCGATCACCGAGGCGGCGCGCGGCGGCGACCCTCTCTGCCGGCGCGCCCTGGAGACGTTCTGCAGCCTGTACGGAGCGGAGGCGGGCAACCTGGCGCTCAAAGCCCTGTCCACCGGGGGAGTGTACGTGGCGGGCGGCATCGCGCCCAAGATCCTGCCCGAGCTCCAGGACGGCCGGTTCCGGGCCGCCTTCCTCGCCAAGGGACGCATGCGGCCGTTGCTCGAAGCGATGCCTGTGCAGGTGGTGCTCGACCCGAACACGACGGTGCTGGGCGCCGCCGCGCTCGCCGCGAACGAAGCAACCCTTCTGCCCCAGACGCGTCACACACCTGGGACCATTCCCTAGGAGCACATGCCTACCCCGAAGACCGAGCTGGAGAAGAAGGCGATCGACACCATCCGCTTCCTCGCGGTGGACGCCGTGGAGAACGCCAACAGCGGCCACCCCGGCATGCCCATGGGCGCCGCCCCCATGGCCTACGTACTGTGGACCCGCCACCTGCGCTTCAACCCGAAGGATCCCCGCTGGCCCAACCGCGACCGCTTCGTGCTCAGCGCGGGCCACGGCTCGATGCTGATCTACGCGCTGCTCCACCTGGCCGGTTTCGACGTGACTCTCGACGATCTGAAGAAGTTCAGGCAGCTGCACTCGAAGACGCCCGGCCATCCGGAGTTCCGCGACACCCCCGGCGTCGAGGCGACCACCGGGCCGCTCGGGCAGGGCGTCGCCAACGCCGCCGGCATGGCGCTCTCGCAGAAGATGCTCGCCGCGCGCGTCGGCGCGGGGCTCATCGACAATTACGTCTACGGCATCTGCTCCGACGGCGATCTGATGGAAGGCGTCTCGGCCGAAGCGTCGTCCCTGGCGGGTTTCCTGAGACTGGGCAACCTGATCTTCCTGTACGACGACAACCGCGTCTCGCTCGCCGGCCATACCGACGTGACGTTCACGGAGGACCGGCTCAAGCGGTACGAGGCTTACGGCTGGCACACCCAGCAGGTCGAGGACGGCAACGACACCGAGGCGATCGACCGGGCCATCCGCGCGGCGAAGGAAGCGAAGGATCGCCCCAGCCTGATCGCGGTGCGCACGGTGATCGGCTACGGGTCGCCCAACAAGGCCGACACGCACGAGGCGCACGGCTCCCCCTTGGGGAAGGACGAGGTCAGGCTCACCAAGCAGAGGCTGGGATGGCCGCAGGAACCGACCTTCCTCGTCCCCGACGAGGTGCGCTCCCTGTGGGCCGCCCGCGTCGAGGACCTGAAGAAGGGCTACGACGCCTGGCAGCAGAAGCTCGCGCAGTGGCGCAAGGACCCCGCCCATACGCGGCTGTGGGATCAGTACGCGAATCGCGAGGTGCCGCGCGATCTCCCCGATCAGCTCGCCAAAGTCGTCGCGAGCACGACCGCGCCGGAGGCGACCCGCAAGGTGTCGCAGGCGGTCATCCAGAAGGTGGCCGAGCTGGTGCCCAACCTGGTGGGCGGCTCCGCCGATCTCGATCCCTCGACCTTCACGTACATCAAGGACGGCGGCGACGTGAAGCCGGGCGAGTACGGCGCCCGCAACATCCATTTCGGGGTTCGCGAGCACGGCATGGGCGCGATGGTGAACGGCTTCGCCTACGACGGGTTCTTCGTCCCGTTCGGCGCGACGTTCCTCCTCTTCAGCGACTACATGCGGCCGCCCATCCGGCTGGCGGCGCTGTCCAGGCTGCAGAGCCTGTTCGTCTACACGCACGACTCGATCTTCCTCGGCGAGGATGGGCCCACGCACCAGCCCGTCGAACAACTCGCCTCGCTGCGCGCCATCCCCCACCTCCAGGTCTGGAGGCCCGGCGATCCGCTGGAGGTGGCCGCCTGCTGGGCGGCCGCGCTGCAGCGCAAGGACGGGCCGACCGCGCTGGTGCTCACCCGGCAGAAGTTGCCGCCGCTCCAGCGCGCGACCGCGGGCGACGTGCACGAGATCCTGCGCGGCGCCTATACGCTGGTCGAGGCGCAGGGCGAGCCCGAGCTGGTCATCGTGGCCACCGGGTCGGAGCTGCCGGCCTCCCAGCAGGCCCTCCAGTTCCTCGACGCGGGGCTGCGCGCGCGCACGCGCCTGGTTTCGATGCCCTGCGTGGAGCGCTTCCTCGAGTGGCCCGGCGACGAGCAGCGCAAGCTGTTGCCCCGCGGCGGCAGGACGAAGCTGGTCGCCGTGGAGGCGGCCGGTGGGCTCGATTGGTACCGCCTGATCGGCGACGGCCTGGTGGTCGGCATCGATCGCTTCGGCGCCAGCGCGCCGGACAAGGCGCTGGCGGAGGCGTACGGGATGACGCCGCAAAAAATAGCCGGCCGTATCGGCAAGTGGGTCGCCGAAGGCGCGCGCACGAACACCAAGGGGTAGACCATGAAACCCTCCCAGATGCTGAACGAGGTCGGCCAGAGCCCCTGGCTCGACCTGATCGGGCGCAAGCTGATCCATTCCGGCGAGCTGCTCCGGTTCGTCGACGAGGACGGCATCCGCGGCGTGACGGCGAATCCGGCCATCTTCGAGAAGGCCATCGTCGAGTCGGACGAGTACGACGACGAGCTGTCGCGCCTGATCGACGCGGGCCGCACGCCGATGGAGATCTACGAGACGCTGGCGATCGGGGACGTGCGCGCGGGCTGCGACGTGCTGCGGCCGCTTTTCGACCGGCTGGGCGGGAAGGACGGGTTCGTCTCCCTCGAGGTCTCGCCGTTCATCGCGCGCGACACCCGGGCGAGCGTCGAAGAGGCGAAGCGCTTCTGGAAGGCCCTCGAGCGTCCCAACCTGTTCATCAAGATCCCAGCCAACCCGGAAGGGATCCCGGCCATCCGCGAGGCCACGGCGGCCGGCATCAGCGTCAACATCACGCTGATCTTCTCCAACACCGTCTATCAACAGGTCATCGATGCGTACCTGGCGGGGCTGGAGGACAGGCTCGCCAAGGGCCTGCCCGTCGCGCAGATCCACAGCGTAGCGTCCTTCTTCGTCAGCCGCGTCGACACGGCCGTCGACAAGCTGCTCGAGCAGAAGGGCGAGAAGTCCCTGCTGGGGAAGATCGCCGTCGCGAACGCGAAGGAGGCGTACCAGGTCTACTTGCGGAACATCGCCACGCCCCGCTGGAAGGCGCTGGAGGCGAAGGGCGCCACCCGGCAGCGGCCCCTGTGGGCGTCGACCGGCACCAAGAGCAAGGCGTACAGCGACGTGCTCTACGTGGAGACGCTGATCGGGCGCGAGACGGTCAACACCATGCCGCTCGGCACGCTGAAGGCATTCAACGACCACGGTAAGGTGGTCCCGGATTCGGTGCTGCAGGGCGTCGACGAGGCCCGGGCGCAGCTCGCCCGTCTCGGGCAGATCGGCATCGACCTCGAGGCGGTCTGCCGCAAGCTGACCGACGAGGGCCTCGAGCTGTTCAGCACCGCGCTGAAGAATTTGCTGCACGCGATCGGCGCGCGGTCGGAGGCGCAGCGTTTCCGCAAGGCGCGCAAGGTGGACGAGCGGCTCGGAAGGCGCAAGGACGCGGCGGAGCAGGGGCTCAAGATCGCGGCGGACAAGAAGGCCGGCTCGCGGCTCTGGGCCAAGGATCCGTCACTGTGGAGCTCCGATCCGAAGCACCAGGAGGTGGCGAAGAACCGCCTCGGGTGGCTCGACGTGACGCAGAGGATGCGACGCGACTTGCCCGAGCTGGCGAGCTTCGCCAAGGAGGCCGCGCAGCGCTTCCGCCACTGCGTGCTCCTGGGAATGGGCGGCTCGAGCCTCTGCCCGGACGTTCTTTCGCGCGTGTTCGGCAGTCAGCCGGGCGGCCTCGACCTGCGCGTGCTCGATTCGACCGCTCCGGACGCGGTGCGCAAGGCGGTGGAGGGGTTCGATCTGGCGCGCACCCTCTTCCTGGTGTCGTCGAAGAGCGGCACCACGACCGAGGTGAATTCGTTCTACCGCCACTTCCGCTCGGTGCTCGAAGGCGTTTCCCCGGGCAAGGCGGGCGGGCAGTTCGTGGCCATCACGGATCCGGGCTCGCCCCTTCACCAGCTCGCGCAAAAGGAAGGGTTCTGGCGCACCTGGACGAACCCCGCCGACATCGGCGGCCGCTACTCGGCGCTGTCCTTCTTCGGGCTGGTTCCGGCGGCCCTCCTGGGCCTGGACGTCGGCAAGCTGCTCGACGAGGCGGACCGGGTCGCGCTCGCGTCGCACGCCCGGGTGCCGCTCAAGGAAAACCTCGCGGTACGGCTGGGAGCGATCGCCGGTGGCTGCGCGCGCGCCAGGTGCGACAAGCTCACGCTGCTGCTCAGTCCCCGCCTGCGGCCGTTCGGCGCGTGGGTGGAGCAGCTCGTCGCCGAGAGCACCGGCAAGAGCGGCCGCGGCATCCTGCCGGTGGACGGCGAGCCGGTGGGCCCGCCCGGGGTGTACGGCAACGACCGCCTGTTCGTCGCGCTGTGGCTCGCGGGCGAGCACGCGCCGGAGCACGAGCGCGCGGTGCAGGCGCTCGCGGAGGCAGGTCATCCGGTGATCCGCTGGGAGCTGGCGGGCGAGTATGGCCTCGGCGGGGAGTTCTTGCGCTGGGAGATCGCCACCGCGGTGATGGGCGCGGTCCTGGAGATCGATCCGTTCGACGAGCCCGACGTCGCCGTGGCGAAGGAGAAGACCAAGGAGCTGCTGTCAGGCGGGAAGCTCCCGCCGGCCGAGCCGGCCCTCCGCGCGGGAGGGTTGGCGCTCTTCTGCAGCCCCGAGCACGCGGGGATCCTGCGCAAGGCGGCGGGCACGCTCGGGGGCCAGAGCGCGTCGAGCCCGGTGACCTGGATCGCGGCGCACCTCGCGCTGGGAAACGAGGGCGACTACCTCGCGCAGCTCGGGTACGTGGTGCCGGACGACCGGCTCCACGCGGAATTCTCCAGGCTGCAAGGCGAGGTGCGCGACGCGACAAAACTGGCCGTTACATTCGGTTTTGGCCCGCGCTATCTGCACTCGACCGGGCAGCTTCACAAGGGCGGGCCGAACACAGGCGTGTTCGTTCAAGCCACCGTGGATGGAGGGGCGGACATCCCCATCCCCGGGCAGCCGTATGGGTTCGCCACGCTGTTCGCGGCCCAGGCGCGCGGCGACCTGGAGGTGCTGCAGGCGCGCGGGCGGCGCGCCCTGCGCGTGCACGTCGAGGACGGCGACGCGCGGAAGTTCCTGCAGGCGGTGCGAGAGGCCTTGGAGCTGATTCGCAGCTAGTCCGCGCGACAAGCGCAGCGCCGCCAAACGGTGGCAGCTGGGAGACACGGCAATGCAGATCGCGATGCTCGGCCTGGGCAGGATGGGCGCCAACATGGCGCAGCGGCTGCTGCGCGGGGGCCACAAGGTGGTGGTGTACGACGTCGACCCGCGCCGCGCGACCGAGCTGGCCGCCCACGGAGCGACGCCGGCCACCACCCTGGACGAGGTGGTCGCCGCCCTGCAGCCGCCGCGGGTCGTCTGGATGATGGTCCCGGCCGGCCGGATCACAGAGGAGTCGATCGTCTCGCTGGCCGCCAAGCTGTCGCGCGGCGATCTGATCATCGACGGCGGCAACTCCAACTTCAAGGAATCGATGCGCCGCGCCCAGGAGCTGCAGCAGCGCGGGCTCCTCTTCATGGACGCAGGGACCAGCGGCGGCGTCTGGGGCCTCAAGAACGGCTACTGCCTGACGGTGGGCGGCTCGCCCGAGGCGGTCCGCCTGGCGCGCCCCGCCCTGGAGACGCTCGCTCCCGAGAACGGGCTGCTCCACACCGGGCCGGCCGGATCCGGGCACTTCACCAAGATGGTCCACAACGGCATCGAGTACGGGGTGATGGCCGCCTACGGCGAGGGATTCGAGATCCTCAAGTCCGCTCCGTTCCCGAACCTCGACCTCCCTGCGATCGCCAAGGTGTGGCTGCACGGCAGCGTGGTGCGCTCCTGGCTGCTGGAGCTGCTCGCCGAGGCGCTCAGCAAGGATCCCCGCCTGGAGAGCGTCCGCGGCTACGTCGAGGACAGCGGAGAAGGCCGCTGGACGGTGCAGGCCGCGATGGACCAGAACGTGCCGGCGCCGGTCATCACGCTCTCCCTGATCGAGCGCATCGCCTCGCGCCAGCAGGAGTCGTTCAACGCCAAGGTGCAGGCGGCACTGCGCAACGAGTTCGGCGGTCACGAAGTGAAGAAGGCCTGACCATGCCGTACACGCCCGAGCACGACGAGGTCCCCAATCCGCTGCGCCACGGCCTGCGGGCGGACTCGGCCCCGGAGCCGTGCGCGCTGGTGGTGTTCGGCGCCAGCGGCGACCTGGCGCATCGCAAGCTGATCCCGGCGCTCTACAACCTGGCGGTCTCGGCGCACCTGCCGGCGGCGTTCGGCGTGGTCGGCGTCTCGAAGAGCGAGTACACGCACGAGCAGTACCAGGCGGACCTGCGCGAGGCGGTGGGCAGGTTCTCGCGCACCAAACCCATCGACGAGGATTTGTGGCGCGACTTCGCCGCCGGGCTCCGCTACGTACCGGGCGCGTTCGACGACGACGCGACCTTCCTGCGCCTGGCCGGCACGCTGGAGGAGCTGGACCGCGCCCGGGCCACGCGCGGGAACCGGCTCTTCTACTTCGCCACTCCGCCCAGCACTTTTCCCGTGCTGCTCCGGCAGCTGCAGAAGCACGGCCTCATCCGTCCGCCTGGCGAGTCCCGGTTCACCCGGGTGGTGATCGAGAAGCCCTTCGGCCGCGACCTGGCTTCGGCGCGCGCGCTGAACCGGATGGTGCTGGAGACGATGGACGAGCGGCAGGTCTTCCGCATCGACCATTACCTGGGCAAGGAGACGGTGCAGAACCTCCTCGTCTTCCGGTTCGGCAACACCATCTTCGAGCCGATCTGGAACCGCAACTACGTCGACCACGTGCAGATCACCGCTGCCGAGGAGCTCGGGATCGAGGGCCGCGCCCGCTACTACGAGGAGGCGGGCATCCTGCGCGACATGATCCAGAACCACGTCCTCCAGCTGGTGTGCCTGACCGCGATGGAAGCGCCGGTGGCGTTCGACGCGGATGCCGTGCGCGACGAGAAGGTGAAGGTGCTGCGCGCGATCTCTCCCATCGAAGGGGTCGACGCGGTGGCTCAGCGGGTGGTCCTGGGCCAGTACACGGCGGGGCAGATCGCCGGCAACGACGTGCCCGGGTACCAGGAGGAGAAGGAGGTGGCGAAGGGGTCGCGTACGCCGACCTTCGCCGCCATCCAGCTGAACATCGACAGCTGGCGCTGGGACGGGGTGCCCTTCTACCTGCGCAGCGGCAAGCGGCTGCCCAAACGCATGACGGAGATCGCCATCCAGTTCCGGAAGCTGCCGCACGCGCTCTTCGGCGAAGGCGCGGCCGCGCCGAATACGCTCATCGTGCGGGTGCAGCCGGAAGAAGGGATCGCCCTGCGCTTCTCCGCGAAGGTCCCCGGCGAGCGATACCGGCCGCGCACGGTGAGCATGGACTTCCGCTACGGCGCCGCCTTCGCCGCCGCTTCGCCGGAGGCCTACGAGCGGCTGCTGCTGGATGCCCTGCGCGGCGACCAGACGCTGTTCACCCGCAAGGACGAGGTCGAGGCGGCCTGGAAGCTGGTCGACGGGATCCTGAAGACGACCGAGGCGCCCGACGCGCCACCGCCTTATCCATACGAGGCGGGCACCTGGGGGCCGCGCGAGGCCGACGCGCTCCTGGCTCGCGGCGGCCGGACGTGGAGGCGGCCATGAGCCTTTCCATCGGGGAGCCCATCGCGGGCGGGCAGGCGGCGCGCGGCTGGGACGAGCTGTCGATCCGGTTCGACGACGGGATGGACCTGGACAAGATCCGCGCGCTGCTGCAGGAGGCGAAGGAGCTCGGCGGCAGCGCGGGCGAGACGGTCAGCGCGTTCAACCTGGTGGCCATCTACTTCAGCCCGGCCGCGTACGATCGGGCCCAGGCGGCGCTGGAGGCCGCGGGACGGCTCCATCCGTGCAGGCTGGTGGTGCTCATCGCCGAGCCGCATGCCGAGGGCGACTCGGTCGCCGCCCGCGTCTCCGTGGTGCGCAGCGGGGGAGCGGTCTCGCTGGAGCGGGTCGTGCTGACCGCGCAAGGTGGCGGGGTCCGCCATCTCGAGTCGGCGCTGCTGGGCCTCCTGGTGCCCGATCTGCCGGTGGTGATCGTCTGGGGAGGGCGCTCTGAAGGAGCCCTGCTGCGGCGGGCGGTCGAGATGGCGGACCGGGTGATCATCGACTCGGGCACACGTCCGCCCGAGGCCCTTGCGGACGTGGCCGCGATGGTCGCGCGCGGCGCACCGATCGGCGATCTCGCTTGGCCCCGCATCTTCCCCTGGATGTCTCTCGCCGCCGAAATGCTCGACGTCCCCAACCTTCGCGAGCACCGGGGCAACCTGAGGTCGGCCCGGGTGATCTGCGCCGGCGCAATCGGGGCCGAAGGGGTACTGCTCGCCGGGTGGTTCGCCTCGCGCGTTCGCAAGGCGCGGGTGGAGCTCCTCAGCGGGCCGGAGCCGGACAGGGACTCGGCGATGCCCGGAGCGGGGGACGGCACCTCGATCACCGGGTGGCCCTCGGCGGCGCCGCTGGGAAGAGGGCAGATCGTGGCGTTCGAGTTCACCGCGCCGCCCGTGACCTTCACGATTCGGCGGGACAAGGCAGTCCTGGTCGCGGAGGTGCGCGGGGACGACGACGGCGAGGTGGTGAACCGCATGCGACTGCCCCCCGAGGCGCCGGGGCGGCTCCTCGGGCTCGAGCTGAAGCTTCTCGCCGGGCAGGACGAGCTGTACGCCGCCTCGGTGCAGGCGGCGGTGAAGCTCCTGCCGAAGAGCGGGTCGTGAGCGAGGTGGTCATCGTCCGCGACGCCGCCGAGGTGGCGGGCGTGGCGGCCGAGCTGTTCATCGAGGCCACGGCCGGGCCAGTCGCGGCGCGCGGGCGCGGGTCCGTCGCGCTGACCGGAGGGGGGAGCGCGCGGCCTCTCTTCGAGAGAGTGCGCTCGCCGGCGGTCCGCGACCGCATCCCGTGGCGCTCCCTGCAATTCTTCTTCACCGACGAGCGCGGGGTGCCGCCGCAGGACGAGCGCTCCAACTACGGGCTCGCGCAGCGGGAGCTGTTCGCGCATGTCCCGGTGCAGCCGGCGCAGGTCCATCGGCTGCGCGGGGAGGAGGCGGACCTCGATGAAGAGGCGAGGCGGGCCGCGGCCGAGCTGCGCGGGACGCTGGGAGAACCGCCCCGGTTCGACCTGGTCCTGCTCGGGCTCGGACCGGACGGGCACATCTGCTCGCTGTTTGCCGGCGTGCCCAGCTCGGCGGACCGCGGGGACGAGGAGCTGGTCAGGCACGTCCGCCCGCCCCAGCACCTGGAGCCGCGAGTCGATCGGCTGACGCTCACGCCGTTCCTGATCGTCACGGCGCGCAACGTGGTCCTGCAGGTCACAGGCGAGCAGAAGGCGCAGGTGCTGGAGAGAGCGGTGAAAGGGAAGGAGGACCTGGTGTCCTGCCCCGCCCAGTGGCTCCGCCGCGCCGCCGGCCGCGTCGTGATCGCCGCCGACGCAGCCGCCGCCGCCGCGCTGTAAGATCGAGGTCGGGAGTCGATGTCGACGTCGAGCTTCGATGTCGAACATCGACATCGGTCCCTCCTCCGCTGCGGTGCGCGCGCCCTGGGCGGGCGAGAGTGTCCGTGGCGCTACCGGCGCGGGAATCACGCTGCGCGGGTACGCGCGCCTCGATTACGCGCCGTACTGGTACGCCGCGGCGTTCCTCTTCGAGCTCGTGCAGCGCGAGGTGCACAAGCTCGACCGCGCGTTGCGGAGCGCCGACCGCCGCGCCGTCGGCAGCGAGCTCGAGACTACCGGACCAGACGCAGGTGGGGCCGGCGTGGCGAGTCGTCCGCGGATGAACCGGCGTCGCGGGTTTTTTCGCCGGTCGGCCGATCGCCCGTGTTCGCCTCGCGCGGCACCGCGACGAGGCCCGGCCGCTCCGCACGCGCGGCAGGCTGCCGGTCCGACCGCCCCAGCGTCTGCATGACCTCGGTCGGCAGGTCCTCCGGCCAGACCTGGCCGTCGCCTGCGTGGCTGGTGATGCCGAAGATCGATTGCCAGGGCAGGATGCACTGGAAGGGCGTGCCCGAGAAAGACAGCGTCGCCTGGACCCGGTGCTCGTCGACCTCGAAATCAGGGATGGAATACCGGTAGCTCAGGTTCAATCTCAAGTGGGCGTCGCCTGCGTACTGGGGCGGCACCACCACGCCGGGGCGCCGCGCGTCGAGGTGCACCATGGTGACGCCCCGCTGCAGGTATTGCAGCAGCGTCTGCTTCTTGCTGGGTACCCGGGGAGTCATCGGCGCCGGTAGCTTTGCGCCATTCGCCGCCCGCCGCAAGTGGATCCGGCGTTCAGCCGGGGGCGAACTGCAGCGCGTACAGGCGGGCGTACTCCCCCTTGGTCGCGAGGAGCTGGTCGTGCGTTCCCAGCTCCACGATGCGCCCTTCCGCCAGCACCGCGATGCGGTCCGCGTGCCGGATGGTGGAGAGGCGGTGCGCGATCACCAGGCAGGTGCGGTCCGCCATCAGCCGATCCAGCGCGCGCTGGACCTCGCGCTCGCTCTCGGTGTCCAGCGCGCTGGTCGCCTCGTCGAGGAGCAGGATGGGCGCGTCCTTGAGCAGGGCGCGGGCGATGGCGATGCGCTGCCGCTGGCCCCCCGAGAGCGTCACGCCGCGCTCGCCGACCTGCGTGTCGTAGCCGTGGGGCAGCGCGCGGATGAATTCGTCGGCCCGGGCCGCCCGGGCCGCGGCGATCAGCTGGTCGGGGGGGACGTCCGGCCGGCCGTAGGCGATGTTCGCGCGCACGGTGTCGTTGAAGAGGAACGTCTCCTGGGCGACCAGCGCCACCTGGGCCCGCAGCGACCGGAGCGACACCTCGCGCAGATCGCGTCCGTCGATCAGCACGCGCCCGCCCGTCGGGTCGGCGAAACGCGGCACCAGGTTCATCAGCGTGGTCTTGCCGCCGCCGCTCTGACCTACCAGCGCGACCACCTCGCCGCGCCGCAACGCCAGGTCGACGTCGCGGAGCACGACCGGGGCCTCGGGCGCCCCGTTCCCGCCTGAACGGGCGTTCCAGGGGGAACGCTCGGGGTAGCGGAAGGAGACGCGCTCGAACCGGACTTGATCGACGAAGCGGGGGAGCTCCCCGCCGCCCTCGGCGAGCCCTTCCGGCTCGTCCAGCACCTCGTACAGGCGCTGCGCGCCGGCGAGGCCCTGGGTCACGCCCTGCCCGGTGCCGCCCAGGTTCTTGAGCGGCTGGTACAGGAGCACGATGGTCGCGAGGAACGAGATCACCCGCTCCGGCTGGAGCCGGCCCAGCTCGACCGCACGCGCGGCCAGCACCACGGTGGCGGCGATCCCGACCGCCGCCATCAGCTCGAGCGTCGGGGTGAAGATGGCGCGGACGAAGAAGCTGCGCCGCATCGTACCGAGGAAGCGATCCTGCTCGGCGCGGAAGCGGTCCGCCTCGTAGCGCTCCATCCCGAACGCCTGCACGATGCGCACGCCCTGCAGGGCTTCGTGGAGCAGCGTGTACAGGCCGCCGATCTGCTCCTGCCCGCGGACCGCGATGCGCCGCAGCCGCCGCGCGAACCGCACGATCGGGACCACCGTGAGCGGCACCGCCACGAAGGCGAACACGGCCAGGCGCCAGTCGAGCGCGATCGAGACGCCCAGGAGCACCAGCACCTGCATGCCGTCGCGCAGGTACGAGGCGAGGCCGTAGGTGACCGCGAACTCGACCGCCGCGACGTCGCTCGCGAACCGCGAGAGGAGGTCCCCCGACGAGGCTCGCGCGAAGAACGCCGGGGGGAGCGCCAGCAGCTTCTCTTGCAGCGCGCGCCTGAGATCGGCCACCACGCGCTGCCCCAGCATTCCCATCGAATAGAACTGGCCGAAGTACGCCGCTCCGCGCACCAACGCGATGCCGAGGATGAAGAGCGGCAGCGCGCGCCGCAGCTGCTCGCGGCCGAGGTGCGGCAGCCAGGGGAGCGCGGTCGACCCCAGCTCCCCGCCGCGGAACACGTACTGGAACAGCGGGCCCACCAGCCAGGAGAACAGGCCCGTCGCCGCCGCCAGCACCACCATCGAAGCGACGGCCAGAGCGAAGAGCCCGGCGTGCGGCCGGACCGCGGCGAGCAGGCGGCGGTAGTTGCCCATCGGCCGCGGACGGTGCCACGAGGGCCGTCTCGGCGCCACCGCTCAGTCGCCGCCCACGGGGTCGCCCTGCGCTTTTCACGGCGCGATGCGTACCGTGGCGGGAGGGAGGTGCTCGATGGAACGCATCGTCGGATTCCTCGCCACGCCCCTCGGCCGGTGGTTACGCATCGGAGCGGGCGCTGTCCTCGTCGCCAGCGGGGTCCGGGCGCGGCGGCCGGAGGTGATGGCCCTGGGCGCATTCCCGCTCCTCGGCGGTCTGTTCGACTTCGTCCTGCCTGCGGTGCTCGTCGGGCTGCCGCCTGGCGGGCCCGTGCTGCGCCGCGAGCTGGGAATGTTCCCGAGGGCGCCACTTTTGCCACGGCGGGGCCCGGGGCCGCTGGTGAGCGCGGAGGCGACCGCCGTCTGACGGGGCTCAGGAAGGCAGGAGCCGCCCGACGATCGGCGCGCCCCACACCACCCCGACGAGGAGCGACACCGCTCCCACCGAGCCCATCAGCGCCGCGTGCGCCGCCGGGCGGCGCGCGAGCCTCGCGATGGGTACGCCGGCGGCGCCGGTGAGCAGCGCCATCCCGCCGATCGAGCCGAGGGCGAACAGCGTCACGTAGGCGAGCGCCGACCCGACCGTGGGCATGGAGGCCAGGGCCAGCGCGGTGATCGCGCCCGTGCCGGCGAGCCCGTGCACGAGGCCCACCAGGAAGGGACGCCGCGCGATGGTGAGGGAGTGCACGTGGAAGTGGTCCTCGTCGCCTTGGTGCGCATGCACGAGGTGCCCGTGGGCGTGCTCGACGGCGGCGCCGCCGCGCGCGCGCAGCGCCCGGCGCAGGCTGCGGACCCCCAGCGCGATCAGCATGATCGACACGCCCAGCTCGAACAGCTCCGCCGCCCGCTCCGGCAGCCGGACGCGCCAGAAGAGCAGCAGCGCCCCCGCGCCGAGGAGCGCCGCGGAGTGACCCAGGCCCCACCAGGCGCCGAGGAGGGCGGCCCTCTGCCGCCGGGGCTGATCGACCACCAGCGTGCTCATCGCGGCCAGGTGATCGGGGTCGAGCGCGTGGCGCAGCCCGATGAGGAACCCGAGCCAGCAGCTGGTCGCGAGCGCGAGCATGGCCGGGACGGTAGCAGAGTTCCCGGAGCCTCGCGCGACTCCGGAAATCGGCCCGACGAGCGGTTGCCTGAAACCCCACGCGAACGCACGCACGCCTCTTGCGCATTCCACGCGAAAGAGTAAGGCCGCCGCATGCTCGAGAGCGTCCGCACACGGCGCTCGATCGCGATCGAGGGGGTGGTCCAGGGAGTCGGCTTTCGCCCCTTCGTGCACGGTCTGGCCTCCCGCCTGGGTCTCGGCGGATTCGTGTGCAACCGTGCCGGCGGCGTCCTCATCGAGGTGGAAGGCGCGAGCGAGGCGCTGGAGCGGTTCCTCGACGAGGTGCGCCGCCGCCCGCCGCCGCTCGCGCGCATCGAGGAGATCGCCTGGCGCGAAGCCGCCCCGCGCGGCGAGTCGCGCTTCCAGATCGAGGAGAGCTCGGCCGCGGCAGGCGGCGCGGTGCTGGTCTCGCCGGACGTCGCGACCTGCGACGATTGCGTGCGCGAGATGTTCGACCCTGGCGATCGCCGCTTCCGCCATCCCTTCCTGAACTGCACGAACTGCGGGCCCCGCCTCACCGTGGTCACGGGGGCCCCCTACGACCGCGAGCGCACCACGATGGCGCGGTTCGCGCTCTGCCCGGACTGCAGCGCCGAGTACCACGACCCGGGGAACCGCCGGTTCCACGCGCAACCCACCTGCTGTCCGCGATGCGGGCCCACCCTCCGGGCGCTCGATTCTCGTGGGATCGCGGTGGACGAGATCGATCCCGTCGCGTTCGCGGCGCGCGAGCTCTCGCGCGGCCGCATCGGCGCGATGAAGGGAATCGGCGGCTACCACCTGGCCTGCGATGCGCGGAACGAGCAGGCGGTCTCGGCGCTGCGGACCCGCAAGGCGCGCGACGAGAAGCCCTTCGCGGTGATGGTGCGCGATCTGGAGGCCGCCGCCGCGCTCTGCCGCCTGTCTCCGGAGGAGCGCGCGCTGCTGGTCTCGCCGGCGCGGCCCATCGTCCTGCTCGAGCGCCGCGCTGGCGCGGGCATCGCCGCCTCGGTGGCCCCGCGCTCGCCGCAGCTCGGCCTGATGCTCCCGTACGCGCCTCTCCACCACCTGATTTTGCGCGAGGCGGGCGGTCCGCTGGTGATGACCAGCGGCAACCGCTCCGACGAGCCAATCGCGTACGAGGACGCCGATGCCTTCCGGCGGCTCGAGGGAATCGCCGACTTCTTCCTCGTCCACGATCGGCCCATCCACACCCGCTGCGACGACTCGGTCCTCCGCGTCGCGGGCGGCGAGCCGCTGCCCATGCGCCGATCGCGCGGGTACGCGCCGCTCCCCGTGCCGCTGCCGCTGCCGCTCTCGCGGCCGACGCTCGGGCTCGGCGGCCAGCTCAAGGCCACCTTCGCCCTCGGCGCCGGCAGGCGCGCCTTCGTCAGCCATCACCTCGGCGACCTCGATCACCCGGCCGCGCTGCGCGCCTGGGAGGACTCGATCGCGCGCTACCGGGAGATGTGCCGGATCGAGCCGGCCCGCTTGGTGCACGATCTGCACCCCGATTACGCCTCGACCCGGTGGGCGCTGGCGAGCGGCCTCGAGCCTCTGGGCGTGCAGCACCACCACGCCCACTTCGCCAGCTGCCTGGCGGAGAACGGCTTCACCGGGCCGGCGCTGGGGGTCTGCTTCGACGGGACGGGGTACGGCCTGGACGGGACGATCTGGGGCGGCGAGTTTTTGGCCGGAACCATCGGCTCGGTGATTCGCGCCGCGCACCTGCTCCCGGTGCCGATGCCGGGGGGCGAGCGGGCGATCCGCGAGCCCTGGAGGATGGCCGTCGCTCACCTCCGCGCCGCGGGCGAGGACACCGCGCTGCCGGGAGTCGATCCCGCGGCGATCTCGGCGGTCCGGCGGATGCTCGACCGATCGGTGAGCTCGCCACTCACCTCCAGCATGGGGCGGCTCTTCGACGCGGTCGCCGCGATCGCCGGCGCACGCGCTTCCCAGGTCACCTACGAGGGACAGGCCGCAATCGCGCTGGAGTGGCTCGCGACCGGTCTCGACCCCGACCGCGCCTATCCGTTCGAGCTGTTCGAACAGGGCGACCGGCTGGTGGTCGACACGCGGCCGCTGGTCGCCGCGGCCGCCGCGGACGCCCGAGCGGGCGCGGGCGCGGCGCGGATCGGCCGGCGCTTCCATTCCGCGGTCGTCGATCTGATCGCCGCGGTCTGCGCACGCCTGCGCCGGCGCACCGGCCTGGAGGCGGTCGCGCTCAGCGGCGGCGTGTTCGTCAACGCCATCCTGGCCCGCGAGGCGGCCGTCCGTCTCGAGACGGATGGTTTCCGCGTGCTGCGCCACCGGGTGGTGCCCCCCAACGACGGGGGGCTGTGCCTGGGCCAGCTCGCCGCGGTCTGCGCCCTCGACGGAACGAACGCGCTCGACGGAAGCAAGGAGTGATCCATGTGCCTCGCGATCCCGGGCCGGCTCGTCGAGACCTCCCGCGAGGACGGCATGGCCATGGGCAAGGTGGACTTCGGCGGGACGCGCAAGAGCGTCTGCCTGGAGCACGTGCCCGACGCGCAAGTCGGGGACTACGTGCTGGTCCACGTCGGCTTCGCGCTCTCGCGGATCGACGAGGCGGAGGCCCACCGCGTGTTCGAGTTCCTGGAGTCGATGAAGGCGCTCGAGGAGCTGGAGGTTCCGTCGCCGTGAAGTTCATCGACGAGTACCGCGATGGCCGCGCCGCGCGGCAGTTGATCGAGGCCATCGCCAAGACGGCCACGCGGCCGTGGGTGATCATGGAGGTGTGCGGCGGCCAGACGCACACCATCGTCAAGTACGGTCTCGACGAGGTCCTGCCGGAGGGCGTCGAGCTGGTCCACGGACCGGGATGCCCGGTCTGTGTCACCTCGCTGGAGATGATCGACCGCGCCCACGCCATCGCCAGCCGGCCCGAGGTGATCTTCTGCTCCTTCGGCGACATGCTGCGCGTCCCCGGATCGCGCGGCGACCTGCTCTCGCTCAAGTCGCGCGGAGCCGACGTGCGCGTCGTCTACTCGCCGCTCGACGCGGTGGCGCTCGCCGCGAAGAATCCCGCACGTCCGGTGGTGTTCTTCGCCATCGGCTTCGAGACCACCGCTCCGGCGAACGCGATGGCTGTGCGCGTCGCGCACGCGCGCCGGCTGTCGAACTTCAGCGTGCTCGTCTCGCACGTGCTGGTGCCGCCGTCGATCAGCGCCATCCTGCAGTCGCCCGGGAACCGCGTGCAGGCGTTCCTCGGGCCCGGACACGTCTGCACCGTGATGGGGACCTCCGAGTACGAGCCGCTCGCGCGCCACTACCGAGTCCCGATCGTCGTCACCGGGTTCGAGCCCGTCGACATGCTGGAGGGCGTCCTGCGCGCGGTGCGCCAGCTCGAGGCCGGTCGCGCGGAAGTGGAGATCGCCTACGGCCGCGCCGTGCGCGCGGCCGGCAATCCCGACGCGCGCAAGTTGATCGACGAAGTGTTCGAGGTCTGCGACCGGAAGTGGCGCGGAGTGGGCACCATCCCCAAGAGCGGCTACCGGCTGCGGTGGGAGTACCGCGACCACGACGCCGAGCGGCGGTTCGAGGTGGAGGACATCCAGACCTGCGAGTCCGCCGCCTGCATCAGCGGGCTGGTGCTGCGCGGGATCAAGAAGCCGCGCGACTGCTCCGCCTTCGGCAAGGAGTGCACGCCGCAGACGCCGCTGGGCGCCACCATGGTCTCCTCGGAGGGCGCCTGCGCGGCCTACTACGCTTACGGGCGCCATCTCGAATCGCGCGCGCCGCGGGCGGAGGTCTAGGCGATGGATGCCGCCGGGCTGCGCGAGGCGATCCTGCGCAAGGCGCGCGAGAGCTGCGCCGTGAAGGAGGCCTTCTTCCGGGAGCATGCCGGGCGCGTGGCCGCCTGCGCGGCGGCCATGGCGGACGCGTTCGCGCGCGGCGGCCGGCTGTACGCGTTCGGCAACGGCGGCAGCGCCTGCGACGCGCAGCACGTCGCGGTCGGGTTCATGCACCCCATCGTGGAGAAGCGGAAGCCGCTGCCCGCCATCGCGCTCGCCTGCGATCCGGCGCTCCTCACCGCGAAGGGCAACGACCGGGACTTCTCCCTCTCCTTCGTCGAGCAGCTCTCGGTCCTGGCGCGCGCGGGAGACATCGCGCTGGGCATCTCCACCAGTGGCAAGAGCGCCAACGTGAACCGCGCGCTGCAGGGAGCGCGCGAGATGGGCCTGCTCACGGTGGGATTCTCCGGGCGCGACGGCGGGCGCATGCCCGCGCTCTGCGACCACTGCTTCACGGTCACGAGCTTCAGCATCCATCGCATCCAGGAGACCCAGGAGACGCTCCTCCACGTGCTCTGGGACGCCGTCCACGTGATCCGGGGCGAGGAGGACGTGATCTGATGGCCGAGGCCGCCTTCGGCGCCTGTCCCGCTCCGCTCTCTCGCTACGAGCGCATCCTGCTCGGGCACGGCAGCGGGGGTCGCCTCACCGCCGAGCTCTTGCGCCACGTCTTCCTGCCCGCCTTCTCTTCGCCGGTGCTCGCGGCGCTGGAGGACCAGGCCACCGTCGCCGTCCCGGGCGGGAGGATCGCGATCACCACCGATGGCTTCGTGGTGCGGCCGCTCTTCTTCCCCGGTGGCGACATCGGCAAGCTGGCCGTGAACGGGAGCGTCAACGACCTCGCGGTGGGCGGCGCGCGGCCGCTCTTCCTCGCCGCCGCCTTCATCCTGGAGGAGGGGCTGCCCGTCGCGGACCTGCAACGAGTCGTCGACTCCATGCGCCGCGCCTGCGACGAGGCCGAGGTGGCGCTGGTCACCGGCGACACGAAGGTGGTCGATCACGGCAAGGGAGACGGCATCTTCATCACCACCACCGCGGTGGGCGTGGTCCCCGAGGGGCGAGCGCTCTCCATCGCGGCCGCGCGGCCGGGCGACACGATCCTCGTCTCGGGCACGCTCGGCGATCACGGAGTCGCCATCCTGTCCGTGCGCGAAGGGATCGAGTTCGAGACGCCGCTCCTGAGCGACTGCGCTCCGCTCACCGGCCTCGCCGCCGCGGTGCTCGGCGCCTCGCCTGGCGTGCGCTGCATGCGCGATCCCACCCGAGGCGGGCTTTCCAGCGCGCTCAACGAGCTGGCGGAATCCTCGCGCGTCGGGGTGGAGCTGGACGAGTCCGCCATCCCGCTCAAGCCGGAAGTGCGCAGCGCGTGCGAGATGCTCGGGCTCGATCCTCTCTACGTCGCCTGCGAGGGACGCCTGGTGGCCGCCGTCGCGCCCGAGGACGCCGCCCGGGTCCTGGGAGCGATGCGCGCCCATCCGCTCGGCCGCCAGGCAGCGGTCGTGGGACGGGTGGTCGCGGACCATCCCGCTTTGGTGACGGTCAAGTCCATCGTCGGTGGCGAACGGGTGCTGCCGCTCCTCTCGGGCGAGCAGCTCCCGCGCATCTGCTGAGTCGCGACAAGGAGGACCGCGCATGGCGCCTCGAGACAAGCCGGAGATGCAGTCGAGACGGACTCCCGCGGTGAAGGAGGTCGACATCCTCTGGATCACCGGAGGGCTGAGCTGCGACGGGGACTCGGTGTCGGTGACCGCGGCGACGCTGCCCAGCATCGAGGAGGTGGCGCTGGGGGCGATCCCGGGCCTGCCCAAGGTGCGGTTGCACAACCCCGTGCTCGCCATGGCGGTCGGCGACGAGTTCATGGAACCGTTCTGGCGCGCCGCGGAAGGAAAGCTCGATCCCTACGTGCTCGTGGTGGAGGGGTCGATCCCCAACGAGAAGATCAAGAAAGAGGGCTACTGGGCCGCCTACGGCTACGATCCCAAGACCGGGCAGCCGATCCCCACCACCACCTGGATCGACTGGCTCACCCCGAAAGCGACCGCGGTGGTGGCCATCGGCACCTGCGCGACGTACGGCGGGATCCACGCGATGAGCGGCAACCCGACCGGCGCGATGGGACTCGCCGACTATCTCGGCTGGGGCTTCCGCACCAAGGCCGGCCTGCCGGTAGTGAACGTGCCCGGCTGCCCGGTGCAGCCGGACAACTTCATGGAGACGCTGCTCTACCTGCTCTATCAGCTCGCCGGCCTGGCGCCGGTGATCCCGCTCGACGAGGCATTGCGGCCCCGCTGGCTGTTCGGCGAGACGGTGCACGACGGGTGCGACCGGGCAGGCTTCTACGAGCAAGGGGATTTCGCCAAGACGTACGGCTCGCCCAAGTGCCTGGTGAAGCTGGGTTGCTGGGGTCCGGTGGTGAACTGCAACGTGCCCAAGCGCGGCTGGATGGACGGCATCGGCGGCTGCCCGAACGTGGGCGGCATCTGCATCGGCTGCACGATGCCCGGCTTCCCCGACAAGTTCATGCCGTTCATGGACGCGCCTCCCGGGTCGATGCTGTCGTCCAGCTCCGTCAAGTTGTACGGAAAGCCGATCCGCGCCCTGCGCCGGATCACCCAGCGGCACCTCAACCAGGAGCCCAAATGGCGGCACCCGGGCTCGAGCCTCGACACCGGCTATCGGCCGCCGCGGCCGCACTAGGGAGGAGAGCGACATGGCAGAGGCAATCCCCACCGCCGGCAGGCAGCCCAGCAGGATCGTGGAGAAGAACTGGGATCCGATCACCCGGATCGTCGGGAGCCTGGGCATCTACACGAAGATCGATTTCGCCAACCGCGAAGTGGTCGAGTGCTATTCGAGCTCGCACATCTTCCGCGGGTACAGCATCTTCATGCAGGGCAAGGACCCCCGCGACGCGCATTTCATCACCAGCCGCATCTGCGGGATCTGCGGCGACAACCACGCCACCTGCGCGCTGTACGCGCAGAACATGGCGTTTGGAGTCAAGACGCCGCCCATCGGCGAGTGGATCGTGAACCTCGGCGAGGCCGCCGAGTACATGTTCGACCACAACATCTTCCAGGACAACCTCGTCGGAGTCGATTTCTGCGAGCAGATGGTCAAGGACACCAATCCCTCCGTCCTGGCCAAGGCGGAGAAGACGGAGGCGCCTCACGCGAAGCTGCACGGCTACCGGACCATCGCCGACATCATGCGCGCGCTGAACCCGTTCACCGGCGAGCTCTACCGCGAGGCCCTGCAGATGAGCCGCCTGACCCGGGAGATGTTCTGCCTGATGGAAGGGCGGCACGTGCATCCCTCGACCCTCTATCCGGGCGGCGTGGGCACCGTGCCCACCGTGCAGCTGTTCACCGACTACCTGACGCGCCTGATGCGCTACGTGGAGTTCATGAAGAAAGTGGTGCCGCTCCACGACGACCTGTTCGACTTCTTCTACGAGGCGTTGCCCGGCTATGAGCGCGTCGGGTACCGCGAGACGCTGCTCGCCTGCTGGGGCGCGTTCCAGAGCCCGGACAGCTGCGACTACAAGTACGAGCACATGACGCAGTGGGGGCACGACCAGTTCGTCAGCCCCGGAATCGTGGTCGGCGGCGAGCTGGTCACGAACGACCTGGTCGAGATCAACCTCGGCATCCGCATCCTGCTGGCCAGCTCGTACTACGACGACTGGCAGAACGGCCACCTGTTCGTGGAGAAGGATCCGCTGGGGAACCCGGTCGATCCGCGCCATCCCTGGAACCAGACCACGCTGCCCCATCCGCAGAAGCGGGACTTCAAGGGGAAGTACACCTGGGTGATGTCGCCGCGTTGGTACGACAAGCGCACCGGCAAGCACCTCGCCCTCGACACCGGGGGCGGTCCGCTGGCGCGCTTCTGGGCGACGGCGCTCGGCAAGCTGGTCGACATCGGCTACGTCCAGTCGACCGGCCGGAGCGTGAAGATCGTGCTGCCGAAGACCGCGCTGCTCCCCGAGATGGAGCTGGAGTGGAAGATCCCCAAGTGGTCGAATGCCATCGAGCGCGACCGCGCGCGCACCTACTTCCAGGCGTACGCGGCGGCGTGCGCGCTGTACTTCGTGGAGAGGGCGCTCCGGGAGCTACACGCCGGCAACACCCAGACGTGGGCCGACTTCAAGGTGCCCGACCAGGCCATCGGCTGCGGTTTCCACGAGGCGGTCCGCGGCGTGCTCTCCCACCACGTGGTCATCCGCAACGGGAAGATCGCGAACTACCACCCGTACCCGCCGACCCCGTGGAACGCGAGCCCGCGGGACAACTACGGCACGGCGGGCCCGTACGAGGACGCGGTGAAGAACACGCCGATCTTCGAGGAGAACGGGCCCGACAAGTTCAAGGGCATCGACATCATGCGTGCGGTCCGCAGCTTCGATCCCTGCCTGCCCTGCGGCGTGCACATGTACCTCGGCGGCGGCAAGGAGCTGCGCGTGCAGCACTCGCCGACGTTCGGAGCGCACGTCTCATGAGCTCTCCTTCGCGCATCGAGGCGCTGGTCGCCGCCATCGAGGGGTTGGACCCCGTCGCGCAGGCGCACGCGCGCGAGCTGCTCGGCGAGGTGCTGGAGATGCACCGCCAGGGGCTCACGCGCATCGCGGGGACGCTCGCGGGGGCGGGGCTTCTCGACGGCCTCGCGCTGGACCCCGCCGTCTCCGCGCTGCTCCTCCTGCACGACCTGCATCCGCTCGGGCTCGAGGACCGCGCGCGCGCAGCGGTGGATCACGCACGAGCCCAGCTCGCGGTCCACGGATGCACGGTCGACTTGCTCGGTGTCACGGACGGGATCGTGCGGGTCGCACTCGAGCGCCGGGTCGCCGGCGGGCTCGCCGCCGCCGAGGAGCTCCGGGTCGCGCTCCGCGACGCGGTCCTGGCCGAAGCACCGGACGCGGCCGAGGTGCTGGTCGAAGGGAAGGTCGAGCCCGGGCGGAGCGAGGCGCCGCTGGTGCAGCTCCGCGCGGTCGCGGGTCGCCCGTGAGCGCCGGGGTCGCCGCGCTGCGCAAGTTCGCCCGTCGCGCCCCCGAGGCCGCGGAGCGCTGCGAGCTGTGCGGCGCCGCGATCCCCGCGGGCCACGAGCACCTCGTCGATCCGTCGAAGCGAGAGCTGAAGTGCGCCTGCGGCGCATGCGCGGTGCTGTTTCCCGGCCTCGAGGGGGCCCGCTTCCTGCGGGTCCGGCCGCGCGCGGAGCTGCTCGCCGACCTGCGCTTCTCCGACGAACAGTGGGACGCCCTGCACATCCCCGTGGGCCTCGCCTTCTTCTTCCGCAGCAGCGCCGCCGGGCGCGTGGTCGCGTTCTATCCCAGCCCCGCCGGAGCGACCGAGTCCCTCGTCGGACTCGAGGCGTGGGCAGCGATCGAGCGCGAGAACCCGGCGCTTCTGCAGCTCGAGCCCGACGTGGAGGCGCTGCTCGTCCACCGGGTCGGAAACGCGCGCGAGCACTACCGCGTCTCCATCGACCGATGCTACCGCCTGGTCGGCCTGGTCCGGCTGCATTGGCGCGGCTTTTCGGGCGGAGCCGAGGCCCAGGAGGAGATCGGCCGTTTCTTCGCCGGTCTGCGGGGGGCCCGTGCCTGACCTGGACTTCCAGGTGGAGGGCGCCGAGGCGGTGCCGCACGCGGCCACGCCGCTGCTCGCGCTCCGCCTGCGCGTCAGCACCAAGCCCAAGGACGAGCCGGTGCATTCCGCGGTGCTCAAGTGCCAGGTCCGGATCGACGCGCCCGGGCGGGCGTACGATCCGCGCGAGGAGGAAGGGCTCGGCGACCTCTTCGGCCCCCGGGCGCGCTGGGGCACCACGCTGCGAAACCTCCTCTGGACGAACGTCCACACCACCTTGCCTGCCTTCGAGGAGAACGTGCTCGTCGATCTGCCGATCCCGTGCACCTACGATCTGAACGTCGCGGCCGCCAAGTACTTCCACTCGCTGCAGGAGGGCAGCGTGCCCCTCACGCTGCTCTTCAGCGGGACCGTCTTCTACGAGGGCGAGCAAGGAGTCCTGCAGGTTTCGCCGGTCCCCTGGAGCAAGCAGGCCCGCTTCGCGCTGCCGGTGGCGACCTGGAAAGAGGTCATCGACCTGCATTTCCCGAACGCGGGCTACGTCACGCTGCAGCGCGAGGTGCTGGACCGGCTCTACCGCTACAAGGTCCGGCGCGGGCTGCCCACCTGGGAGCGGGCGCTGGAATCGCTGCTCGCGCGCGCGGAGGCGGAAGCATGAACCGCGACGCGATCGACCGGATCGCCCGGGCCGTGCTCTACGAGGGCTACCTCCTGTACCCGTACCGGGGCTCGGCGGTGAAGAACCGGCAGCGGTTCAATTTCGGGACGCTCCACCCGGCATCCTGGGCGGAAGGGCGTCCGGAGCCCAGCTTCCTCCAGGCCGAGGTCCTCGTCCGTGGAGAGGAGCCGCGCGTGGAAGGAGCGGCGCGCTTCCTCCACCTCGTCGAGCTGCCGTCCCCCTCCGGACCCTGGCAGCAGGGACGCGAACGGGAGGTCGCGATCCCCTCCCGTCCCGGCCTGGAGCGGTTCTCCTTCGCCCCCGAGGAAGATGGACAGGAGCGGCTGGACGGGTCCATCGAGCTCTCCTGGGCCGCGCTCGAGCGCGGTTTGCACCGCGTATGCGTGCGGCTGCGCAACCAAGGCGTGCTCGATCGCTCTGCCTCCCGCGAGGCGGCGCTCCGCCGCGCGCTGGTCTCGGCGCACCTGCTCCTGGGAGTGCGAGACGGCGAGTTCGTCTCGCTCCTGGAGCCTCCGGACGAGGCGGCCGGGGCCGCTGCGGGCTGCCGCAACCTCGGGTGCTGGCCGGTCCTGGTGGGCGCGCCGGGAACCCGCGACACCATGCTCGCCTCGCCCATCATCCTCTACGACTACCCGGCGGTCGCTCCCGAGAGCCCCGGCGATCTGTTCGACGGCGCGGAGATCGACGAGATCCTCTCGCTGCGCATCCTGACGATGACCGACGAGGAGAAGCGGGAAGCCCGCGAGACCGATCCCCGCGCGCGCGCGGTGCTCGACCGCACCGAGGCGCTCTCGCCGGCGGATCTGATCCGGCTC
>DASQBG010000156.1:0-2544 GCA_035635335.1 Myxococcales bacterium | reverse complement strand
ACTGCGACAACGACAGCGACTGCGACTGCGACAACGACAGCGACACCGACTGCGACAGCGACACCGACTACGACAGCGACACCGACTACGACAGCGACACCGACTGCGACAGCGACACCGACTACGACAGCGACACCGGCTACGATTCCGACAGGAACTCAGCTCGGCGGCACAGCCGCGCCGGCTGCGGCCATCGGCGGGGTCAAGCGCGCGACCCAGGAAGTGACGGCCGCACACCGATCACGCGGAGCGCGCGCGGCGCCCTGGATTGCCCTGGGAGCCGGGGCGCTGGCCGTCGGAGGAGCCGCGCTGTGGTGGGACGGAGCGAGGGTATCGGACGACCTGCACGCCAGGTTCTCGGCGGGTGAGCTCGATGCGGCGGATGGGCCGCGGTACGCGCGGGCGAGGAGGGAATCGATCGCGGGGAGGGCGCTCGTCGCGGGCGCGGCGGTGCTCGGAGCGGTCGCGGTGGCGCTGTGGTGGTGAGCGCTGCGCCCGCCGCCTGCCGCGCGATCGGCGGCGCGGCGCTGGCGCTCGCGCTGGCTGCTTGCGTTCCCGATCCGGGAGGCAGCTGCAGCCGGGACGCGGACTGCGAAGGAGGGGCGGCCGGACTGTTCTGCGCCGAGGGGGTCTGCCAGGGCCCGCCGCGCGCCGCCTTCGAGGAGATGCCGCGGACGCTGTTCGCCCGCGGACACATCGCCACCGTGCGCGTGCGGGTCGACCGCGCCCACGGAGGAGCGGAGGCGGCAACGGCCTCGCTTCGCATCAACGGCCAGACCGTCCAGGGAGCGCGAGAACCGGGAGGGAGGCTCCGGTTCGACGTCCCGCTCCAGCTGGCTCCCGGCGGCGTCGAGGCGACGGTCCCGATCGAAGTCTCGGTGCTCGACGACCTGGGCCATGCCACCGTCTTGTCCGGCTCGCTCGCGCTGGACGACCTGGCTCCGCGCGTGTTCATCGACGCGAGCAGCGTGCCGTCGCAGCCGGTGCGGCACGGTGCGGTGGTCCAACTCCGGGCGCACGTCTTCGACGGCTCCACGGTGACCCTGACCACTTCCCCGGAGACGAAGGTCGCGCTCCAGCTGGACGGCTCGTTCCGCATGCTGGTGGACACGGGCTCGCTGAGCCCGTCGGCGACGGCGGCGGAGCCCGTCCTCACCGCGGTCGACGCGGTGGGCCTGGGCGCCTCGGCCTCGGCGCGCTTCGCCGTGACGCCCTAGGGATCAAGGCGACGGCGGCACCACCGGCCACCGCACCGTCCGCGCGATCCGATCCGCCAGGTCGGTCGGCCGTTCCGAGAGCGGCTGCAGGACCACCACCGCCAGCGCGGTGCGGTCGCGCTCGGTGCAGACCGCCTCGAGATGTGCCTGCCCGTCTTCGCCGAGCACGGTCGCGACCACGCGCACCGATCCGGCCACGCGCCCGGGATACGGCTCCGCCACGTCCACCGCGCGGAGCGCGCCCACGTCGGCCAGGCGCCACAGGTCCCTGGTCACGGCGCCGCGCACCAGGTCGGCCGATCCGCGGCAGCCCGGCGCCGAGACCAGCGTGACCGAGCTCCGCCACAGGGTGGAGAGCCCGTTCGTGTACGAGATCTCGTGCGGCGAGGACGCCGCCTTCCGCCATCCGAGCGGCACCCGCACCGAGCTCCCCAGCGGACCTTCGCGCGCCGCTCCCAGCACCGGCAGCGCAGGGGCGGCGAACATTCCCATCGAGACGGTGCCCAGCAGTGCGCCGGTTGCGGCGGCGAGCCTGCGCGCCGCCGCTTCGCCCGGCCACTGCCGCGGGGTCAGGAAGAGCCCGCACGCAGCCCCCGCGAGCAGTCCTCCGCCGTGCCCCCAGTTGTCCACGCCCGCCGATCCGAGCCCGGCCAGGAACAGCGCGAGCAGCCACGGCAGGAGCCGCAGGCCGAAGTGCGCGCGCAGCCGTCCGCGCACCGCGCGCCGCCAGCCGAAAGTGGCGGAGGCCCCCAGCACCCCGAAGGCAATCCCCGAGGCCCCCAGCGAGATCGAATCGGCGCCGACCGCGGAAGCCACCGTGGTCCCCAGCGCGGTGAAGATGATCAGCGCCAGGTAGTCGGCGGGACGCACCGCCCGCTCCAGCGCCCCCCCGACGTTCCAGATGGCGAAGGCGTTGAACGCGAGGTGCAACAGGTCCTTGTGGAGGAGGTTCGCCGAGAGGAGGCGCCATGTCTCACCCCGGTCGAGGATGAGCGGCGTGGCCTTGGCCCCGTAGGCGAGCAGTCCGGAAACCGACAGGGCCCCCCGCATTCCGCCGGCCGCCAGCAGCACCCAGGCACAGGCCAGCAGGAACAGCAGCGTCACCCAGGGGATGCCGGAAACGGCCAGGATTTCGCGTGCCGACCCTGGACGCAGCGCGGCATCTCCGGCCGTCGGCGACCCGACAGTCGCTTCTTCCGTCCATGCGCCCATCTGCACTAGGATGATCACTGAGGGGGCTACGCGGCAGGCCCTCGCTCACCACACGCCCCAGGCAGAAGGCGCCTCGGGCGGAGGACTTCATGAAGCTCATCATCGAGGACGACGA
>DASQBG010000155.1:0-15632 GCA_035635335.1 Myxococcales bacterium | reverse complement strand
AAGCGACCGCGCCGGCCCGCGCCGTGGGCCCGTGCATCACGCAGGCGTCGAGCTGCACCACTCCCTCGTAGTTCGGCACGCCGCCGTAACCGACGGTCATGTCAGCCGGGTCGTCCTCCACGATGTTCACTCCGGAGATCGCGGCGTCGAGCGGGTCCGAGCCCTGTTGGAGGAGCTGCACGGCGCGCTCCACCGCGCGCAGCCCGTTCGAGCTGGAGATCGCGACCGGCCCTCCGCCTCCGCCGGCGGGAGCACCCTTCTGCGCTCGCGCCGCTCCGGACAGCGCGGCGGCCGCCGCGGCGGACCCCAACAGCTTCCTTCTGCTGATCGTCATGCGCGTTCCTCCGCGAGGT
Source organism: Myxococcales bacterium (assembly GCA_035635335.1). Taxonomy (GTDB): domain Bacteria; phylum Myxococcota; class Myxococcia; order Myxococcales; family 40CM-4-68-19; genus VBKO01. The sequence goes on along the minus strand of DASQBG010000155.1, from coordinate 15,279 downwards.
CCTGGATGTCTCGCCCGGTGATGCCGAGCAGGTAAAGGATGGCGTCGAGGCCCATCGCGCTGATCGAGGTGTGGGCCGCCTCTCGCAGCTTGGGCTTCGCGTGGAAGGCGATCCCGTGCCCCGCCTTCTGCAACATGAGCAGGTCGTTGGCGCCGTCGCCGACGGCGATCACCTGGTCGAGCGGCACCCGCTCCCGGCGCGCCAGGTCCTCCAGGAGATCTGCCTTCCGCTGCGCATTGACGATGGGGCCCAGGACGCGACCGGTCAGCTTCCCGCCCTCGATCTCCAGCGTGTTCGACCAGGCATAGTCGATGCCGAGCCTCTTCTTCAGCGCCTCCGCGGCGTGCGAGAACCCGCCGGAGATCACGGCGGTGCGGTAGCCCAGCCGCTGGAGCACGCGCAGCAGCGTCTCGGCGCCTTCCGCCAGCGGGAGGCTCGTAGCCAGCCGGTAGAGCACTTCCGCCGGCAGCCCGCGCAAGAGCGCGACGCGCTCCCGCAAGCTGCGGTCGTAGTCCATCTCGCCCAGCATCGCCCGCCGCGTGATGGCCGCCACCTGTTCGCCGACGCCGTGCTCGCGCGCCAGCTCGTCGATCACCTCGATGCGGATGAGCGTCGAGTCCATGTCCATCACCACCAGCCGCTTGCTGCGCCGCAGGAGCGACTCCTTCTGCAGCGCGCAGTCGAAGCTCCCCTGCCCCGCCGCGAAGAGCAGCGCGCGCTTGAGCGCGGAGGCGTCCGCCTCCGCAGGCAAGGAGACGGCGAACTCGACGCTCTGGAGCCCGCCCTCGCTGAGCCGCTGGATGCTCTCGATGTTGCCGCCGTGCGCCGCCAGCGTGCCGGAGACGGCGTGCAGCGCCTCGGGCCCGAGCTGGCGCGAGATGGCCGTCACCGCGAATCGCTGCCGGGGCAAAGGTTCCGCCGCCGGCAGCGGCGCGTACTCCATCGACAGCCCGCGCTGCTTGGCGGCGAACAGGAGGTCCTTGAGGGCGCGCTCCTCCGACTCGCGCGAATCGAACGCCACCGCGAATGCGAGCACCAGGAATCCGTGCACCACGACCTGCTCGACGTCGTGCAGGCGCGCGCCGGCCCCGGCCAGGACCTCGGTGATGCGCGCGGTGATGCCGGGCGCGTCGCGCCCGGTGAAGGTGAGGAGGAGCCGCTCCATCAAGCGGCGCAATCTAGCCGTGCCCGATACGCCGGCGCCACGCATTTCAGGGCGCGGACATGGCGAGACTCATTCAGGCAAGCTGCGAGGTGCAAGCGCGGCACCTGCGCGCGGCCGCCGGCACCAGCTCCAGGCACTGCGGGCAGGTCTTGGTGTCCGGCGGCGCCGGGGCCGGCTTCTCCAAGACAGCCTTGGTGACGAGGTACACGACCAGCGCGACGACGATGAAGTCGAGCAAGCGGCCGAGCAGGTCGCCGTACTTGATCGCGTTGCCGCGCGGGAGGGCGATGGCCGCGTTGCGCCACTCGCCGCCGGGCAGCGCCAGCCCGACGACGGGCATGATGACGTCCTCGACGATGCCGCTCACCACGCGCCCGACCGCAGCGCCGATGACCACCCCGACTGCGAGCGCGAGCGCGTTCTGCTTGAGCAGGAACTCCTGGAAACCCCGGATCTGCTTCTTCACCGTCTTCAGACCTCCGGCGCGTGGCCGATCGGGGTCCGCCGCGGGTCCCTTCTTTCTGGCCTCCGCGAAAGCGGCGCCAGGAGGACGCATGCGGACGGTTCCTTTACAGGAGCAAGCTACCGGACAGGCGGAGGAATTCCGCAACTCCGCTCCGGCCACTCTGTTGCCTGGCGCGCAGAGCGCGTGCTATCCCACCCGGCCAATGCAGCCCGAGCTGTCCGTCGTCATCCCGGTCTACAACGAGGAAGCCAACGTCGAGCCGCTTCTCACCGAGCTCTTCGGCGTCCTCCGCGAGCTCGGCCGCACCTACGAGGTGATCTGCGTCGACGACGGCTCCCGCGACGGCACCTTCGCCCAGCTCGCGCGCCTCGCCCAGCGGGAGCCGGCGCTCCGGGTCATCCGCTTCCGCCTGAACTTCGGCCAGACGGCCGCCATGTCGGCCGGCATCGAGGCGGCCCGCGGCAGCGTGATCGTTCCGATGGACGGCGACCTGCAGAACGACCCCGCCGACATCGCGAAGCTGCTCGCCCGACTGGGCGAGGGATACGACGTGGTCAGCGGATGGCGCAGGGACCGCCAGGACAAGGAGTTCGGGCGCAAGCTTCCGTCGCGCGTCGCCAACCGCCTGATCAGCGCCATCAGCGGCGTGCGGCTGCACGACTACGGGTGCTCGCTCAAGGCGTACCGGCGCGACGTGCTGCGCGACGTGAAGCTGTACGGGGAGATGCACCGCTTCATCCCCATCTACGCCAGCTGGCAGGGCGCGCGGGTGACCGAGATGGTGGTCAGCCACCGCGCGCGGAAGGCGGGCAAGAGCAAGTACGGCTTGAACCGCACCATGAAGGTGCTGCTCGACCTCTTCGTGGTGAAGTTCCTCGCCAGCTATGCGACCAGGCCGATCCACGTCTTCGGCGGGTTCGGGCTCTTCTCCTGGCTGTGCGCCGCCTGCGCCGTCGGGTGGGCCGTCTATTACAAGGTGCGCGGTCTGAAGGACTTCGTGCAGACGCCCCTGCCGCTGCTGGCCGTCATGTTCACCCTGGTCGGCGCCCTGAGCCTCCTCATGGGCCTGCTCGCGGAGCTGGTCATCCGCACCTATTACGAGTCGCAGGGGAAGAGGCCGTACCTGATCGCGGAGGAGCTGAACGCGGGCGAGGACACGCGCGAGCAGCCGCTGCGGGCAGCGAGATAGATCGATGTGCGGCATCTGCGGCGACGTCGACCTCCTGGGCGCGCCCGACGAAGCTCCCGTGCGGCGCATGGCGCGCGCTCTTTCGCACCGCGGACCCGACGCGGAAGGGTTCTTCGTCGAGGGCCCGGCGGCGCTGGGTCACCTGCGGCTCTCCATCCTCGACATCGCCGGCGGCGTGCAACCGATGGTTCGCGAGGGCGTGGCCCTGCTCTTCAACGGCCAGGCCTACGAGCACGACGAGCTGCGCGAGCGGCTCCGGTCGCGCGGCCACCCGTTCACCACCCGCAGCGACACCGAGGTCGTGCTGCGCGCCTACCTCGAATGGGGCGAGCGCTTCGTCGAGGAGCTGCACGGCATGTTCGCCATCGCCCTCTGGGACGCCCCCCGGCGCAAGCTCTTGCTGGCGCGCGATCGGCTGGGGAAGAAGCCGCTCTACTACGCGCTGGCGCAGGGCGTCTCCTGGACGGGCGCTCCCGAGGGCGCGGCGACGCGCGCGGTTTTCGGATCGGAGCTGAAGGCGTTCGCCGCCCACGGCGGCGTCCCCCGTGAGCTGGATCACGAGGCGTTGGCGCAGTACCTGGCGGTCGAGTACGTCCCGGCGCCGCGCAGCATCCACCGCCACCTGTTCAAGCTCCCCGCCGGGCACGTGGCCGTGCTCGACGGGCGTGGCTTCCGCCTGCGCCGGTATTGGGAGCTGCCCGCGCCCGACGCGTCCCGCATCTCCCCGGAGGAAGCGGGAGAGGAGCTGGTGCGCCTCCTCGACGGCGCGGTCGCCCGGCGGCTGGTCGCCGACGTGCCGGTCGGGGTGTTCCTCTCCGGCGGCATCGATTCGACCACCATCGCGGCGCTCGCGGCGCGGCACAAGGATCCGCTGCAGACGTTCTCGATCGGGTTCACCGAGCAGAGCTTCGACGAGACGCCGTACGCGCAGCTCGCCTCCGGGCGCCTCGGCACGGTCCACGCGACCGAGCGGTTCTCCGGGAAGGACTGCCTCGACCTGTTGCCGGACGCGGTCGCCTCGCTCGACGAGCCGTTCGCCGATCCGAGCTTCTTGCCCACGCTGCTGCTCTCGCGGTTCACGCGCCGCACGGTGAAGGTGGCGCTCGCCGGCGACGGCGGGGACGAGCTGTTCGCCGGCTACGATCCCTTCCTCGCGCACCGCCCCGCCGCGCTGTTCGCGCGGCTGCCTCGAGGCCTCCACGGCCTGCTGCGCGGCGCGGCCGAGCGGCTCCCGTCGTCGTCGCGCAACATGAGCCTGGATTTCCGCCTGAAGCAGTTCCTGCGGGGCGCCTCCGCGCCTCCCTCGCTGCGGCACCAGGCGTGGATCGGCTCGTTCCTCCCCTCCGAGCTGCTCGAGCTCCTGCATCCCGACCTCCGCCAGCACGCCGCGCCGGCGGTGGCGTACCGGGAAGTGCTCGCCGAGGCGGAGCGCGGGGTCCGGGCCGGGGTAGGCGAAGGCTCCGTGGACGAGGCGTTGCGCTTCTACCTCGGCCGCTACCTCGCCGACGACATCCTGGTGAAGGCAGACCGCGCCTCGATGGCCGCCTCCCTGGAGCTGCGCGCCCCCTTCCTCGACACACACGTGGTGGAATTCGCCGCCCGCCTCCCCTGGAGGCTCAAGCTCTCGCTGACGCGCACCAAGGTGCTGCTCAAGCGTGCGCTGCGGGGCATCGTCCCCGGCGAGATCCTGCGCCGCCCGAAGAAGGGGTTCGGCATCCCGGTGGCTGCCTGGATTCGCGGACCGCTGCGCCCGCTGTTCGAGGAGCTCTACTCCGACGCCGAGCTGCGCCGCGCGGGACTGTTCGAGCCCCGCGCCGCGCAGGCGATGCTGCAGCGGCACCTGCGCGGCGAGGCCGACCTGCGCAAGCCGCTCTGGACGCTCGCCATGTTCCAACTCTGGCAGCGCAAGTGGGGCTCCAGCACCTCGGCGCTGAAGCAGGTCGCGTGACCGCGCTGGTCGCGCCAGCCCGGATGCGATCGACCATGGCCGAGGAGAACGGCGTCGTGATCCTCGATTCGATCCGGACCCGGTTTCCGGAGCTCGGGTCCTAGATGCGCGTGCTGGTCACCGGCGGCGCGGGGTTCATCGGATCGCACCTGTGCGGGCGGCTCCTGGCGCACGGGGACGAGGTCGCGGCGATCGACAACTTCGACCCGTTCTATCCGGAGCGGGTGAAGCGGCGTGCGGTCGAGCCGCTGCTCGCGCGGGGGCTCCGTCTCTTCCAGGCGGACATCCGCGACGCCGACGCCGTCGAGCGCGCGTTCGGCGAGGCGAGGCCCGAGTGCATCGTGCACCTCGCCGCGCTCGCCGGCGTGCGCCCGAGCCTCGAGCGCCCGGCCGAGTACATGGACGTGAACGTGCGCGGGACCGCCGTGCTGCTGGAGGCGGCGCGGAAGACGGGCGTGCGACGTTTCGTGTTCGGCAGCTCTTCGAGCGTGTACGGCGCCAACGCGGTGGCTCCGTTCCAGGAGACCGCGCGGATCGACTCGCCGCTCAGCCCGTATGCCGCCTCGAAGGCGGCGGGCGAGCAGCTGGTCTCGACCTGGCGCAACCTGTTCGGGCTGGAGGCGATCTCGCTGCGCTTCTTCACCGTGTACGGCGCACGCCAGCGGCCCGACCTCGCCATCCACAAGTTCGCGCGCCGCATGCTCGCCGGGCAGAAGCTTCCCTTCTTCGGCGACGGCTCCTCGCGACGCGACTACACCTTCATCGACGACATCCTCGCCGGCGTTTTGGCGGCGCTCTCGGTGCCGCTGTCTCGCCACGAGATCGTCAACCTGGGCGGCGCGCAGACCACCAGCCTGCGCGAGCTGATCGCGCTGCTCGAGGAAGCGCTCGGCGTACGCGCCGAGCTGGACGTCCAGCCCGCGCAGATGGGCGACATGCCGCTCACCAGCGCGGACGTGACGCACGCGGGAAAGGTGCTCGGGTATGCACCCCGCACCCCTCTGCGCGAGGGGATCACGATCTTCGCCGAATGGGTCCGCGGCGAAGGCCGGGACTGGGTGTGAAGATGCGCCTCGTCTTCGCCTTCCTTCTCGCCGGCTGCGCCGGCGCCACGCCGGCGCCCACGCCGCCTCCCGCACCCCCGCCCGTCCATATCGCCCCGGGTCCCGTCTTTCCGGATCCGCAGGAGCGCGCGCGCAAGCTGGCCGATGCGCTCCCCGAGGTCGAGGCCGTCTTCGACGAGCAGTTCGCCGCCCGCAAGCCGCCGGCGATGGCCGTTGCCCTGGTCGTCGACGGCGAGGTGCGCTGGTCGAAGGCGTGGGGACAGCGGGACCTGGGGCAGAACCTGCCCGCAGACCTCGACACCGTCTTCCGCATCGCTTCCCTGACCAAGAGCTTCACCGCCATCGCCGTGCTGCGGCTACGGGATGCGGGGAAGCTGTCGCTGGACGACCCGGCGGAGAAATTCCTCCCCGAGCTCTCGCGGATCCACTACCCGACGCGCGACTCGCCCAGGATCACGGTGCGCCACCTGCTCTCGCATTCGGCCGGTTTCCCGGAGGACAATCCCTGGGGCGACCTGCAGCTGGGCATGAGCAGCGAGGAGTTGCAGCGGCTGCTGTCCCGCGGTCTGGCCTTCTCGCGCGCTCCCGGGACCGCCTACGAGTACTCGAACACCGGATTCGCGCTCCTCGGGCGCCTGGTCGAGCGCGTCTCCGGCCAGCGCATCCAGGACTACCTCAGCGAGAACGTGCTGCGGCCGCTCGGGATGGTCGCCACCGTCTGGCGACAGAAGGACGTCCCCGTGGCGCGGCTCGCGCTCGGATACGGGCACCGGACCTCCGCGCCCGGCCCGCAGCTGTCCGGAGACCTGCGCGAGGAGCCGCAGCTCGCGGACGGCGTCTACGCGGCGATGGGCGGGCTCTACACTTCGATGCGCGATCTGGCCCGCTACGCGGCCTTCCAGCTCGATGCCTGGCCGCCCCGCGACGACCCGGAGACGGGCCCGCTCTCCCGTGCCTCGCGCAGGGAGATGCAGCAGGCCGCCCGGCACGTCGGGCTGGAGATCGCGCCCGGCGACCCGCTGCGCGCCCGTGCCCGGGGCTACGGGTATGGCTTCGGAGCGCACGAGAGCTGCGACTTCGACCGCATCGTCTCGCACGGCGGCGGGCTGCCGGGGTTCGGGTCGGTCCTGGCGCTGCTGCCGGAGCGCGGCGTGGCCCTGATCGGGGCGACCAACCTGACCTACGTCGCTCCGGATCCCTGGCCCGCCTTGGTGCTGCTGGCGCAGAAGGGGGCCATCCCGGCGCGCCGGGTGCGGCCCGCGGCGGAGCTGTCGCAAGCGCTCGAGGGCGTCGCCGCTCTCCTCCAGCAATGGGATCCCGCCCTGGCGCAGGCGCGCTTCGACCGGACCGCCTGGTACTACGAGAGCCCCGAGGAGCTGAAAGCGCACCTCGAACAGCTGCGCGCGAAGCTCGGCGCTTGCCTTCCCGGGCAGCTCGAGGCGGAGAACGCGCTGCGTGGCACGCAGACGCTGTCCTGCGAGCGCGGGACGCTGGAGGCCTACCTCACGCTGACGCCCGAAGTGCCGCCCCTCATCCAGCACCTGGAGCTCAGGCCCGCGATCCCGCCCGGCCCGCGCTTGCAGAAGGCGGCGGAACGGGCGGTCGCCCTGACCTTGCGCTGGGACGACGCCTACGCGCGGCAGACGTTCGCGCCTTCGCTCGACCCCGCGTCCGCCCGGAAGCAGCTCACCGCGCACGGCCCCTGCCAGCTGGGCACGGCCGGCCCCGGGGACGGAGCGGCGCACGGCGCGTTCCGCCTGACGTGTGCCAAGGACGCGCAGGAGCTGGAGCTCACGCTGGACGAGACGACCGGACGCATCCTGGAGCTGAAGCTGAAAGTCGCCCGCGATCCGTCCCAGAAATGCGCGCGGCTCTGATCCCTCAGGCCGTACCGAGCAGCTCCACTTCGAAGACCAGCGTGGAGTTCGGGGGAATGGCGCCCGGGAAGCCCTGCCTGCCGTAGCCCATCTCGGGGGGGATGGTCAGCTTGCGCCGCCCGCCCACCTTCATGCCGATCACGCCCTCGTCCCAACCCTGGATCACCTGCCCGCGGCCGAGCGCGAACGAAAACGGCTTGCCGTGGTCCTTCGAGGAGTCGAACTTCTTTCCGTCGGTGAGCCAGCCCGTGTAGTGGACGGACACGGTCTGCCCCTTCTTCGCCTCCGGGCCGGTGCCCACCACCAGGTCTTCCATCTGCAGCTTGGCCATCGATCATCCTTACAGCTGGCGCCGCGCCTGCGGGGGCGCCGGCGAGTTCTCGTCCGGGAACGGCGATTCGCCGGGAGGGAGGCGGTACACCTTCACCACGTCCTCGCCCCGGACGCGCACGGTCGTCCAGGGATCGCGATGCGAAAGCGACCGCACCGCGTCCGCGTTGAGGAAATAGAGCCGGCCGATCTGGACCACGACGTAGCACGGCTGGGCGGAGCGGCAGGCGCGGCCGCGCCGCACCAGCGTCTGCCGCAGGTCGGGGCGACCGAAGCGCTCCGCGTAGAGCCCGGCGGGCCAGTCGATCTCCGTCGCCACCTCGGCGGAAGGCTCGGCGCGCGCCGCGATCTGCTGCATCGCCTCGCGGAACCCGAGGTCGTAATAGTCGCAGTGCGGGAAGAACCAGTCGACGTTCCCGTCTCCGCCGCCGAAGGCGTTGATGTAGAGCCGGTAGTGGGGCGCGTGCGCCAGCGCGGCCCGCGCTTCCCCGCCGACCAGCAGCACCACCACCGCTGTGGCGGCGGCGCCCGCCCACGCCGGCCGGCGCTGGCGCATCCACGAGACCGCGAGCGCCGCGCCGTAGCCCGCCAGCAGCAGGAACGCGGGCAGCACGGCGGTGAAGAAGCGCCCCCACTTCGATCCCGACACCGAGTGCACCAGGAACCACACCGCCAGCCAGGAGAGCACGATGCGGTGCGCGGGCCGGCGCTGGAGGATCGCCGCGGCGAGCCCCGCCGCCGCGAACAGCACCGTCACCGGCGCGAGCTTCACCGTCGCGAACACCAGGTAGAACCAGGCCGGCGTCCCGCGCAGCCCGTACTCCACCAGGTTGTGGTAGACGCGCCCCATGAAGAACAGGCTGCCGTGCACGGTCTGCTGCCCGGTGGTGTAGGTCTTCGCGTACTCCCAGGTCGACGGCAGGAACGGCGTCCAGTCCAGGCAGATCCAGATCGCCGCCGCGAACCCGATGAGCTGCGCCCACCTGAGCGCGGCGAGACGCCACGACGAGACCGGGCGGAGCCAGAAGTAGGCCAGGAGCGGGATCGGGGTGAGGAAGAAGAAGTACTTGGAGGCGAGCATGCCCGCCACGCTGGCGGCCCCGCCGAGCTCCCACCGGTGTTGCGCCTTGGTCCGGCCGTCCTCCGCGGCGGCCCTGGCCTCCGCCAGGCACCACAGGAGCAGCATGAGGAACAGGCCGAGCAGCGTGTCTTCCTTCGCGACCCTCTGGTAGCCGACGTAGGTGGTCGACACCGCCGCGAGCGCGGCGGCGCACAGGCCCGCCGCCCGTCCGAACAGGCGCCGTCCCAGCAGGGCGACCACCCAGATGGACAGCGCGCCCGCCAGCGCGTTGGGCAGGCGGGTGATCGTCTCCGGCGCCCAGCCCAGCCGGTTGCCGACCAGCGCGAACGCGGCGATGAACACCTTCATGAGCATCGGGTGCTCGACGTCATCGCCCGACAGGTCGCCGTGCAGGTAGCGGAGCGCCGCGAGCCACTTGTGGACCTCGTCGTCGCCGAAGCCTTCGGCTGACAGGCCTCGCAAGCGGAGCCACAGGCCCACAGCGACGCACAGCCCCACCGCCGCCGCGCAAACCGCTCCCCACCGCGGCGCGGGGCCGCGCAGCTCGACGTCCGCTTCCGGCATGGCGGGGGCTTCTATCATCATTTCAAAGGACTGGCGCAATTACGGGTCTCCGTTAAGCTGCGGCGCCAGTGAACCCCGGGCCGACCAGCCTTGGCCTCGTGCTCCCGCTTTTGCTGGCCGCCACCTCCGCGGGGGCACCCGGCCCCGCCGGCAAGACCTCCGCCGAGGAAAGCCGGCCACAGCTCGCGGAGACGAAGCTCGACGTCCACTCGTTCAGGGTCGTGGAGAGCTACTCCGGCCCGGTCAGCTACTACCGGCTCATCGACGACCCGGACGGCTCGTACATCCGCGCGGTCTACCGGCCTCCGCTGGAGACGGTGACGCTCGCCGCAGAGGTGCCCGACTCGCTGCGGCAGCGGACCAAAGCCGTGCGGTGGAAGTGGCGCGCGCAGGTCCTGCCGAAGAAGGGGAACGAATGCATCCCCGGGTTCGGCGACTCCGCGGCGGTCGTCTACATCTCCTGGAAGCGCGGCCTCAAATGGTACTCGATCAAGTACGTCTGGAGCACCGAGGGCGTGAAGGGCGCGGTCTGCGACCAGAAGCGCAACCTCTTCGTCGTGCAGGACACGGTCGTGCTGGAGTCCGGCGGACCGACGAACGTGTGGAAGGAGGAGGAGATCGATCCGTCGGCCGAGTTCCGCGCGCACTTCGAAGGAGACGTTCCGGACTTCGTCGGCGTGGGCCTGATGAGCGACGGCGACCAGACCCGCTCGATCAGCGCCGCGGACTACGCCGGTTTCTCGCTCGTGCACTGACGGCTCGGATGCGCCTACCCCGGATCGGGTTCCGGCACCACGGGGGTATCCAGCGGCAGCCCGGGCCGGCGCAGGCGGAACAGTCCCTCGCGGCCGAAGATCTGCTGACCCTCGATCGACAGGATGAGCACGCCGCCGACGAATCCGGGGACGATCTGCGTCAGGTGGTAGAGGAAGATGAAGGCGAGCGCCGTCTCCTTCGGCAGACCGAACGCGGCGAGCGCCAGCGTGCCGCCCGCCTCGAACGATCCGGCGTTGCCGGGCGAAGGCACCGCGGTGGCGACGTTGAACGCGGTCAGCGCGGCGAAGGCCTGCATCGGCGACAGGTCGAGACCGAGCGCATGACCGGCGAGCGCGATCACGAACGTCTCCCATAGCCAGGGCAGCGGCGCGATGAGCGTCTCCACCAGCAGGAGCCGCTTCCAATGGTTCACCGCGAATCCGTCCCGCAGGTTGGCGATGAAGGCCGGCGTGCGCGGTCCGCGCCACAGCCCGCTGCCCATCAAGGCGAGGAGCGCCCCGACGCCGAAGACCGCCCCGGCGATGAGGAGCAGCGCGTGGAAGAGCCACGCCGGCGGCGACCCGAGCAGGCAGACCAACGGGAAGGCCGCCACCCAGCCCCACTTGTCGCTCCAGAAGTCGACGATCTCGGTGCCGAGCAGCTTTGCGCGGCTCACGCCTGTGCGCTTTCCCAGGTACTGCACGCGCAAAAGGTCGCCTCCTCGGGCCGGAAGGAGCACGTTGAAGGCGAACCCGACCATCAGCGCGCGGTAGGCCTGCCCGTAGGTCAAGGCGAGCAGGGGCCGCATCACGAGCCACCAGCGCAGCGCCTGCAGCCCCATGAGGATGAGCCCGCCCGCCGCCGCGAGGAGGAGCGGCTCCAGGGCCACGCCGTGGATGCTGGCGATCAGCTCGCGCTGCGAGATGCCGAGGTAGGCGGCGACGCCCGCCGCGGCGGCGATGCCGGCGCAGAGGCCGACGAGCGCGCGGAGCCAGAAGCGGCGGAGCTCCTGCCGGGGATCGGGATCGGGAACCCCCTCGTTCACCAGAGTCCCGCCAGCTCCCCGAGACGCCGCACCGTGAGGGGAGCCTGCGGTTCCGAGCGGCAGGCGTCGAAGCACTTCCCGCAGTTCGGACCCTGGTAGGTGCCGGGCAGGAACTCCGAGTAGTGCGCCACCGGCTCCAACTCGGCGCAGGGCTGCACCATCCCCTTGGGGGTGACGTGAATCATGATCTTCCCGGCCTTGCACCCGCCGATCTCGCGCTGCTCGTAGAAGGTGGGAAGGGTCTGGAAGAAATAGTCGGAGGTCATTACGTTGCCGAGCTCTCGCTTCAGCTCGACGATCCGGGCGCAGACGGCGCGGAACTCGTCCATCTTCGCCTTGGAGACGAAGTGGGCCTGGTTCCCGTTCTTCAGGTCGTTGTAGCCGGAAAAGGCGATGTTGATGCCCCACGAGTGCGCCAGCCGGATGAGCGGCTCGGCGTCGTGCATGTTGTCGACCATCAGCATCGAGGCGAAGGTGAAGACGTTGTAGCCCCCGTTCACCATCTTCGGGACCGTTCGCTCCAGGCGCTCGAACAGCCCCGGGATGCCGCGCTCCTTGTCCTGCCGCGCGTCCGGGTAGTTCATCGAGATGTTGATCTGGTTCACGCCCACCCCGACCAGCTCCTTGATCTTCTGCTCGGAGAGGAACCCGCCGTGGGTGAGGAGCGTCACGTACCGGAAGCCGGGCAGCTCCTTGATCGACTTGACGATCGAGACCAGGTCCCGGCGCAGCATGGGCTCGCCGCCGGTGAACACGACCACCATCGGATCGAATCGGCGCACGACGTCGGTGAAGTCGGTCAATTCGTCGCGGTCGGTGATCTTCCAGTAATCGCAGAAATCGCAGCGCGCGTTGCAGCGCTTGGTCACCTCGATGCTGACAGTGAGCGGACGCTTGTTGAAGGTACAGTCGAGAAACTTGCCCGCCGCGCGGAACTTCTCCAGCGGGCTCAGAGCAATTTTCATGCAAAGCACTCCAGGTCCGGGTGCCGCGCCGGACTTGAAAGGCGGCCCTTTAGCACCCTTCGGACCGGGGTTGCAATCGTTTCGACGTTGCGCGTCACCATCGGGAGGAGACTCGCCCGGTAGGAATCCGGCCACAAGAAAAAATCCGGCGGGGTCACGCGCCTTCGATGCGCAATCTCGTCAGGAGGAGCCCGGCGGCGGCCGTCCAGGGCTCCGGCTGTGCTCGCGCCGCCGCGGCGAGGCGCTCGAGCTGGCCCGGCGGCGCACGCCGGCCCTTCCAGCGCGGCTGCGAGAGCTCGCGGTCCAGCTCCTCGAGTGCGGCGGGGAGGCCGCTCACCGCGGCGCGCGCCTCCATGGCGGCATAGAGGCGCTCGACGGCCTCGGGACGATCGTCGAACAGCGACTGCAGCCGCTGGGCGAATGGCCCCGCGGCCACCGCCGCGCGGCGGATCGGCCGGGGCTCCGGGACCTCAGGCGGGAGAGGACCCAGGGCGGAGGGCGTCTGTGCGCTTTCGGGCGCCCGGCCTGCCACGGGGGGCATTGGCTTGGGCGGCAGCTTCACCGGACCTTCGACCAGGGTGCCGCGCGGCCGCCGGAAAAGGGACGGCTTGATGGGAGCGACGACCTTCCTGCCGACTTCCGTAGGTCCGGTCCGCGGCAGCACCTGCGCGGGCTCGGCCGGCAGCGACGCCGGACCCGTACGGGGCGGTGCGGCGGCGTGCGCGGCCGCGGAGCCGCCCGGCCGGGCGGCAAGAGGTGGGCCGAGCCGCCCCGAGGCGCGAGGCGAAGCGGACGCCCGCGGACCGGTCCTCACCGGCGCCGCGGCGGCGTCCGGAGCGGTCACGCCGGCCGCCGCTTTCTCGGCTTCCTGCACCAGCGGCGCGAACGCGTCGGGCAGGTTGGGCGGCCATGGCGGCGCCAGCCCGAGTCGCTTGGCGGCCCCGGGAGCGCTGCGGTGGGCGAAGCAGGTCTGTTGGAGCAGTTTCGCCCAGCGCTCCCGCTCCCCCAACTCGGCCGCTCCTAGCGAGAATAGCGCCGCTGCCGCGCCGGCGTGTCCCTTCGGTGCGGCGGCGATCAGCTCCTTGAGGCGCGCCTGACCCACCGCCGAGGCGCCGGCGTGCGCCGCGCGCGCGAACGCTCCGGCCTCGAGCGAGACTTCAGCGCCGGCCCTTTGCGCGAGCGCGGCAGCCAGGCCCGACTCGACCAGCTTCTTCGCCGCGGCGCCGAGCCGCGGATCGGTGGCGAGATCGCCCGCCCCGACGAACAGCGCCGCCAGCGTCTCTCCGGAAGCGCCCGCCTCGACCGCGCAGCGCGCCGCCGCCAGCCGCGACCCCTTGGGAAGCCGGAGATCGCAAGCGACCTCGACCAGCACGGCGAGCCCGCCGCCGTGCGCCAGCTCGCGCTGCTCTTCCGGCGGCAAGGACAGGGCCAGCGCGAGAGCGGCGACGGAATTGGTCTCCCGCCGCCGCAGGTCCGCCAGGAACTCGGCGAGGGTGGTCCACTCGCCGAGGCGGTCCTTCTTCAGGGTGGCGAGGACGGCCATCGGGCGCCCGACCTTCGGCCGCCCATGGTCGCGAGCGTGCCGCGCGAGAAGATCCACAGGTGCAACACGAACAGGGCGCCCCAGGCGAGCGCGACCCACTGCACCCACATCCGGTCCGGGCTGAACCGCCGGTTCAGCAGAGCGCAGGCGAGCAAACCCGAGATCAGCACCAGCGCGTGGATGGTGAGCAGCACCCGGTGCTGCTCGCGCGCGAGGAAGCCGCGGGTGGGCGATGTGCGGGGCACGGTCCTTCTTACCGCGACTCGCCCGCCTTGCGCACCCAGAGCCTCACCAGCGCCGGATCCGGCGGCTCCTCTCCCTGGCCGCCGAGCCGCTCCCACAGGCGGGCCGGATCGGCGGCCGCGAGCATCGCGCGCCCCCGCACCCCGGCGCGCGCGAGCCGTTCCGCCCAGGGGATCCCGAGGTGGGCCACCTGCGCGACCTCCGCGAGATCGCGGATGCGCGCGGGCACCGGCCCGGTCGCGCGCAGCACGTCGAGTGGTGTGCGGAGCCCCGCGCGCTCGAGCCACTCGAGATCGCCCGGCGCCAGCGTCCGCGCTTCCGCCATGCGCGGAACGACCGAGACGGCCGTCGCGCGCCGGGCGAATCCGTCCACCTGCCAGTGGAAGCCGGCGATCGCGGCCAGCAGGATCGTCGCCTGTCCGCCGCGCAGCCGCTGCGCGGTGCGGTCGAGCAGTGCCAGCGCCGCGCCGCACTCGAGGAGGAACGGCAGGTACCCGAGGTAGCCGGCGAGCGGCATCTCGAACAGCTTCGGGGACTCGAAGTGCGGGACCGTGTACACCCATCCGCGCGCCGCGCCGGAATTGAGTCCCTCCCAGATCAGACCGAGCGGCAGCGCGAGCGCCAGGAGTCGCAGCAGCACGCCGCGGTCGCCGGCGCGCCACGCCTGCAGCGGGCTGAGGAGGCGTGGCTCGGGATCCCGTCGTCGCGCGAGCTCCGCCTCGAAGAGGAACCAGAGGAGCAGCCACGCGAGCGGGAAGGCGATGCCGGGCAGCGCGAGCACCAGGGCCAGCGAGGCTGCGAACAGGACGAAGAGGATCCGGGCTGCCCGCGGCGATGGCGCGGCCACGCCGATGCCCGCCTCCAGGCGCGGCGAGATCCACGCGAGCCCGATCCGCGCGGCGGGCAGCACGGTGGCGAAGCAGATCGCGCTGAAGGCGGCTCCGCCGAGGCGCGTGCGCGGCACGCCGACGTACCACCAGTCGCGCAGCCGCAGATCGAGCAGCTCGAACAAGTCCCAGAAGAGGACGCTCGCCGCCGCGCAG